>CAYOUY010000179.1:0-25839 GCA_964407245.1 uncultured Acidobacteriaceae bacterium
GTTTCATCAGCACAGAGTCTCTATTTTACGCGGTTCTTTGTTTGTTCGGGGGCTTGTTCGGGGGCGCCGGAGGGAGCTACTGCATCACGCGCCAGGCCGCATAGTACCACAGCACGGGAGCGGCAAAGAGCAGGGCATCGATGCGATCGAGCATGCCGCCGTGACCGGGAAGAAGGGCGCCAGAATCCTTCACGCCGGCGCCGCGCTTGATCAGCGACTCGACCAGATCGCCAAGCTGCGCCGCAATGTTCAGCACGACGGTCAGAACGATCACGGGGCCCATCGGCGGTACTTCGAGACCGTACAAGCCGTCGGGGCGCTGGATCAATCCCCAGCCGAGCAGTGTAGTGCTGATCTGCTCGGCGTGACTGAACACAAGCCAGCCGACGATGACGCTGGCGATCACCGACGCAACCGCGCCCTCCCATGTTTTCTTGGGGCTGATGCGCGGCGACATGAGATGCCGCCCGATCGCTTTGCCCACGAAGTAGGCGAAGATGTCTCCCGCCCAGACGACAAGCAGCAGATACAGCAGATAAAACGCACCCGCCCACATCTGGCGCAGTTGCACCAGCATGCCCAGGGGCACAGCGATGTAGGCGAATGCGAAGACCGACGCGGCGGCGGTGGGATATCCATTCCTCAGGTCTCCCCCCCTCATTGCGCGCGTCAGAAAAATGAAGGGCGCGAGGGCCGCGGCAAATCCCAGCATGACGAGGAATTTTCCCGTGGAGAGCAGCGCCGTCTCGCCGCCACTTAAGGCCAGCGTGAGGAAGAACAGTACGGTGAAGATATAGGTCGGCAACGGCATCGGCTCGGCGCCGTAGTGTTGCGCGAGCTGGAGGAATTCGCGGATGGTGATGAGGGCTACGACGGCTGCGACCACCGCCAGCACTCCGACTGGCGCCCGCAGAATGAGCGCCAGCACGATGGGAATCAGTACGACCGCGGTCGCGATGCGCTTGAGCAAGGGAAGAGGGAATTCCAATGAACGCGCAATTATAACCACAGGGGACGCTGTGCCGTTTGCGCTTCCAGCCAGGCCGGATTCTTAGATCTGATCCTTCACTTCTGCATCGGGCTTAGGCTTTCGAAATAGCACAGACGCCGCCAGTAACACCGATACGGGAACAAAGATTAACAAGCTGATGAACATGAAACCCATCGCTAGAAATCCATCTCCTGGTGCAGAGTGCCCTCCGCTGGCAACGAAATTCGGGTCTGGAGGTAGCGCGACGGCACTAAGAAAGAAGGCAGTTACGAGCCCGAGCAAGGGACCGATTAGTAAGATCGCGACTGCCTTCAGAACTTTCATTCGCCTAGGAGTTCGCCGGGATCGCGTCGCCGTCCAGCCCGCCGTAGCGGCGCTCGCGCTTCTGAAATTCCTGAATGCCCTCGAGCAGGTGCACGCCGCGAAAATCGGGCCAGAGCGTCGAGGTCACGAAAATCTCAGCGTAGGCGAGCTGCCACAGCAGGAAGTTACTCAGACGCATCTCGCCCGAGGTGCGGACGACCAAATCGGGGTCGGGAAGATGGCGAGTGTAGAGATGACGGCTGACCGTGTCTTCATCAATCAGCAGGTGATCGATGCCGCCGTTCTGCGAAGCGGCGTTGACCATGGCGCGGAAGGCGTCCACCAGTTCGCTGCGCGCGCTGTAGTTCAGCGCCAGCGTGAGCGCCATGCCGGTGTTGCCCGCCGTGGCCTCGCGCGCCCAGCCCATGCGCTCCTGCACGTCGGCGGGCAGTTCGTGCTGGCGGCCGATGTATTCAAGGCGAATGTTGTTTTCGTTGAGCGTGGGCACTTCCGCCTTCAGGTAACGGCTCAGCAGCCGCATCAGGAACGACACTTCGCTGGCGGGGCGCTTCTTCCAGTTCTCTTCGGAGAAAGCGTAGAGCGTGAGCGCGGGAATGTGAATGCGGGCGGCGGTTTCGACGGTCGAACGGACGGCGGCGACTCCGGCGCGGTGTCCGGCGACGCGCGGCAGGTGGCGGCGCTTGGCCCAGCGTCCGTTGCCGTCCATGATGATGGCGATGTGTTTGGGGAGCTGTGCTGGATCGAGGTGCCGGTAGACGTCCGCTTCCTTGCGGTCAAGTCCGGCGGGTATGCGTGAAGCTACTTTGTCGTGCAAAGTGGACATCCCGATATGAGGCTAACACAGCAGGGAAGGGAAGGCAATGAGGAGCCGGTTCCGCATGACGAACGGCCACGGTCCGTCGATCATTGACCCCTGCTCCAGCGTAAATCATCATCGACCTGGTGGGGTGAGGAGTATGCGCAACAGAGGATTGACAGCCCTTTTGGTTTCTCTGGTGGTCTTCAGTGCGTCTGCTGGGGCCCAGGCTACGGCTGGCCTTGATCCAGCCGCGTTGTTCGAGAAAGGATTGAACGCTCTCGAAGGTAGCAGCACCACGCACAGCTCCGCGGACGCCATCCAGTATTTCCGGCGCTCCGCCGAGCTGGGCTTTGCTCCGGCGCAGGTTGCTCTCGGGTATCTGTACGAAACCGGACACGTCACGACCTCCGATCCCGGCCAGGCACTCGAGTGGTACAAGAAAGCGGCGGCGCAGGGAGATCCGCTGGCGCAATGGCTGGTTGGCCGCACGATCATTGCGGGAGAAGTTCCGCCGCGCGATCTGAACGAGGCTGCCAGTTGGCTCAAGAAATCCGCTGACCAGGACGATCCCTTCGCGAAATATTTGCTGGGAAAGATTGCGCTGGAGCGCGGTGACTATGCGCGCGCCGCTGAGCAGTTCCGGGCAGCGGCACAGCAGGGACTTCCGCCAGCCCAGCGGCACATCGCGCTCTTACTGCGTGCGGGTCAAGGCGTCCCCATGGACCGCTTCGAGGCTTATGTGTGGATGCTGGCCAGCTCAGACAGCGGGCTGCACGCCGACCCCAACGATCTGCAGGCACTTGAGGCGGAGTTGAGCGGCAGCCAGATCGAACAGGCAAAGAGTAAAGCGCGCGACGTCGAACAGGCCACGTCGCGAAGCGTTAGCGGCCACGGCTGCACCGGCTGGCGCGGCGAATACGACGAGATTCCGGCGCCTCCGCCTCCCGATCTACAGCGCTTTTGCCGCTAAGCACGAACCCTGGCATGAGTGCCCGCGCCACATTAGAAGCTACTTTGCTTCTTCCGGCACGACCTTCAGTCCCAGCTTCTCTGTGTACCGAAGGACGGTCAGCGTCGAACTCACACCCACCCGCATGTCTGTCAGCAGGCGATGCAGATCGTCCACACCGGCGACGGGCTGGCCCTCCAGTGCGACGATGACGTCACCTTCGCGGAGGCCGGCGCGTTTGGCCGGGCTTGCGTCTTCGACCGATAGCACAAGCGCGCCAGTTTCTCTTGGCAGGTCGTAAAAGCGCACGACGCGGCGATGCACGGGCACCGTCTGTGCCGAGACGCCAATAAAACTGCGGCGGATGCGCCCATCGCGCAGCAGGCGGCTGGCGACGAATTTCGCCGTGTTGATACCGATTGCGAAGCAGATTCCCTGCGCCGGGAGAATCGTTGCCGTGTTGACGCCGACGACGCGTCCGGCGGAGTCGACCAGCGGACCGCCCGAATTGCCGGGGTTGAGCGACGCGTCGGTCTGGATCACGTCGTCAATCAGGCGGCCGGAGTAGGACCGCAGCGAGCGGCCGAGAGCGCTCACGACTCCCGCCGTCACGGTGGACTGAAATCCGTAGGGCGCGCCGATCGCAATGACGATCTGGCCGACGCGCAGTTTCTGCGAATCGCCCAGCGTGGCGGCAGTGAGGGCGTGCTCGTCGAAATTCGGTTCTTCCAGGCGAATGACAGCCAGATCGCTCGCGGGGTCGTCGCCGATGAGCGTGGCCGGCCGGCGGTGGCCGTCGGCGAGCGTGACGGCGATGCGGGCCGCGTCGTGCACGACGTGGCTGTTGGTGAGGATCAGGCCGTCGGGAGTGAAGACGAAGCCGGAGCCCGAACCCGCCCGCTCGCGAGGCCGGCCAGGCCGGGTGCGGCCTGCGCTTCTTTCAGGCAAAGCCTGATGCACTTCGATGTGGACCACCGACGGGCTGATCCGCTCAACCGCACCGGTTACGGCCTGTGAATAGGCGTCAAGCAGGGAAGCGTCGGAGCCGGGAGATGGTTCGGCGGGCTCGGGGGAACGGGGCGAATCCTCAGCGCCCGCGGATGTGGTTTGTGCCAAGAAGGACGAAAGCGGGGTTGCGGTTTCTTCCAGGTGCATACTGGATAGATGGGGATCGATGTTTCGGGGATTCAGGCTTGGGCTAGGAGGGTAAAAGAGCGGCCCTTTAGGGCCGCGCTCGCAGCGCCCGTACAGAGCTGGCCTTTAGGCCTGGTGAGCCCGTGTGGGCTGAAGCCCAGATTTTGAACCACTGCTTTACGCGGCGCTAAAGCGCCGCTCTTCCACATTCGCCGATCGGAATGCATTGAAGACAAAAACGCCGGGACCAGAGGATGGTCCCGGCAGAGTTGGCTTGGTTCGCCCGGATAAAACTGTTGCTCGCTTCGCTTGATTGGTTCGACGCTACGCGTCGAATCGCGCGGCAGCTCGCCCAGATCCTTCGGCGATGAAAAGCATGTCGCCTCAGGATGACAAGGGCCGATCCTTACGCGCTCCTTCTCGGCCGCACCGTCAGATCCCGTACCTGGGTCAGGATGCTCGACATCTGCATGCCGTTCAGCTGCGTGACAAAGGGCAGCAGCTCCGCGATAAACTGGTCCTTCATCAGTTCCTTGATTTCTTCCTGACGGCTGCGTTCGCCGCCGCTGAGCAGTTCGGGCACGGTGACCTCCAGTGCGCGCGCCAGCCGTTCCAGAGAAGACAGCGTGGGCGTGGCCTTCTCGTTCTCGATTTTCGAAACGTAGGTGCGCGGTACCGCCATACGTCCCGCCAGTTGCCGCTGGCTGAGCCCGTTGCGCAGGCGCAGCGAGCGGATCGAGCTGGCCAGATTCAGGTGCCCATGGCCGTTCCCGGGCATCGGCATCACGATCGGAGCGGCGACCGGAATGGGCTCCGGCTCGGGTTCCTCGTCTAAGGACGCGTGGCAGCGGCGGCAGTTGTTATTGAGGGTACGGAATTGAACCAGCAGGCAGTGATCGCAACGAACGACCTCCCGGGCATCAACCGGGGCAAGAGTCGTAGCCATCGAGTTGTGGGAGTGCCAGAGCGGGCCCTCCTTACAGCTTGGCAGCAGGAGATGTTGGGGGAGTGGCTCCTGCTGATTCGCCAATCTGCGGCATGCGGGCTGTGGAAGTCAACAAAAAAATGCACAGAAAACGAGGCGTTGCCCCAAAGTGGAGAGTAGGCGATGCTGGAGAAAGCGCGAAGGAGCGGGCAAAATCATGATGGATCGCGATGCGGCGTGGTGTTTACTAACTGAGTTCACCCAGTCGGAAAGTTTGCGCAAGCATGCACTGGCGGTTGAAGCTTGCATGCGTGCGTGCGCCAAAAAATTCGGGACCTTGCCAGAGAACGAGAATCTTTGGGGCATCGTCGGGCTCATCCACGACTTCGATTACGAGCGCTGGCCGAGCCTTGAGGACCATCCGTACCAAGGGAATGCGATTCTGAAAGAGCGAGGATGGCCGGAAGTCATCACACGCGCGATCATGAGCCACGCCGAATACACCGGAGTGGCGCGCGATACGACGATGGAGAAGGCGCTGTTTGCCTGCGACGAACTGGCAGGATTTATCACAGCTGTGGCGTTGATCAAGCCGGGAAAGTCGCTGGCGGAAGTGGACGCCAGGTCGGTCCGAAAAAGAATGAAGGACAAGGCCTTCGCACGCAAGGTGAACCGCGAAGACATTGTCAAGGGCGCAGCCGAACTCGGCGTGGACCTGGATGAGCACATCGCTTTCTGCATCGAAGCGATGAAGCCCATCGCGGCCGAGTTGGGACTAGACGGCAGCGCGGCCAAGACGGCGTAATGGCTTCGGCTCAACAACAAGAATCGTGGCGAATCAGACGCGCCAACAGGCCACGAAGACCGCACGAAACCCTGTGCTAAAATTCGCTCACACGTCTGGCGATGCCGGCGGTGTCGAGCGCTGCAAGACTTCCCCCAACATTGGACCTGGTAGCGTGGAGATTCGGTGGGTAGCGAAACCAACAAATCAGATGCAAACGTCGCGACCGCGACCCTGGCATGCAGCCAGTGCGGATCCAGCCTGCCGGAGGGATCCCAATTCTGCCTGAAATGCGGGAAACCGATCAGCGTCGGCTCGAAACAGGCTGGCGCGGCGGATTCGTCGCCCGAGGTGCAAATTCTCCCGCCCGTAGTTCCCTCTCAACCGCGCAAGCGGCACGTGTTTCGGTGGTTGTTTCTGGCATTGTTTCTGCTGGGGATCACGTGGGTCGCGACCAGCGACAACTTCGTAGCGCAAGGCATCCAGGAGTTGATGGGATGGAAGCATGACCAGTCGATTCTGGATGCGCCGTTTACCGTGGGACCGCACACATTCCGGTACTACAAGTTCTCCTTGCCGGAAGGCTCGATGAACGTGTCGATCGTGGGCGAATTCACGTCTGCGATGGATAAGCGCGGCGGCAAAAAAGACGACAGCGCTGACAACAATATTGAGGTCTTCGTTTTGAGCGAACCAGCTTTCACGGTCTGGGAGAAGGGATATGCGACCAGTTCAGTCTATGAGAGCGGCCGTGTCGCACAAGGGGCCCTGCAGAGTGTGCTGCCGCCGGGCGCGGGAATCTACTATCTTGTATTCAGCAACAAGTTCGCGCCCAAGACGGCGAAGAGTGTGCACGCAACTATGCTGCTGCGTTATAAGAGTTGGCTGCCGGGCTGGGTCCGCGCGATGAAGGAACGATTCTGGAGCTGGATTGGGGTGTAAGACAACCGGGAATCTATCTGATCCGCCCGAGTCGCGACAGCAGCTTGCGGCTGCGGGCTTTCATGGCGGACGTTCCGGTCCGCGTGGCTTGGCGTAAAGTTTCAATCACGCCAGATCGAATACCTGGTTCCTCACGGGCAAAATCGGCAAGTCCCTGCAGAGCAAACGTCTTGACAATAGAACTGCGATCTTCGAGATAAGTGTGCAGCGAAGAGATCGCGGCTTTCCGCTCTCTTGCGCTCAGCACGAGCCGCGGAACCATCGCAGCCAGATGCCAGCGCAGCTCTTGTTGTTGCGCTTCCGCCATCAGCCCTAGGAGTTCTCTCTTGTACGGCTGCAGCAATTTAGGATGCTCTCGCGTGACCTTCTCGGCCGCGTCCGCGGCTCTCATGCACACCAGCGGGTCGGAAGACCACAAACCGGCGATCAGCTGCGGGAACAGCTTTGGGTCCTCGATGACAGCGGCCACAACCCGATCAGCGCGGCCGAGCGAGCGACGATCGCCCCCTTGCAGGTGGGAGAGGATATCTTTCTTAGACATGGAGACTTAAACATCTAAGCCTAGGCATCGAAAGGAGCCTGGGAGATTCTCTGTTACCGCATCGACTCTTCGATTTCTGAGATCCAGTCAGGACGCTTCAGCACTTCGCGCGGCTTGGGACCGTCGGCGGCGCCGACAATTCCGTCTTGCTCCATCAGATCGATCAGGTGCGCGGCGCGGCCGTAGCCGATGCGCAGGCGGCGCTGCAGCAGCGAAGTCGAGGCCTTCCCGAACTCGACCACCAGCTTCACCGCGTCGTTGTACATGGGATCGTCTTCGCTTTCGCCGTCTTCGATGGGGCCGCCGTCGTTGGTGCCGATCGCCGGTTCGTGCTCATCCTTCGGGGCCTCGAGGAAGCGCTGCTGATATTCCGCCGTACCCTGCGCCTTCCAAAACTCAACCACGGCGGCGATTTCCTTCTCGGTGACGAACGGCGCGTGCAGGCGGTGCACGCGCGCCGATCCCGCAGGCAAATAAAGCAGGTCGCCTTTGCCAAGCAGGGCCTCGGCGCCGTTGGCGTCGAGAATGGTGCGCGAGTCGACCTTTGTCGCAACGCGGAACGAAACCCGGGCAGGGAAGTTGGCTTTGATCAATCCAGTGATGACGTCGACCGAGGGTCGCTGGGTCGCTAGCACCAAGTGAATGCCGACCGCACGTGCCATCTGCGCCAGCCGGGTGATCGACGCCTCCACGTTCGACGAATCGAGCATCATCAGGTCGGCCAGTTCGTCGATGATGATGACGATGTAGGGAATTGGCTTGTCGTCGGCCTCTTCGGCGAAAAGGCTGGGTGTCTCCGACTGATCGAACAGGCGGTTGTATTGATCGATATTGCGTACGCCTTTCGAGGCGAGCAGCTTCAGCCGGCGCTCCATTTCGCGCACCGCGTTACGCAGCGCGTTGGCAGCAAGTTTCGGCTCGGTGATGATGGGTGTGTAGAGATGCGGAATACCCTCGTAGTTGCCGAGTTCGAGCCGCTTCGGGTCGACCAGGATCAGCCGCACCTGATCGGGCGTCGCTTTGTACAGGATGGACATGATCATGGCATTGATGGCCACGCTTTTACCCGTTCCCGTCGACCCCGCGATCAGAAGATGCGGCATGCCGGTGAGTTCGGCCGTCACGATTCGGCCGTTGATGTCTTTGCCCATCGCCATGGTGAGCTTCGATTTCGAGCCAAGGAATTCCTGCGACTCGATGTTTTCCCTCAGCCAGATGATTTCGCGCTGGCGGTTCGGCACCTGAATGCCGACCGTGCTCTTGCCCGGCATGCGCTCGATGAGGATGCTTTCGGCCTTCAGCGCCAGGCAGAGATCGTCCGAGAGATTGGTGATCCGGCTGTATTTGATGCCGGCTTCGGGCTTGAACTCGAACGTGGTGACAACCGGCCCGGGATTAATCTGTGTGACCTGCCCGTGCACGTCGAACTCGGCATATTTTTCGGTGAGCACCTGCGCCAGCAGTTTAAGTTCGTCAGCATCGACGGCTTGTTGCTCGTCGGGACGCTGCAGCAGGCTGCTTGAAGGCAGCTTGTAACCCCCGGCGATGCGCGGCATCGTCGTCTTGGCCTTGTGGCCGCTGTCGGCGCGCTCGGCAACTTCGGGGTCTGACTGCTCCGCGAGTGATTCGCTTTGGGGCAGCGATTCCGACAGGATGCCTCCGGTGGCGGACGCGCTCTGGGCCACAGGCCCCTCCGCGTTCTCGTCGGCTTTCTTCACTTCGCCAAACATGCGCTCGATGCCGGTACGGCGCGTAGGTGGTGTTGCCACAGGCTGCTCTGAAGGTTGTGGCCGCGACGGGATCAATTGCGTCTTCACCAGCGGCTTCTGGATGCGGCGCTGCTCCAATTCTTTCTCCTGACGATTGCGGGCACGCTCCTCCTGCCAGTCCTTGTAGCGATTCCACAAGGCAGTCGTGGAAGCGAAGCGCGTTGGCGCCCACAATTGAAGGGAGGAGAACGAAAATGCCGTCGAAAGATACAGCGCCACCGCCAGGAACGTAGCGCAGACGATGTACGCACCTACAAGGTTCAAGTAGTGGATTAAAAAGTCGCCCACGACACGGCCGAGCAGGCCCTCGATGGGAATCACGTGTAGCCAGCGCAAATGCCCCGGCAGAAGCGCGAGCAGCGCCGGCACGAACATGACCAGCCAAATTCCGCCCAGGCTCTTGGCGACCGGAGACTGCACTTTGATCGAACGAAACCAGCGCAGGCCGAGCATCGCAGGGAAGATTCCGAGCAGGAATGCACCGACGCCGAAGAACTGCAAAAGCGCGTCAGCAGTGTAAGCGCCGACCACGCCGATCCAGTTGCGGGCCGCGTGCGAGCCGGTCAGAACCGAGGCGCTGTTCCACGAGGGATCGAGTGGGGAATAGGAGGCCAGCGAAAGGAAAAGGAGGAGCGCAGAGACGCACAGCAGGAATCCGATCAGCTCGTTGAGCCGCCGGTTCCCGGTGGGCACAAAAATAATCGCCAGATAATCCATGAAGGCCGGAATTACCCACCGGAGACACCACAACCCTCCGGTGCCGCAATCGGCCAGAGCCCCTACATTATGCCAAGAAGCGGGGGCGGGGACAATCGGGGAATTGGGGGTTAGTGCTGAGTCGGTTTCCTCGAGAAGATATGGGGTCAGGGAGGAATAGGGAAGCGAGCCAAACGCGCGATTATTGCGGCGCGGATTCTCCCAATCAAAGCAGCGCGCCGCTGCACGGCTCGCCCAGGTCCCATTCGGTCGCTTTCGCTCTCTCAGGGCAGGCTCTTCGTGAGACAAAAAGCGTCTCACTCAGGATGACAAGGCATTGTTACTGCAAATGCATCACAAACGCCAGCGCCATCACGACCACGCCCGCCACGATGCGATAGACGATGAAAACCCGCAGGCTGTTCGCCTGCAGATAGCGGATGAGCCATGCTATGGCAGCGTAGCCCACCAGCGCCGAGACGATGATGCCCACCAGAACCGGCATCTGCATATCGTGCGGCAGGCCCTCTTTGTGAAGTTCGTGGGCCTTGAGCAGCGCCGCTCCAGCGATGAGCGGCGTAGAGAGCAGGAAGCTGAACCGGACTGCGGCCTCGCGCGTCAGGTTGCGGAACAGGCCCGCCGTGATGGTTGAGCCTGAGCGCGAAACGCCGGGAATCAGGGCAAAGGCCTGAGCTACGCCAATGACGATCGAATCGGCCAGGGAAATTTGTGTGAGCGGCTTGCTTACGGTGCCAACTTTCTCCCCGAGCCACATCAAGAGCGCCACGACGATCAGAGCACCGGCGATCAGAAAAATGTGTTCGCGAAAGTATTCTTCGGCGTGATGTTCCAGCAGTTTTCCGGCGATGCCGCCGGGAATCGTGGCCACAGCCAGAAACCAGAGCAACATGCGCTCTTCCTTTTGTTCTTCGATAGTCAGGTTCGTATCGGTAGCGCCCGATTCCGAGAAGCGAACCACCTTTCCTCCGAGTGCCGCGCGAACGACCTGGAACCAGGTTCGGCGAAAGTAGAACAACACCGAAAGCAGAGTTCCGAAGTGCAGGGCAACGTCGAAACTGAGCTCGTGGGCTGGCGAGAGTTCATTCCAGCCGAGCAGTCGCCGCACGATGATGAGGTGTCCGGAACTGGAAATGGGGATGAATTCCCCCAGTCCCTGAACGATGGCAAGAACCACTGCTTGATAGATAGGCAAGGTCAGTCCGTGTTTCGGTCAAGATGATGAGGCAATCGAATGTAAAAGATAAAAGAGAGTCTCGGGGCGCGCAAGAGCAAGATGGCGAGTGCCCGGCGACGTCGCAGGACGCGCTTACTCTGCTCTCTTTCTCCGGTAAATGACCATGGCGCGCACACCGGCATAGAGCGCCGCGTTCGCCATGGCAATCAGTACCCAAAGAAAATATGAGACGCGCGTGCCGATTTCCACGTCTCGGATAAAGATCCATAACAAGGATGGAGGGCAGAGGACAACGAAGACGAGCATCGCAACCGGGTTGGGCGCGTGGGCCCAGACTTCCAGAATGAGCCGATAGGAGAAAAGCGCAGCGGTGACTCCGAAGCCTAGCTTTGCGAAGCGAAAAATGGCACGGAGAGGAGGAGGCATAAAATCAGTTGCTCGCATTCCCCCAGGTCGGCACGCCTTGCTGCACGTAGAAGATCAGCTTTTGGGCCCGTAACGCCCATTCACTCTGGCCATGCTGACTCACGATTTTCTGGGCCAAGGCGAGCGAGCGGTTCTTCGATTCTTCAGATTTTTTCTGATTGGCTTCTGTCTTGTAGATTTCGATCAGCGCCGAGCGCCGCCAAGCGGCGTCGTACAAGGCTTCAGGAGCGGCCGGAGACTGTTCGTGCTCTTTGGCGTACGTCTCGTAAAGATCAGCCTCTTTGTCCGGGCACTTCGAGGCCCCCTGCCAGTCGCCGCAAAGTTTGTTTTCGATGAGATGAAAGGCGGCGAGATCGGCCCACTTGGTGCCAGAAAATTTTTTCTCTACCAGCCGCATCCACTGTTCGTCAATCTGGCCGCGCATGTAGGCTTCGCGCTCGCGAGCGGAGGGTCGCGTCATTACGTCAGAACGCTCGATCTGCCAGCGAATGTCTGCGGCGCGGTACAGTCCCTCCGAAGCCAAGGGCGAGGTCGGGAACAGATCGTACACGCGGTAGTAGAGCCGCATCGCATCCTGCGCGGCGTCGCGGCGGCCGCGGCGGCGGCTGGCTTGATCCTCGGAATCGGCCGCCTCCCCGAACACGATCTTATCGCCATTGGGTGTAGAGGTCGTGACCAGCGCTTTACTCGAGACCCACCCCGTGACGGTTTTACCCCGCGATTCAGGATCGTCTTCGTCCGCGTCGCGCCGAGGTTCCTTGAGAATTGCTTCGACGTGAACCCAATCGTGGGTCGCATCGAGGATGATCAGTTCGTGTCCGCGTTCGGCATCGCCGAGCTTGGCGCCATCGACGCTGGGCGAGACGCGGATGGATTCCTCGGCCACCAGAGTGCCGCGCGGGCCTTGCGCGAAGACCACACTTGCCAACAGGAGTACCAGTGCAATGCAGATTGACGTGGCGCCGAGTGGAACCTTCATCTTCATACCGATGATTATTGGCTGTCTCCACGTTGCTTGCAACCTGTCAATTTTTGCGGAGCTCCGCCAGCATTTCCGGCTCAATGTTCCCGCCGCTGATGATGGCGACGTTGAGTTTTGTTCTTGGGAGTTGGTCGGTGTGGAACAGGAATCCGGCGGCGGCAACCGCCCCGCTGGGTTCGGCCAGGGTCGCGGGATTTGAGGCGAGCAGTCTCATGGCCTGCCGAATCTCATCCTCGCTGACGGTGATGATGTCATCGACATAGGCTCGGATGTGCTCGAAGTTGATCGGGCCGATGCTCTGCGTGCGCAGTCCGTCGGCGATGGTGCGGGAGACTTTCTCTGCGGGGAATTGAATAATCTTTCCCGCACGCAGGCTGGCTTGGGCGTCGGCGGCCAGTTCGGGCTCAACCCCGATCACTTTCACTTTGGGGTTGGTCAGTTTGATCGCTGCAGCGACGCCCGAGATGAGCCCTCCGCCGCCGACGGGGCTCAGAACCATTTCGACCTCTGGCAGGTCCTCGAGGATTTCGAGGCCGATCGTCCCCTGGCCGGCGATGATTTGTTCATCGTTGTACGGAGGGACGATGACGTATCCGTGCTGCCCAGCGAGTTCCTCCGCTTTGGTTTTGCGCTCGTCGCTGCCGGGGCCGACGACAACGATTTCCGCGCCCAGTTTGGCCGTGGCTGCGCGCTTGATGGCCGGCGCATTGTTGGGCATCACGATGACGGCTTTCACTTTGAGCGTCCGTGCTGCGTAGGCGACGCCCTGTGCGTGGTTGCCGCTGGAGTAGGAGATGACGCCGTGTTTTCTTTCTCCGTCTGACAGTGAGGCGATCTTGTTGTACGCCCCGCGCAGTTTGAAGGCGCCGATGGGCTGCTGGTTTTCAGGCTTCAGAAGCAGCCGGACCTCGCCCGGCTGGACAGCCGCCGGCGGCTCTCCCCACATGGTCCGTGGTAATTCGATCAGAGTCGTACGAACGGCGGCACCGTGGATGCGCGATTGGGAGGAGTGAAGGTCGGACAGGGTGATCATCGGGCTCAGGCTGCAGTTTCCTAAATCTCCAGGATCACCGGCATGATCAGCGGGCGCTTCTGGCTTTGCTTGGAGATATAGCGCTTCAGGTCGGCGCGGATTTTTTCTTTGATCACGCCGTAGTCGCCCTTTTCTTCCTCGCTCGAGTGCGCCAGCGTGTCTTCGACGATGCGTTTGGCGCCGTCCATAAAACCGTCTTCGCCAACATTGAAGCCGCGGGTCACGATTTCAGGGGCCGTCTCGACTTCGCCGGACAGTTTGTTGATCGCGATGATGGGCAGCACGATGCCGTCTTCGCTCAGGTGGCGGCGGTCTTTAATAATTAAATCCTCAACCACATCCGTTCGGTTGCCGGAATCGATGCAGACGCGGCCCACGCTGACTTTGGCGGTCTTGCGCGCGCCCAGCTCGTCGAATTCGAGAATGTCTCCGCTTTCGATCAGCATGGCCTTGCCCACCGAGCCGTGCATGGCGGCGGCCATTTCCGCGTGCAGCTTGAGCTGGCGATACTCGCCGTGGATGGGAATGAAGTAGCGCGGCTTGACCAGGTTGATGATGAGCTTGAGTTCTTCCTGGCTGGCGTGTCCGCTGACGTGCACGGGCGGAGATGTCCCATCTTCGTAGATGACGTGCGCCTCGCGCCGGAAAAGGTGATCGATCATGCGGTAGATCGTTTTCTCATTACCGGGAATGATGCGGCTGGAAAGCACGACCGTGTCGCCTTTTTCGATCTTGGCGTGCTTGTGGTTGTCGACGGCGGCGCGAGAGAGAGCGGACATCGGTTCGCCCTGGGTGCCGCTGATCAACACGCAGACTTTTTCTGGGGGAAAATTTTTCATCTCGCCGGGATTAATGATCAGACCTTCGGGAGCTTCGATGTAGCCGAGATCCTCAGCAATTTCGGCGGAGTTATTCATCGAGCGGCCGATAAACGCAACCTTGCGGCCATGCTCGCCGGCAAGCTCGACGGCAAGCTTTATGCGGTGAATTGACGACGAGAAGCACGATATGAACAAGCGCCTCCGGGTGTGGGCGAAGACTTCGTCGAACTTTCTTCGGACGGCGCGCTCGCTGGGCGTGTATCCTTTGCGCTCGACGTTGGTGGAGTCCTGAAACAGCGCCAGCACGCCGGTTTTGCCGTACTCGGCGAACGTGTGCAGATCGAACAGGCGGTTGTCGGTAGGCGTGGGGTCGACTTTGAAATCGCCAGTGTGGATGATGACCCCAAGCGGCATGTGGATGGCCAGGGCCACGCAGTCCACCAGGCTATGCGTCACCGCGATGGGATGGATGGTGAACGCTCCGACCTTGAAGCGCTCGTTGGCGCGAATCTCACGCAAGTCGGCATCGTCCAGCAGTCCATGCTCGTCGAGTTTATCCTCCACGTAGGCGAGCGTGAACTCGGTGCCCCAGACCGGCACGTTGAGCTCGGAAAGTATCCAGGGCAGCGCGCCAATGTGGTCTTCGTGGCCGTGGGTGAGGATGATGCCGCGCACGCGCTGGCGGTTTTCGACCAGATACCGAATGTCGGGAACGACGATGTCGACGCCGAGCAGTTCGGCTTCGGGGAACATGAGGCCGGCGTCGATGACGATGATGTCGTCGCCCCAGCGCACGGCCATGCAGTTCATACCGAACTCGCCCAGGCCGCCGAGGGGGACGATCTGAAGTTTTCCGCTGGGCATGAGGTAAGGATGATGCTAGCAGGGAGCAGCGGTCAGTGGCCAGTGACTTGTTGAAGGTTCACCGACGGCAACCCACTCACCACTGACCACTTGCGCTCATTTTGATCCCTGGCCCCTGACCCCTGAACTGCGATAAGGTTGAAGAGATGGCGGAAGAGCGCAAATCGTGGCTGCGGCGGCGCGTGGAAACCGCGCTGGTGAAGGGATTGACGCGTGCCTACTCGACGGTGCGCGTGGACCCGGCGAAATTTTTGCTGCAGCTGCGGGCGGCGTATCGACTGCCCATCAGCGGATATCACGGCGTGTATTCGCTCGCAATCGGCGAATTGGATGTTGTCGCCGATTCGATCATTCGCAGCGGAATGAAGCTGGCCGCTCTTGAGGGCGCGGGGCTGGGGATGGGCGGGCTGCTGACGATCGTGCCCGATCTTGGGATTTTGTCGGCGATCACCATGCGCACGATTCAGAAGCTGAGCCTGCTCTACGGATTCGAATTCAACACCGACGATGAGACTGCCGAGCTGTGGATCGCCGCGGCGAGCGCGGCGGGTGTCGACATCAGCCGGGAACTCCTGGAAAAAGAAGTTGTCAACAAGTTCGTGCCAAAAGTGATTCAGCGCATTGCCGCCAGGGCCAGCGCAGAAGTGGTGGAGAAGTGGGCCGGTCGCATGATTCCGCTTGCCAGCGGTGCGATTGGTGCAGCGCTGAATTACTGGTTCGTGCGCGCCTGGGGTGAGCGGGCGAGGGCGCACTTTCGGCACCGGCATCTGCATTTGCGGCGAGGAAGCGGAGAAGCAGCCACGGACGAGGGGACCACACGGCCGCAACTTGTGCCCCCGGCTGATTAGCTAGTTCGCGATAGATCGAATTTTGGTGTTCCGTCTCGGTTTAGCGCAGCCAATCTTCCAATTCAACTCCCCCCTCGGTTTTTTCGTCGCGGTATTTCACGATCACGGGCGTGTAGAGCGAGAGATTCCAGTCTTGTAATTTGGCCGCGCCTTTGCCTTTCTTGACCGCGCGCGATCCGGGGACAACCACGGCGTTTTCAGGAACTTCCAGTGGCGCGTCGGCGGTGGCGCGGTAGATTTCGCCCTTCACAAGATCGTAGAGCGGAGTAGAGCGAGTCAGGATCGTGCCTGCGCCGAGCACCGCGCGTGCCCGCACCAGTGTGCCTTCGAAGATGCCGCAGTTGCCGCCGACCAGGACGTCGTCTTCGATGATGACGGGCGCGGCGTTCATTGGTTCGAGCACGCCTCCAACTTGCGCCGCAGCGCTCAGGTGCACGCGCTTGCCGATCTGTGCGCAGGACCCGACCAGCGCGTGAGAATCGATCATGGTGCCTTCGTCGACATAAGCGCCGACGTTGATAAACATCGGCGGCATGCAGATGACCGATGGGGCTATGTATGCGCCCACACGCACCGACGACCCGCCGGGAACGACGCGCACGCGGTCGGCGATGGTGAAATGGCGGGCAGGGAAGGTGTCTTTGTCCACGAACGACAGACCGGCGTCCATTTGCGCGAGCGCGCCCAGGCGAAAGCCGAGCAGAATGCCTTGCTTGACCCAGGCGTTCACAACCCAGCGGCTGTCAACTTTCTCCGCTGCCCGGATCTTGCCCTGTGTGAGTTGGTCGCGGAATTCCAAGAATGTTTTTCGCGCTGCGGGATCATTTTCGATTTCGCCCTGCGCAGCCAGGCGTTCGATGGAGGATTGCAATGAGGACATGCGGGGCAAGTATAGAGGATTTCAGATTTAAGATTGTAGATTGCAGATTCAAAAATCGTACGGCCGCGATTCAACACCGGATTTCGAAAATTCGCAATCTGATATCGAGAAATCCGAAATCGTGGCTACACGCACTTGCATTCGCTGCGGATGAGGATGCCGGTCATGGCATGAGCGGCGTCGCGTGCGCTGGCGAGCGTCGAGTAAGGGCCGTGCCAGCGGGCGTGGTTGGTGTCGTGGCCCGCGGGGCGTCCCTTGCCATTGCTGCACTGGCCGCAGGATGCGCGATGCAGCACGATCTTGTGCGGACCCGCGGCCCAGTTCTCGTAAATGAAGAACTCGGCCGCTGCGGCGGGTGCGCCGGCGGGCTTGCTGATGAGCCCAGCCTCGGTGGCGATTTTCTGCAATCGCGAGCGCGTATCGCGGCGCATGGGCACGAGCGGCAGGCGGTAAACTTCCTCGATTTTTCCCATCATGGCGAGAACAGCCTTGACCGGCAGCGGGCTCGATTCGATGAAATTGGCCTGCATCAGTGGCAGATACTTGCGCTGCAGGCTGCGAGCGGTCGTCCAGTCGTTGGCCAGCGCAGCGCGGGTCAGTGCCGCCATTTCGTGTGGAATTTCATTCGACGCAACCGAGATCACTCCGACTCCGCCGAGCGCGATTAGGGGCAGCGTGAAGGCGTCGTCCCCCGAAAGAACCAGAAATGTTTCGGGTACCGCGTTGATGGCTTCAGCGATCTGGGCCATGTTGCCGCTGGCTTCCTTCACACCAACGATGTTGGGAATCTCGGCCAGCCGCGCCAGTGTGGCGGGTTCGAGGTTGGCGGCGGTACGGCCGGGAACGTTGTAAAGAATGACGGGCTTGTCGACGACCGCTTCGGCGATCGCTTTGAAGTGGCGATACTGGCCCTCCTGTGTGGGCTTGTTGTAGTAGGGCGAAGCCGTGAGGATCGCGTTCACGCCGGGGCGCGCAGCGAGTTCCTTGGCTTTTTCAACGGCGTCGTGGGTGGCATTCGATGTGGCGCCGGCAACGATGGGCACGCGCCCGGCTGCGACTTCGATCGTCGTGTCGATGACGTGCAGCCATTCGTCGTGAGTAAGAGTCGGCGTCTCACCCGTGGTCCCGCAGGGCACGAGAAAGTCAATGCCCGACTCGATCTGCCACGCGACTAAGTTGCGCAGGGCGGCGTCGTCGATGGAGCCATCCTGACGAAAAGGAGTGACGAGAGCGGTGCCACATCCGCGGAGTTGCATGGAAGTAGGATAGCGCGAATGAAGTGGAGAAGCGAGTAAGGATGCGAGCCAAACGCGCGATTATTTTGCATCGCGCAAATCGCGACGCGTCGCGCGGCTCGCCCAGATCCCTCTCTCGCGCAAAAGCGGCGCTCGCTCGGGATGACAAGGATTTTGGAGTCTGTCTACAACTCCCGCCAGATATCTTTGAAATCGTAGAAGCCCTTTTTGCCGGCGAGCCATTCGGCGGCGCGGACGGCGCCTTCGGCGAAGCCGCGGCGGGATTTAGCGTCGTGACAGAGATAGATGCGGTCGGCGGCAGATTCGAGAACGAGCTCGTGCAGGCCGACAACTTCGCCTTCGCGGAAGGAAGTGATTTCCAGATTTTCTTTCTCCGCGCTCGCTTCGTGAACGATGCGTTGCAAGGCGAGCGCCGTGCCGGAAGGAGCGTCTTTCTTGTGAACGTGGTGGCGCTCGAATATCTGGCCGTTGTAGCCGTGGCGCAGGGCGGCGGCTGCGGTGCGGGCGATGTCGAAGAAGAGGTTCACGCCGACTGAGAAATTTGCGGCGTAGACAAATCCCGTTCCGTGCTGTGCGACCAGACGGCTGATGCGGTCGAGCTCTCCATACCAGCCGGTTGTGCCGACAACCATGTTCTTGCCCGCGCGCACACAGGCTTCGATGTTGGCTAGGACGCAATGCGGTGTGGTGAAGTCGATGACGGCGCCGATGTCCTTGAGTTTCTGCGGAGTGAGCGCGGCGCAGGCGGCATTCTCCTGCGATCCGACAACCTGGACGTGATGCCCGCGCTCGGCCGCAACTTCAGCGACCAACGCTCCGGTCTTGCCGCGGCCGAGAATCAGAAGGTTCATGGCTCGACCAGCTTATCTCAGGGGCTGAAGCCCCGTCGGAACTGGCACCCTCACGCGGCCCTGAAGGGCCGCTCTTCCAGGGCGCCGCCCGCATCCCTAGCGCTGCCGGGCCAAATGCATAGGTCCTTCGCTTTGCTCAGGATAACAAGAGAGTCGGGAGTCAAGCGAAGATCTCCGCGTCGAGCTCCGAGAAGAACGTCTTGTGCAGGCGCTGAATCACGTCGGGCACTTCGTCTTCCTCGATCACAAACGTCAGGTTAATCTCCGACGCGCCCTGCGAGATCATGCGAATTTTCTTGTCGGAGAGCTCGCGGAAGACCTGCGCGGCCATGCCGGGCGTCTCGCGCAGGTTCTCACCGACGAGGCAAACGATCGCTTTGCGCCCTTCATACTTCACGTCGGCCAGCTTGGCCAGATCGGCGGCCAGCGCGGGAATGGCGTGGTTGGAATCGATCGTGAGCGACACGCTGACCTCGGAGGTCGAGACGACGTCTACGGCAACTTTGTGGCGGTCGAAGGCTTCGAAGATGGCACGCAGGAATCCGTGCGCCAGCAGCATGCGCGGCGCGGCCACGTTCACGATCGTAATGCGCTTCTTGGCCGCGATCGCCTTGAAAATGTTTTTCCCCTGCGGTGCGCGCGTAGTGATGCGGGTTCCTTCGCACGACGGATTGCGCGAATTCAGCACATACACGGGAATGTTTTTCTGAATTGCCGGCAGCACCGTCGCCGGGTGCAAAACCTTCGCGCCGAAATAGGCCAACTCGGCCGCTTCATCGAAGCTGATGACTTTGATGCGGCGAGCCTCGGGGCAAATGCGGGGATCGGTCGTGAGGATGCCGTCCACGTCGGTCCAGATTTCGATGCGTTCAGCGCTTAAGCCGGCGCCGAAGATGGCGGCGGAAAAATCTGAGCCGCCGCGGCCGATCGTCGTGGTGATGCCGGCGCGGCTGGAGCCGATAAAGCCGCCCATCACGGGCACTTGGCCATCAGCCAATAGAGGCGCAACTACTTCCCGCAGTTTGGAGTTGGTTTCGTCGAACTGTGGGACGGCCTGCATGTAGGCGCTGTCGGTGATCAGGACGTCGCGCGAGTCGACATGTACACCGCTCAGACCGCGAGCGTTGAACGCGGCGGCCACGATTTTGCTGGAGAGCATTTCGCCGAACGCGGCCACGTGATCGGTGGTGCGCGGCGTGATCTCGCCTACCGCCGAGATGCCGCGCAGAAGATCGTCGAGCGCCTCGAAGTCGGCGCCAATCTCGGAATGAAATTCGGTGAACAGCGCGGTGCCCAGCAGTTCGCTGGCGGTGTTGTAGTGGCGTTCCTGCAACGAGCGGCACAGCTTCAGCGCGGTCTTGCGCTCACCCGCACCCGCGGCTTTGGCCATGGTCAGCAGCGTATCCGTCACTTTAGCCATGGCGCTGACCACGACCACAGGATTCTGCTTCAGCCGTCCCTCGACGATCGAAGCGACGCGGTCGATGGCCTTCGCGTCCTCGACCGAAGTTCCGCCGAATTTCATGACGATCATTGGGGCCGCGTCCTTGTGGGGTAACGGAGGGTTGGGCGGGATCGATTCGCTTTCAGCCAAAATCCCCACTTCTCACGCAAAAGGCGCGCGAGAAATGGGGCACCCGGCTTGGTCGGTGGCGTCATCCGAGGTATCCCTTGGCCTTGAGCAGTTCGGCGTTGAGCACGGCGGCGCCGGCAGCGCCGCGAATCGTATTGTGTGAGAGCACGGTGAATTTCCAGTCGAGCACGCCGCAGGGACGCAACCGCCCGACCACGGCGGTCATGCCCGCGCCCATATCGACGTCGAAGCGCGGCTGCGGGCGGTCATTGGCCTCCACATAGACGACAGGACGCTCGGGAGCGCTGGGCAGCTTCAGTTTCTGCGGTTCAGCCCGATACGCATTCCACGCGGCGATAATTTCCTCCGGCTTGGCCTTGGTCTTGAGCCGAATCGAAACCGACTCGGTGTGGCCGTCTTCCACGGCGACGCGGTTGCACTGCGCGCTCATGGCGAAGGCGCCCGGGATCACCCGTGCTCCGTTCAACTGGCCAAGCAGTTTGCGGGTTTCCTCCTCCATCTTCTCTTCTTCATTCTTGATGAAGGGGATCACGTTGCCCAGAATGTCGAGCGAGGCCACGCCCGGATATCCCGCGCCCGACACGGCCTGCATGGTGACGGCCATGACCGTTTCGAGGCCGAAGCGCTGATGCAATGGCGCCAGCGCGAGCACGAGGCCGATGGCCGAACAATTGGGATTGGTCACGACGTAGCCGCCGGATTTCTTGCGCCAGCCCTGTTCGTCAATCAGCTTGATGTGGCCGCTGTTGACCTCGGGAATGACCAGCGGCACGTCTTCCTTCATACGCAGTGCGCTGGAGTTTGAGACCACGGCGCAACCGGCATCGGCAAAGCGCGGCTCGAGTTCGGCGGCGATGGCGGCATCGAGCGCGGCGAAAATCACTTTCGGTGCGCCTTCGGGTGTGGCTGGCGACACCGGCATTTTCGCCACGAGCGCGGGAATCGGCGTCTTTAGCCGCCAGCGCGCTGCCTCGGAATAGACCTTGCCCTCGGAGCGGTCGGAAGCGGCCAGCCACGCCACCTCAAACCACGGATGGCGTTCCAGCATCTGGATGAATCTCTGTCCGACGACACCGGTGGCGCCAAGAATGCCAATGGGAATTTTGCGATCCATAACGGTAGTTGGAATTTTATAACAATCGACGAACGCACCTGGACACTTGAGGTAGGGAACTTGGGTTACTGCATAGCTCCTCGCCTACGGCCGATAGAGATCTCGGAGGAACCCCCCATGCCGGAGCTGCGCCAGAATTTCTTCACCAAGGAATGGGTCATCATAGCGACCGAGCGAGCCAAGCGGCCCGAGGAGTTGGCTACGCATCGTGCGACGCAGCCGGCGCCTGGCTTTGTGGAGAGCTGCCCATTCTGCCCGGGGAACGAGAGCAAGACGCCACCGGAAGTGCTGCGCTATCCGGCAAACCTGGCCGAGCCCTGGTCGGTCCGGGCGATTCCCAACAAATTTGCCGCCTTGTCGAGCGAAGTGCAGCCCACGCGCAGCCTGCAGCACCTACGGCGGCGCATTGACGGATTCGGGTTTCACGAGGTCATCATTGATTCGCCCGACCACTCCCGATGCATGCCCCTGCTGCCCGACGCACACGTGGCCGGCATTATCCGGGCCTACCGGGAGCGTTATAGAACTCTAAGCGTGGACCGGCGGGTGAATCACATCACGATTTTCAAGAACCACGGCGCCGATGCGGGCGCAAGCCTACAGCATCCGCATTCCCAGCTGATTGCCACGCCTGTGATTCCCAGCCAGGTCCGGCACCGGCTGCATGAAGCGCGGCGCCA
This sequence comes from uncultured Acidobacteriaceae bacterium, assembly GCA_964407245.1. GTDB lineage: Bacteria > Acidobacteriota > Terriglobia > Terriglobales > Acidobacteriaceae > Sulfotelmatobacter. The sequence continues at coordinate 22,399 of CAYOUY010000179.1, forward strand.
CTACGATGACGCTGGCGAGTGCATGTTCTGCCACATGGTGGAGCGGGAGGTTGAAGACCAGACGCGCATCGTGATCAAGGGCGAACACTTCGTCGCGATGGAGGTCTTCGCCGCGGCTACGCCCTTCGCCACGCACATTTTCCCGTTGCGGCACATGGCCAGCTTTGGCGAAATCAGCGACCTCGAGATCGCCGATCTGGCGCGGGTTTTGCGCGCACTGCTGGCCAAGATTTATGTCGGGCTGGAGAATCCGGACCTTAACTTCACCATTCGCAGCGGCCCGGTGGATAATGCCGGAGCCCGGCACTTTCACTGGTATGTGAGCGTGATCCCGCGGCTCACGCGCGTGGCCGGTTTTGAACTGGGCTCGGGCATGTTCATCAACACCGTGCTACCCGAGGCGGCCGCGGATTTTCTGCGCAACGTCAGTGTGGAAAGAGCTGCGGGAGCCACCGGCTAGGGCTAGGGGAAGGGAAGCTTGAGAACCGAGAAGTCATCAGTCATCTCATAATGAACCAAGCCGGTAAACTGAGCATTACCTCAGGGGCTAAAGCCCCGATGTTTAGGGGCGTCGGACGGCACGGCTGAAGCCGTGCCCTTCCCAAAACCATTTATGAGATAGCGATAACTTCTAAGAACTGCCTACTTCTTCACCCCGACTTGGCCGCCCATCACGTACTCGTTCAACGGACCGAACTTTCTCTTCTCGGCATACAGCCGCCAGCGCCGGAAGAGGATGCGCAAGCTTGCCATCACCGGAATGGAGAGGAAAATACCCAGGATGCCAGCCAACTCGCCCCCGGCCATCACACCAAAGATTGCAGCGAGGGGATGCAGTTCCATGCTGTGGCCCATGATGCGCGGCGAGCATACGTAGTCCTGGACCACCCGCCAGACGCCGAGAAAGACGATCAGGATGAGCCAATGCTTGTAGCCTACCAGTAACGCCACGCCCACAATGGTAACCGCGGCTACCAACGGCCCTAAAACGGGAATAAATTCGAGCATCCCGCCCACCGTGCCGAGTACCAAAGCGTAGGGCATCCTCATCAGGGCCAGACCCCCCGAATACGCCAGCAGAGTGAGGGCTGCCAGGCTAAGTTGTGCGCGGATAAAATGCGCCAGCATCTGGTTCAAATCGCTGAGGACGTTCTGCAGCAGTTCGCGTTGCGGCCGCGACTGGACCAGGTCGAGCAGAATCTGACTGAAGGTTTCGCCATCCTTCAGGAAGAAAATCGACAACAGGGGAACCACGAACAGCAGCCACGCTTGTTTGGCCACATCCGCCACGCGCAACCCTATTTTCTGCGCCAGTTTTGTGAGTTCATCGCTGTGGTTGGCGAGGTAGTCGCGGAGCAAGTCAACGATACGGGCGTTCCATCCGTGTTCCTGCTCCAGTTGTTCGGCGATCTGCCCGGAACTCAGATGTGCCAGGACGGGCAGCGATTGCCCCAGGCGGGCGCTCTCCCGGGCAATCCGGGGGCCGGTGGAAACAAAAAACAGCACCACCAAGCCCAGCAGCAGCATGTAGATTACGGCGATGGCGCGCCCTCGACCGCGCAGGAGTTTCTCCAGATACGACACCAACGGGCTCATCAGGTAAGCGAAGAAAATGGCAAACAGGAAGGCAATCAAGGTCTGCTGGGCCAGATAAAGAAAACCCAAGCCCAGCGCAAACAATAGCACTGTGACCAGAACCCGGGCTGTGCGTGCATCCGCCAGCAGCAAGTCGTTACTCCAGGCAACGCCGAATCAAATCTCGCAGAAAGGGGTGACTTCCTTAATCCCGCACTACCTCTGTATTATCGGCCGCGATCTCGATTCGCACTAGCTTATATTGATCTTTCTCATCCACCCAAAGGGCCCAGGTGAACGCTTCGCCCTTCAGGTTTAGCCGCAGCAGTTCCCGCTCAGTTCCTCGAATCGTGATCTTCTCTCTACCCACCAGTTCCATGCGCACCGGCATCGACGTTCTGTCCTGCGGCACCAGGACGCCGAATTCCAGGGAACCCTGCTGACATTTCAGGTTGCCGCCTTCGGTGTGGCAGTTGGTTGCCAGATAGCGCCAGGCCAAGACTTCGCGGTGAATGAAGAAGTTATTGTCGAGAATCGCCGATGTATTGGGCATCAGGAATGGCTGCTCGGCCGGTTTGGCGGATGTGGACGTGGTGATTTTTTCGATCAAGAATTCATCCTTGGGCGTAAGGACTAGCGAACCATTGGCGTCATTCCACTCATAGCGGACTAATTCTCCGCTGCTGGTCATCTGGAGTTCCGATCTTTGACCCACGGCGGTTGAACCGCTTTCCTGCAGATGCGCCTTGACCAGGTTGATGCCGTTGTCCTGCTGCACCGTGAAAGTCTCGGTGACCACGCGCCTGCCCCTGACGAAAACGCCGAACGAGCCGGAATCGACGGTTTGCGCAGCCGCCGGTTTCGCATTATCTTTCTTGTCCGCGGCGAAGCTTCCCGCCGCGCACGCCAGCACCGCAACCATTCCCCATCGCAGGTGCGCGATCACAGTCACTCGTTGTCTCCTTGTCTTCCGCGGCCTTCACCGAGCCTCAGGGCTCGAATCAGTTCCGCCGCAATTTGCTCAACCGTCTTGCCGCCGGTTTCTTGTCTCCGTGAAGCTTTCAAGTAATGCGGACGCCGCTGTTCGTATAGTTTCCGAAAGCCCTCGGGACTGCCGAGCAAGGGGCGCTCGATTCCTTGCTCTGCCGACTGCCGCCGGCAACGCTCCCATAACTCCTCGGCGCCCGCATCCAGGAAAGTGGTTGGAATCTTCGCCGACTTAATCAATGCTGCGCTTGATTCGTGGATGAAAGCCCCACCCCCCAGGGCTATCACTTTCTCCGGACTGGTGCGCAACTCCGCCAGCAATTCTTTCAGGGCCGCGTGCTCCGAGCGGCGAAATCCAGCCTCCCCCGAATCGCGGAAGATCTCGAACACTTTTTTCCCTTCCCGCTGTTCGATCCGCTCGTCGAGATCTTCAAAACCCCAGCCCAACCGTTCGGCCAGAGCGCGGCCCACGCTGCTTTTGCCGGCGCCCATAAACCCAATCAGGATCACGGCCTGCGCCGGCGAATTCGTGCGGTTCGCCGGACCCTGGCAGCGAAGCACACCAGACCTCGGGCTTGTGGCCGGACTCTTGGGACGCCGTTCTCGCCGATTCAGTTTGTTCTTCTTTATTGTTTTTCGGAGCGTTTTCTGAGATGAATTTTACCACTGAAGGTGCGCAATACCACGGTGGAGGAGACCGCGACGCGACCCACCGTACCTGCGAAGGCACGTCCCTTATCGAGTGCGAAGGCAACGTGGGTTTTGGGCTGGAGAGGGATATCGTCGTGAACTTCTCCCTTAACCGAGCGGGCGCTCACGTCGGCCGAAGTCCACTCGGGAATGGTGGCGTCAATGTCGCCGCTGTGGCTGGTCAGGCGG
>CAYOUY010000180.1:0-2587 GCA_964407245.1 uncultured Acidobacteriaceae bacterium
GGCGTTTGGTAGACGGTCATTATGTAATCGGAGACCGTTGTGATCTCGTCCGGCTTCAAATTGAACTTTGGCATGCGGCGGATCAGAGCCGGACGCAACGTATTAGGATTGCGCAAAAAGTCTTCGAGCCACTTGCGCTGAACGGAACTGCCTTCCCAAGTCAGATCGGGCGCCAGATCGCTGCCACGGCCGTTGATCCGGTGACAACTGAAGCAGGCCAGATCCTTCATGAGCTGGCCGGCTTTGCCTGCCGGCTCATAGTTGGAACCTTCGGCAGCACGTACCGTTAGCGACGCAGGTAGAGTCTGAGATCGGTCGCTCAATGACAACAATGCGGTCGTGAGCGCGTCAATTTGTGCCGGCGTGAAACTGTACTGTGGCATTTTTAACCCCGGCGCAAAGGCGCGAGGCTGGCGCAGCTTCCCGGCAATGTAATCCGGCAAGGTATGTGGCATTCCGGTAACGAAAATTAATTGAGAAATCGGCTTGCTGCCGATGCGAGTCAGCTCCGGAGCGAAGTTTTCCGGTTTCTTGATCCCGTTAATTTCATGGCATGAGGCGCAACCGTATTCGGTCACCAGCAACTTGCCGTGCTCAATTTGCTCGGGCGTTGCTGGCGCAAGATGCACATTCGCCATGAAATCGGAATCTGTCTTGGCCTGCAAAAAGCTGGTCAACACGGCGACCTGCTCGTCCGAGAAGCGATAATGCGGCATCTCCGTTGGAGGATCGTAAACACGAGGATTCTTGATCCATGCTGCCAGCCACTCAGGCTTTGCTTTGTTTCCAATTCGAGTGAGCTCCGGTCCGATATCGCCGCCCACGACGTTGCCTGCCGCATTCTGCACAGCGTGGCAAGTTGCGCAGAACGATTCGCCATACAGGCTGGCGCCGGCAGTCGGATCCGCTGCTGGCTTCTGCGCTGCTGCAGACAAGGTCAGCGTATCTCCGGTAACGGGTGTGCTGTTGGCAATCAGAAATGCCGAGATGTCTCGATCATCGTCATCGCTCAATTTGAAATTCGGCATGGTCGCTGATGCCGCGTAGGCTTGCGGATCTTTCAGCCAAGAGTAAATCCATTCCCGAGTGGTTTTGTCGGCGATGTGGCTGAGCGGCGGCGCATCCATCTCCGCCTTCAAAGTTCCGCCCTCGGGTAGTCTTACAGTGTGGCAGCGTGAGCATCCATAGCGCGCCATCAGACGCCGGCCTTCGTTCAGTTGTGGCGTACCGGTCAGCGGAGCACGATGACATTGGCCACAGGAAGACTCGATGAAGCGCGCGGGAAGAATTGGTTGTTCCCACGCCAGAGTGCTCTCGTGGGCTTCTTCCACGGTGGTCGCTATCCCCTGCCCGCGATGACACATCACGCAACCAAACTGCTCGAGATTGTGAGGGACGACGGGATGGCGGCGGAAAGGCTGCAGCGTGACATCGCTCAGGCTGGCTTCTTGCAACCCGACATGGCACGTTGTGCAACGATCGACGACTCCGAGCTCGGGATGCCAAATTTGTTGAATCCCGCCCTGAAAATGCCGCCGCAAGGTGACAGCCTCACCGCGCCCGCCAATCATGCTCAGGTATGAACTCTGATAATGCCGCCACTCACTGAAGTGATTCTTAGCGGGAGCAATCGCCAAGGAAATCAGGAATACCACGCTAAGCGAGCCAAAGGCTCGGACCGGATCACCGAAAAGTTTTTTCCATAGCGACAACGGTTTGTCGTTCGAAGATGGCACTCAGTTTCTCCAAGGCCAAACCCATGACCACCCCGGGCCACGGAAGAATGTGCCAATACTAGTCAGTACCACCAGTTCAAACAGAAACCAGGTCATAATCCAAAACGACAAGGGTTTCGAAGCGAGATAACGTCTTGTTCGGGAAGGCGACTGAGGCGAACTCTGCGCTGCAACCAGCATCAAGGCAACCACGATTAGCGTCGGCAACAAAGCCACATAAACCTGAAAGAGCAGTAAGAAAACGCACAGTGCGCCGGCGACCGCGTAGAAGATTGGCAAGCGGCGTGACCGATCTTTCAAAAACACACCCTCAGCTTCGACATTGATGTTGAAGTAGGGAATCACGATCAAGCCGATAACCACGAGCGTTGGCGCCAGGACGCCAGCGACGACTGGCGGAAAGTAGTGCAGCAATTCCTGCAGCCCAAGAAAGTACCAGGGCGCTTTCGCGGGGTTCGGGGTGTGCGATGGATCGGCGATCCCTTCCAACGGCGCGTTAAACAAAAGTGAAATCCAAACCAGGAGGATGGCGAGAACTTCAATCGCTACTGCAGCGCGGAACAGGACTTCGGGAAAGGTTTGCACGACTTCTTCATCGGTGACTTTCACCTGGGCCGAGGTCCTGCGCGTTACAAAGACCACGCGGCGGGGTTCCCTTTTCGCGTTCGAATCTACGCCGGAGATGAAATCTTTTCGGTCACTCATCGCGCCTCCCTCGTAAGCTGCGTTTCTCCCGTCTTCGGGGACTCGCTGGAATGCGCATATAAACCGCCATCCTTGCGAATTCTCCAGAAGTGAATGGCGATAAAGAAAATCGCGGCGAGCGGCAGGATCATGCAATGCAGGACATA
>CAYOUY010000181.1:0-16944 GCA_964407245.1 uncultured Acidobacteriaceae bacterium
ACTGGTGCGCTTCCTCAGCCGGTCGACACCACCCGCCCTGCTAGCCAACGCTTAGCTGTACGAGAAAGAAAGCAGACAAGCAGTTGACACTCAGAGCAAGAACAACGCTTCACCGAGCGAGTTTTTCAACAGCCACAGGCGATAGCGCCCATTGGCCTCTAGCGGTCCTGCCGGCGTGCCCTTCGCTTCGGGTAACCAGCACTCGGCCCCTCCTTCCGTAATCTTTTGCCGTCACTGGCGCACCCGCCATACTAGGCGCAGCCCATGCCCCTTGTTGCTCAATCGCCGTCGTGTTGGCGCAGCCCGCGCGTACAGCCCGCAGATTTCACTCCGGCTGTCCTGCGCATGGCCGACGGAACCAGCTCCCGCGGCACCCTGCAGACCATTTCCCTTACCGGCGGTCTGCTCGGCATCTCCAGCGCTCTCAACCGCGGCTCACGCGTCCAGCTCATGTTCCTGACCCAGACCGGCCCGGTGACCGGCGCGGCCGAGATGCTTAACCCCGTTTCTCCGACCCAGCAGCCTTTCCGATTCGTAGCGCTCGAGCAAGGCGCCCAACGCCGGCTGCGGACTATCGTCGAATCCCAGTTGTTGCCCCCTGACGCCTGGATCGAGAAATATCGCGCCGCCATGTTCGGTGAAAGCGTCCGTCAGCACCCTCTGCGCCGCAAAGTCTTCCGCGCTGTGCTTGCATCCCTTGCCGTAGCGGCTGTCTGCCTGGGCAGCGCTCTGTGCTTCCTTAGCCTTTATCGTTGAAGTTCTGATCTATACTGCTCGCATCACAGGAGCCCGAACCGCGAGTGGAACTCTACCGCTGGCTGCCGCCCGAAGCCGTCAAGATCATCCTCGTCCTGTTCCTGTCGTTTCTGGTCGGGATGGAACGTGAGGAGCACAAGACTTCCGGCGGCTTCTATTCTTTCGGAGGGGTTCGTACATTCCCGCTCATCGGACTCGTCGGATACTCCATCGCGCTTCTTTCCGGCGCACAACTGCTCCCGGTGGCCCTGGGATTTCTGGTGGTCGGTGCCTTTCTTCTCTTGTCGTATTGGCACAAACTTGCTCAAACCGAAGGCGCGGGCGTCACCTCCGAGATGTCCGGCCTCTCGATTTACCTGGTCGGCGCGCTGGTGTACTACGACCACCTCTGGATCGCCACCGCTCTCAGCGTAGCCAACCTGCTGCTTCTCGAGTTGAAGACGGCCCTGGAACGGCTCGCCACCCGCATTGCGGCACAGGAATTCCTTACCTTCGCCAAGTTTCTTCTGCTTACGGTCGTGATTCTTCCCATCCTGCCCAACCAGCAGTTCGGACGTTTCCACCTCAATCCGTTCAAGACCTGGCTGGTCGTCGTCGCCGTGAGCACCGTCTCCTACGGCAGCTACGTGCTGCAGAAGCTCACGAAAGAACGCGGCGGAGTAGTCCTCGCGGCTTTCCTCGGCGGAGCCTATTCTTCCACGGTCGCCACCGTCGCCATGTCGCGTCGTGCGGCCCGCGAGCAGCGCCCCCACCTGTTTGCCGGCGGCATTCTGATCGCCTCGGGCGTGATGTACCTTCGCCTCACCGTCCTTCTGCTGCTTTTCAGCCGTCAACTCGGCAGGATGCTCATGCCGTCGTTTCTCGTCCTCGCCGCCATCGCCATCGCCACGGGATGGCTCTGGTCGCGTCGCCCCGATGCTGTCGATACCAAGATCAAACGCGAATTCGAGCCTGCCAATCCCCTCGAACTCATGGCCGCATTTCTCTTCGCCGCGTTCTTTCTGGCGATGGTCATTACCACGCAGCTGGTCACGACTTATCTTGGGCACGCCGCCGTAGACATTCTCGCGGCCATCATGGGCGTCACCGACGTCGATCCCTTCATCATGGGCATGACCCAGGCCGCCGGCACTTTGACGCCATTCAATGTCGCAGCCGGAGCGGTTCTGATCGCCGCCGCTAGCAACAACCTTGTCAAGGGCATCTATTCGTTCAGCCTCGCCGACCGCAAAACCGGCGCGCAGAGTCTCTCACTCCTCATCTCCCTCGCTGCAGCCGGCCTGGTTCCGTTACTGTGGATTTAAGTTTTGTAATCGGCGGCACGATTCGCCCAGCCCCTATCCCTTGCACCGCGGTTGCCTTTGAGATAAAAACGGCAGAGGTTGAAAATGAGGATTTGCCGCGGCGCTGGTTGTCTGCTCCTCGCTGTCTCCCTCTCCGCTCTCGCCTTTGAAACGAACCAGCTTGCAGCTCAGGAGCCAGGTGCCCAGAAAGAGGAAAGTAAGTCTTCTCCCCAGAACAAGCCCGACTACTCCAAAGAGGCTTTCGTCGTCGAACGCTGGTACGAACGCTACCGCTTCGAGAACGACGGAACCGGGCACAAGGACGAGATTTTTCGCATCCACATCCTCACCGAGGGCGGGGTGCAACGCTTTGGACAGCTGCGCTTTGGCTATAACTCGGCCAACGACCGCATGGAGATTCGCTATGTTCGAGTGATCAAGACCGACGGAACTGTGGTCACCGCCGGCCCGGACGCCGTTCAGGATTTGAACCCCGTGCCGCAGCAGATTGCACCCATCTACACCGATTACCACGAAAAACACGTTACCGTACCGAGTTTGAGACCCTCGGATGTGCTCGAGTGCGAAGTCGTCACTACTTTTCAGACACCGCTAGCCCCCGGCCATTTCTGGATGCAGCATGACTTCGACCAGTCAAGCGTCGAGCTTGATGAACAGCTCGACATCGACATCCCCGCTGGACGTTCCGTCAAGGTTAAGACCAAACCAGGCCTCGATCCCAAAATTAGCGAGGAAAACAGCAGGCGGACTTACCATTGGGCGAATTCCCACCTCGCTACCTCCGACAGTTCGGGCGACAAGGAGAAGGAAAAGGACAAGAAGAAGAAAAAGAAAAAACCAGACGAGATTCCCGATGTGCAGATGACCACTTTCGCGAGCTGGGAGGAGGTAGGCCGCTGGTACGCCGGTCTGGAAAAGGATCGCCGCATACCGTCGAAAGAGGTTCGAGACAAGGCCGACGCTCTTACCAAGGGTCTCACATCGGACCTGGATAAGACCGAGGCTCTCTACGACTTCGTCGCGCAGAACTTCCGTTACGTCAGTTTGTCCCTTGGCCTGGCGCGATATCAGCCCCAGGCCGCAGCAGAAGTTCTCCACAACCAATATGGCGACTGCAAGGACAAGAACACGCTCCTTGCGGCTTTGCTTGAGGCCGAGGATCTGCACTCTTCGACGGTGCTGATCAGCTCCTTCCGCAAGCTCGACCCGGATGTCCCTTCGCCTTCTCAATTCAACCATGCCATCACGCTGGTTCCGATCGGAAAAGACGAAATCTGGATGGACACAACCACCGAGGTTGCTCCCTTCCGCCTGCTGGCTTATCCATTGCGCAAAAAGCAGGCCCTGGTGATTCCGCTGGGTGGCACGCCTCACCTTGAAGAGACTCCAGCGGATCCTGTACCTCCCGACAAGGAACTCGCAGAAATTAGTGGGAAGATTGATGACAGTGGCCGGCTCGACGCCACCGTGAGCTACACCCTGCAGGGTGATGCCGAGTTTTGGCAGCGCTTGGCCTTTCGCCACACTGCACCTGCGCAGTGGCAGAAGTACGTTGAAGGTCAGAATAAAGCCCTGGGCGGTGAAGTGAGCAATGTTAAAGTCTCTGATCCCACGTTCACACGGCAGCCCTTCACATACTCCTATCAGGTCAGCAAAGCGAATTTTCTGGATTGGTCGAAGAAGAAGATCCAGCTGAAGCTTCCCCTTTCCAGTGTCAGCCTGGCATCGGTCAGCACGGATGTCGATGAGGAAGAAGAGGAACCTGCGGCTTCCGGCGATACTTTTAAGATCGGGCCGGCCCACGAACACGTATATAGAATCAAGCTTGATCTCGCGCCCCGGTATCACGCCGAGGTCCCCGTTCCCATCACGGTGGAACGTGATTACGGCGCCTACCAATCCACCTACAAACTCGATGGCAACAGCTTCACCGCCGAGCGCAAGTTAACCATTCGGGTGGCAGAATTGCCGCCCACGCGCGCCGACGACTACCGCGCCTTTCGTACCAGCGTTCTGGGCGATGGCGCGCAGTCCGTGGCGATTGAGAGCACTGCCGCCGACGCTCATTCTGCTCCCGCCGACATGAAGACCGAAGATCTTGTCCACAATGGGAATGAAGCGCGAAAAAATGGGAATTATGGTCTGGCGGTGCAGTTGCTCAACCGCGCCGTTGAGGCCGACCCCAAGAACAAAACTGCCTGGAACGATCTCGGCCTGGCCTATTTCGAAGACCACCAGGACGAACTGGCCATCAATGCATACCAGAAACAGATTGAGGTCAATTCCTTCGACCGGAACGCCTACAACAATCTGGGTCGCGTCTATCTTCGTCAACGCAAGTACGACGATGCCGACAAGTGGTTCAGAAAACAGATTGAGGTCCAGCCGCTCGACAAGTACGCTCACGCCAACCTCGGCTTCTCTCTCCTGGAGCAGCACAAATACCAGGAATCCGTCCCTGAGTTGGAGAAGGCCGCATCTCTTCGCGCCGACGATGCCTCTCCTGAGATCAATCTCGGTCGCGCTTATTTGAATCTTGGCGACGACGAAAAAGCGATGGCAGCTTTCGACAAGGCCATCCAGATTCATGCCAACCCATCGGTCTGGAACTCAATCGCTTATCAACTGTCTCTGAAGAATGCTCACCTGGACCGTGCCCGCAGTTACGCCGAATCCGCCGTTTCGACCACCGCTGCCGTCCTGCGGAATGTCTCGCTGGAACAAATTAAACGGGGTGATGCGGAAAAAACCGACTCCCTCGCCAGTTATTGGGATTCGCTCGGTTGGGTGGCGTTTGCCGAGGGCAAACTCGATGAGGCGCAGCGCTATGTCTCAGCAGCCTGGCAATTAGGAGGACGCGCCGAAGTGGCCGATCATCTGGGTCAGATCTATGAAAAACGCGGCGAGAAGGAAAAGGCCGCCACCTTGTACGCACAGGCGATGAACGCCCGCCGGCCTGAATCCGAAACGCGCGGCCGTCTTGCCGCGCTCGTGGGCGGCGACGACAAAGTCGACGCAATTGTCGAAAAGCACCGTAACGATCAACAGCAAGAGCGGACCTTCTCTGTGGGCAATCCGGCCAAGCTCGAAGGCAAAGCGGACTTTTTCATTCTTCTGATACCTGGCCATGGCTCCGTCGCCACGGTCGAAGGCGTTTCCTTTGTAAACGGAGATGAAAAGTTGAAGGCCCTCACCGACCCTGTTCACGACATGAAATTCACCCAGAGCTTTCCCGACGATGCCGCGGTTAAGCTTGTCCGCCGCGGCACCGTTTCCTGTACTCCGGCCAGCGATTGTACCCTCTTGCTGGCCCTCCCTGAGGACGTGAAGTCAGTCGACTGAGGATTGCCGGTTTGACCGCTTCGGAATGCGGCGACTAGAATCGCCAAATCGTACCTCTGGGGCTCATCATGAAACGTCTGATCTTTAGATATCTCGTCGGCCTTCTCGTGGTTTCATTATCCTGCGCCGTCGCAGCCGCCGCGGACGACGACGGCAAGAACCACCATCACCATGAAGACCTGAACGAAGCGCAGCTGGGGACGGTTCACTTCCCGATTTCCTGCGCCGCCTCGGTGCAGAAGCCATTCGAGCGCGGCGTTGCGCTGCTGCACTCGTTCTGGTACGAGGAGGCCGAGAAGGAATTCCTCGAGATCGCCAAGGACGATCCGCAATGCGCCATGGCTCGTTGGGGCGTCGCCATGAGCATCTGGCATCAGCTCTGGAATGTGCCTGACGCCACGGTCAACACGCGCGGTCTCGAGCAGGTCAAAATTGCCGAAGGGCTGGCCGGCAAAGTGACCCCGCGCGAACAGCTCTACATTCGCGCCATCCACGCCTACTACGCCGACTCCGACAAGCTCGACCACGACACGCGTGCCAAAGCTTATTCCGACGCGATGAAGACGGTCTACGAATCCTATCCCGAGGATCACGAAGCGGCCGCGTTCTACGCGCTCTCGCTGCTCGCCTCCGAGCCGCACCACGACGCCACCTTCGCCAATCGCAAACAGGCCGCGGCGATTCTCGAAAAACTTTTCGCCATCGAGCCCGATCACCCCGGCGTGGCTCACTACCTCATCCACAGCTACGACAAGCCTCAACTGGCCGAGCTTGGCATTCCCGCCGCGCGCCGCTACGCGGAGATCGCGCCCGCCTCGCCGCACGCGCTGCATATGCCCTCGCACATCTTTGCCCGCGTTGGCGACTGGCCTGACGACATCAAATCCAACCTCGCCTCCATCGCCGCCACGCGCAAATCCGCCGCCATGCACATGGGCGGCGAAGGCCATCAGTTCCACGCTATGGATTTCCTCTTTTACGCCTACATGCAGAGCGGCCGCGAGTCCGATGCCCGCGCCTTGATGGAAGAAGTCAACAGTATGCCCGCCATGCACGACATGTATGGCTTGGGATTCGATCCGCACCTGGCAACCGAGGCGAACTTCGCCGCGCTCTATCCGCTCGAGATGCGCGACTGGTCGACCGCCGCGGCGCTTACGCCAATGAACATTCCTGGCACTGCGGAAGACTCCTTCGGCTACTGGGCGAAGGCGATCGGCGCGGCTCACCTTCACCAGACCGACGAAGTTCGCAAGGATGTCAGCGCCATCCAGGCCATCCACCAGAAATTTGTGGATGAGAAGAAAAACGATTTCGCCGAAGGGACAGAAAACGATCTGAATCAGGCTCGCGCTTGGCTCGCATTTTCTGAAGGCAAGTATGACGACGCGGTCGCGATTCTGCGCCCCATGGCCGACAAGGAAGAAGCCCTGGGCGACGAGCCGCAAGGCATCCCCACGCGCGAAATGATTGCGGAGATTCTGCTCGAAGCCAAGCGTTCCCAACAGGCTCTGGCGGAATATCAGGCAGACTTGAAGTTCAGTCCCAACCGCTTCAATGGACTCTACGGCGCCGCCCGCGCCGCTGAAGCCGCCGGCCGGCAAAGCGACGCCAACGAATATTACGCGCTATTGGTGAAGACCTGCGAAGGCGGAAACTCCACGCGGCCGGAGTTGAGCCACGCCCGGGAGTTGCTAGCGAGAAAATAATCCAGGATTGTCATCCTGGGCGAGGATTTTGCTCCGGCTGGCCGGAGCAAAACGCAGTCGAAGGATCCCTATCCTGGGCTGAGCATCATCTTTACCACCAGCCCCGCCAGCATCGCCAGCGCCCCCAGCAGCGCCTGATACTCGCGGTGGTTCCAATACAAATCGAAGGAGAATCCTCCGGCATCGGGGGTGTAAGCCGGCGTGATCCTCGGCAACATCCTCGGCACCCGCTGTGCGTATTCCGCGAACTCGGAGAATTTCTGCCGCAGGAACGTTTCTTCATCGCGAATCACGGGAAGATAAATCGCGAGGAACATCGCGACGAGCGCGACCCCAACCCCCCAACTGCGCGCCGCCACGGCGAAACCCACGCCCATCAGCAACGATCCCAGATACAGCGGATTTCTTGTGTACGCGTACGGACCGGAAGTCGCCAGCGCTTCATTTTTGCGGACGTGCCCGGAAGCCAAGGCCCGAATCAGCAGCCCCGGCACGATCAGCACCGCCCCCAGCGCAATCGACCGCCACGTCGGCCGCGCCAGCCAAAAATACAGCACCGCGAACGCGAAGCCCAGCGGCACGCGGATGCGCCGAGCAATTCCTGCCCAACCCACGCGTCCCGACTCAGCCATGGGAGCCGCCCATGTACGTGTGGCGCGGGCACTCCTGCCCGCGCTCTCGCTTTCCCAGCAGACACAGTGCCGCCTCCACGACCGCCTCCACGCCGATCTCCAACATGGCCTCGTCCGCCTGCGCCCGCCGGGCGTGAGTCGTCGGACTCGCCGGATTTCGCAGCACAATACCACGCGTTCCGTACGGCCCGTTGCGCGCCGGATCCGTCGGACCGAAAATCGCCACCACGGGAATCTGCAGCGCAGCCGCCAGGTGCATTGGCCCGGTGTCGCCGCCGATGAATAACTGTGCCCGCCGCGTCAGCGCAATCAATTCGCTGATCGTCGTCTGCATTGCTCGCGCCGTTCCCTGGCTCGCGTCTTCAGCCTCGCGCGCCAGAGCTTCCTCACCCGGCCCGTAATTGAGAATCGCTCCCACGCCGCACTCCGCCAGAGCGCGCGCTACATGCCCGTAACGCTCCGTCGGCCAGCGTTTCGCTCCCCAACCTGCACCGGGATTCAGAATCGCAAATTTACCCACTCCTGTCTCAGCTAGTTGCTCCTCGATTCTTCTTTCCGCCGCGCAGTCGCGGGGAATCTCCGGCCTTGGCAAATCCAACTTCCTTTGGGCGACTGCCTCAGCCACCGACAAATTCTGCTCGATCACGTGCCCTCCCGGCACAATCGCCCGCCGCGTGTACCACAGGCTCGCCGGCATCTCCCGCGGCTCGCTTGCTCCGAAAACGACACCCGCGCCGGACCATCGCGCCAGCACCGCGGACCGGATCGCTCCCTGCAGATCGACCGCTACCTCGTAGCGCGCGCCGCGAACGTCGTTCCACACTCTGGCAATCTGCTGCATGGTGTGGATGTCCAGCAGCGACTTCTTCCACTCCCGCAGACTCACCGTGTGCACCCAATCCACGAGCGGCCGCCGGGCCGCCCGCGGACCTCGCCTCGCCGCGCCCGGAGCGCACAGCAGTTCCGCCCACCGTTCTTCGATCAGCCATCCGATCATCGCCCGCGGAAACGCCGCCCGCAGCGCCTGCGCGGCCGGCAGCGTGTGAATCACGTCTCCCATCGCACTCAGCCGCACGATCAGCAGGCGTTCGATTTGCCGACTGCTCTCTGACGCGATCAAGCTTTCCTCGTTTGTCGTGAGGACAACTTACTGGGGGACGATTTGCGTGAGCTGGGCTGCCGTAAAGACGCCAACCGCGATCGAATGATCTCGCTGGAAGAGTGACCCTTGGGATCGCCGACAATCTCGACGCGGCCTCCGCACTCAATCACCGTGTCGCGCTCGGGAACCGACTCAGCCGTGTAGTCGGTTCCTTTCGCCTGAACATCCGGACGAATCTCGCGGATGATCGGCCGAACGTCGAGCTCGGAAAAGACCACAACCGCATCCACATCGGCCAGAGCGGCCACAATTTCCGCGCGCTCGTTCTCGGGCACAACCGGTCGGCCCTTGCCCTTCAGCGCGCGCACCGAGTCATCGGAATTGACCGCCACCACCAGCTTTCCGCCCAGTGCCTTCGCCCCGTGCAAATAACGCACGTGCCCCACATGCAGCAAATCGAACGCACCGTTGGCAAGAGTGACGCGTTCGCCCGCGCGCCGCCACTCTGCCACGCGCTTGTGCAGTTTGCGGCGGCCGAGAATTTTACTGTTGATCTGCTTTTTGCTGCGCATTCAATGAGGCCGAGTGGCCGGCGGCGATTGCTCCATCGCGCGCAGCAGTTCGTCCCGCGAAACCGTCGCGGTGCCGCGCTTCATCACGACAATTCCACCCGCGTAGTTCGCCAGCTGCGCCGCTTCCTCCGTGGTCGCTCCGGCCGCAAGCGCCGCCGTAAATGCGGCAATCACCGTGTCGCCCGCGCCGGTCACGTCCGCCACTTGATCGGAACCGAAAATCGGGATGTCCACCGGCCTGTGTTTGCGGTCGAACGCCACCATGCCGTCGCGTCCGCGCGTGATCACCAGCGATTGGAGCTTCATGCGCTCGATCACCTGCTCGCCCGCCGCGACCAGTTTCTCCCAGTCTTGTCCGATGGAAACACCGAGCGCCTGTTCGATCTCCGGCTCATTCGGAGTCGCCGCCGTAATGCCCGAGTACTGCAGCATGCGGTAGCGCGAATCGAGGACGATCGGCACCGAAAGCCTCCCCTTTTCCTCGAGCGCGTTCAAAATGGCCGGAGTCGCCGCGCCGTAGCCGTAGTCGGAAACCAGTAACGCATCGGACGCGTGCGCATAATTTCGCGCCGCCAGGTACAACTCGCGCGTCAGGTGGTGGTTCGGCGCTTCCGCCGGTTCGCGGTCCACGCGCACCACCTGCTGCCGTGCCGTGTGCGTCATCCCGGCGAGAATGCGTGTTTTGGTGACGGTGGTATAGCTCTTGTCTTGGAGCACGCCGCTCACGGCGATTCTCTTATGCCGGAAATACTTAAGCAGCAGCTTCCCCGGTTCATCGTCGCCCACAATGCCTACGGGCAGAACATTCACTCCCAGATCGGCCAGATTATTTGCCGCGTTGGCTCCTCCGCCAGGGACCACCGTGCGCTCGCGATGCTTCAGAATCAGGACCGGAGCCTCGCGCGACACGCGCGAAATCTCGCCAAAGATAAATTCATCCGCAACCAAGTCTCCAAGGACCGTTACGGTGACGTTTGGAAAAGACTCGACGATCTTCTTCAGCCGGTCGGCCTCTTTGGGATGTTTAGTCATCGAATCCGATCTAGAGTAGCGCCGGCGGCCGGCGCCACGCCACAGATTCTCTCACGCTCCGCGCCTTCGTTCCGCGATCACACGCAGCATGGTATCCAGAGCGTTAGCGGCGTCGGCCAATTCCGTGCGCACGGGAACAACGGAAAGCGGCTCCAGCGCCGAGAGGTGCGCTCCCAGATTGACTGCGTCCTTCTCGGTCGTCACAAATCCGCCGGCTTCACTTTTCTTCTTCAGCTCCAGCAGTTCGCTGATGTCCTTCTCCGAGTACGCGTGGTGATCACGATAGAACGCCTCGGCCGCCGGTTCAATATTGGCCGCGCGCAGCTGCAGCACGAAATTCTGCGGTCGCGCGATGCCACAGAACACCACCGGCCGCGGCGGCACATTCCGGGGGACGATTCCCCGCCGCACGCGCCACACGACTTTTCCTTCCAGCGGAAACGACTCCTCCGCAGCGCCGCCGGAGAGCACCACGGCGTCGGCTCGGCGCAGCGCCTGGAGCGGTTCTCGCAACCGCCCGGCAGGAAGCAGCTTGTCTGTCGCATCCTGCGGCGTCACCAGAACAATGTCGAAGTCCCGCGCCAGCCCGCGATGTTGAAATCCGTCGTCCAGCAAATGCAGCTGCTGGCCAAATTTCTTCTCCGCGAATCGGCCGGCCTCATACCGATCCTCGCCCACAATCACCGGCACCTCGAGTTTGCGCGCAATCAGCAGCGGTTCGTCACCGAATTGTTGGGGCAGTCCGGCGGGATCGACCTGCAGCACGCCCCGGCTCGTGCGGCCGTACCCACGCGAGAGAACATCAAACTTGATGTCGCGCGCCTTGAGCAACTCGCCGAGCAACCTGACAAACGGAGTCTTGCCCGCGCCGCCCGCCGACAGATTGCCGACGCTGATCACACTCCCTACGAGCCGGCGCGCCGGCAAGATTCCGCGATCATAGAGCTGGTTTCTCGCTCCGACCACCGCGCCGTAAATGGCTGCGAAGGAATTCACTCGGTATGCGCGGTATGCGCCGGAACCGCTTGCACTGTGTGCTCTTCCGCCAGCAAGCTTTTCAGAGCCGCGAGCGTCCTCGAGGTCGCGCCGGTCTGCGAGCGCAGCGTCTCCGCCGCTCGCCGTCCCAGTGCACGCCTTTCCTGATCGTCAGCCAGCAGATGCATCAGAGTGAGCGGCAGCTCGGCTACGCTGACAATCCGCACGGCGTCGCGGCTCTGAAATAAACCAACGATGTCGCGGAAATTTTCCGTGTGGTTTCCCACCACGATCGCTACGCCGTGCTGCGCCGGTTCGATAATATTGTGCCCGCCCCGCGGCACCAGGCTCCCGCCCACAAAAGCAACGTCGGCCAGCGCATAGAGTGCAGCCAGTTCGCCAATGGTATCCAGCAATAACACGCCGCCGGCGAGCGGCTCGCCCGCCCAATGCGAGCGCCGATAGCAGCGAATTCCCAACTGCCCGACCAGCGTCGCGACCTGATCGAAGCGCTCGGGATGGCGTGGCGCCAGAATCATCACCGACCGCGGATGTTCCACCTTCACATTTTCAAACGCCCGCAGCAAAGGCGGTTCTTCATCCTCGACCGTGCTGCCGCAAACCAGTACCGGCCCCGCTTCTTCCGCCGCAAGCGCCCGCCGCAAGCTGTCCACGATCGGCGGCGGCTCGGCCAGACTCAGGTCGAACTTCAGATTGCCCGTAACCTGTACCCGGTCCGCCTGCGCCCCAATCGATTGCAGCCGTGCCCAGTCCTCCTCAGTCTGCGCCAGAAACAGATCGATCGGTGCCAGCACTCTGCGCAACGCCCAGCGAAGGCGGCGGTAGTTGGGCCAGGAACGATCCGAGATGCGCGCGTTCACGGCCGCAATGCGCGCGCCGCTTTCATGAGCCAGGCGTAGAAAATTCGGCCAGAATTCCGTTTCCGCCAGCACGATCAATTCCGGTTGCAACGCGCCCAGATAAGGCCGTATCGCGAACGCGAAATCCAGCGGAAAGTAAAAAACGTTTTCGGCGCCGAAGCGCTTGGCGGCGAGCGCCTGGCCCGTGTCGGTTGTGGTACTCACGACCACGCGATGCCGCGGAAGGCTCCGTCGCATCTCATCGACTAGCTTGCTCACCGCGAGCACTTCTCCCACGGATACGGCATGCATCCAGATCACGCGCCGCGCCCGCGCACCGCCGACCCCCGCCATTATTCGCGCCGGAACCTTCCCCATGCGTTCGGCAAGACCGGCGTGGTATTTACCGTGGCGCGCAATCTGGTAGAGCCAGTACGGGAACCCCACCAGCATCACCACCGCGAGCGCAAAGCTGTAGAGAAAATAGCTCAAGCTGAGCCATTCTAAACCGCCGCTCGGCGGCAGGAGTCATCACCTCTTATAATCACGTCATGCGGTCATCCTCCAATACATACGCGATCACATGCGCTCTGTGCCTGGCGTTCCTTAGTCCGCTGTTGCTCCTGGCTAAGGGATTTGTAAAACCCGCCGCGCACGCGGCCAGCACCTATCCGGCGCACGACAGCCACACCGACGAAAAAGTTGCCATCGCCGCCGATCCCTACGACACGCCGGAAAAAGCCAAGGTATTCTCCATGGATTTCCCGCAATACGGCTTCCTCCCGGTTTTTTTCGTCGTCACCAATGATGGTGACAGACCCATCTCGATCGCTAAAATCGAAATCACGCTGATTACGCGCAATCATTCCAAGCTCACGCCGACTTCCTCCGACGACATTTACCGCCGTCTGTCCAATCCTCAGGCCAACACGCATCCGACCCCATTTCCGATCCCGCACAAAAAGGTGAAAGGCACTGTCAGCCAGAAAGACATGGATGAGATCGAATCCGCGCAATTCGCCGCCCGCGCGGTCGAGCCGCATACCACGCAGTCGGGATTCCTGTTCTTCGATGTCGGCGGCATCGCTGAGCCACTGGCGGAAGCCAATCTCGACGTCACTGGCGTCGCTGACGCCAACGGACACGAACTGCTCTACTTCGAGATCCCGATGCAAAAGTATTTGAGCCCGCAATCAAAGCCGTAAGCTCTCGCGATGGGAGTGGTCGAATTCCCCCGGCGTCATCCTGAGCAAGCGCTTTTTGCGCCGCAACAACCGCGCGTTAGGCTCGCCTCCTTATCCGCCTTATAATTCTTGTTCCCATGGCCACGACCGCCCAGACTTCCATCGCCGCCCACCCCAAGTTCGAACCCGTCATCGGGCTGGAAGTCCACGTCCAACTGCTGACCGCGAGCAAAATCTTCTGCTCCTGCTCGACCCGATTCGGCGCACCGCCGAACACCAATGTCTGCCCGGTCTGCCTCGGGATGCCCGGCGCCTTGCCCGTGCTGAACAAGAAAGCTGTCGAGTTCGCCACGCTGGCGGCCATGGCGCTGAACTGCCGCATCAACGAAACTTCCATCTTTGCGCGCAAGAATTATTTCTATCCCGACCTGCCCAAGGGATACCAGATTTCGCAGTACGACAAGCCTCTCGCCGAGCACGGCTACATTGAGATTCCAGCCAGTGAGACTGGCGACGGCAGCAGCGGCGCCAGCAGTAACGGGGGTAAACCAAAAAAGCAGATCGGCATCACACGCGTCCACATGGAAGAAGACGCCGGCAAAAGCCTGCACGAGGGCTTTCCCGACTCCGACGAAAAAACCGCCATCGATCTCAACCGCACCGGGGTGCCCCTGATCGAAATTGTCAGCGAACCCGAGATCGCCTCGCCCGACGAAGCTTACGAATACCTGACGCGGCTGAAGGAAATCATCCTCCACACCGGCGTCAGCGACTGCAACATGGAAGAAGGCTCCCTGCGCGCCGACGCCAACGTCAGCGTGCGGCCGCGCGGCCAGAAGGAATTCGGCACCAAAACTGAAATCAAGAACGTGAATTCGTTCCGCTTCATTCGCGAGGCGCTGGAGTACGAGATCGGCCGCCAGATTGACGTCATCGAATCCGGCGGCAAGATTATGCAGGAAACCCGCCTCTACAACGCGAACGAAGGCAAAACCTACGGCATGCGCTCCAAGGAGCAGGCTCACGACTACCGCTATTTCCCTGAACCGGACCTGCTCCCGCTCGTGGTCGATGAGAAGTGGCGCGCCGAAATCGCTCGCGCCCTGCCCGAACTGCCCGAGGCCCGCCGCGCCCGCATAGTAAAAGAATATGGCATCACCGAATATGATGCGCAGGTGCTGACCGTCTCGAAATCGCTGGCCGATCAATTTGAAGAAGCAGCGAAGGCCGCGAAAAATCCAAAGCGCGTGGCCAACCTGGTGCAGGGTGAGCTGATGGGCCGCCTCAAAGCGAAAGGAATCTCGATCGAGCAATCCCCGATTTCCATGCGCGGCGTGGCTGCCTCTGCCGATCTGGTCGAGTCCGGCGCGATCTCGGGCAAGATGCTCAAAGACCTATACGACTTGTCCTTCGAGCGCGGAAAAGATTTCGATGTCGTCTACGAAGAGGAAGGCCGCCCGCAGCAATCCACCGACACATCGGCACTGGAAAAGCTTGTGGCTGAGATCTTCGCGGCCAACCCGAGACAGCGAGAGCAGTATCCCAGCAAGGAAAGCTTACAGGGTTTCTTTGTTGGTCAGGTCATGAGGGCTTCCAAGGGCAAGGCAAACCCGCAAGCAGTAAACAGGCTGACGAGGTACCCCGGCCGCATCCCCAAGATCGGCGACCGGGTCGGGATACTAGGTCGAAATGACACATTCGAGATTGTCGATGTGGATGAAACTCATTGGCAGGCGGTGGTCCGGCTCGTTCCCGACGTGGGCTGCAAAGAATCTATTCTCTGGAGCCTGCTCGTTTTCCTGGACTAAGAAATTAGACTAGGCAACGGTGTGTGTGGGACCGGGTCTCTGACCCGGTCGGGCGGCCTGCAGGGCCGCGGCTTGTATGCAGCCGAAGTACGAGTATCGCCGTCGTCTCCCTCACTACCAGAAGGACGATCACCCACTCTTTGTTACGTTCACAACGGATCGACGGTGGCACCTTCCGCCGCCAGCGCGAGATATTGTTTTCGATTGCTGCGTAAAGGAAAACGGCCACAGCTTCGAATTACACGCAGCCGTTGTAATGCCCGACCACGTACATCTAATTTACTCTCCGCTTCGCCGCAAGGATGGATGGAATAACTCTCTGCCCGAGATTATGAAGATCATCAAGGGGAGGTCGGCTCGACTCATAAATCGAGCTTTGAGTCGTAAGGGGCCGGTTTGGCAGGAAGAGTTCTTTGATCACGTGCTGCGCTCGAACGACAGCCTGGTCGATCGAGTCGACTATGTGTGTCAGAATCCGGTACGGGCGGGGCTGGTCACAACTGAGGCTAATTATCCATGGATCTGGAGAGGAAGAATCCCTGTCTTGTGAGCTCGTAGCGAGGAAATCTAGCGGCCTAACGGCCGCCCGACCGGGTCAAAGACCCGGTCCCACACATGACTTCGGTCATCTGCTAGCCCCCGCGCCTTCCTCTACCATGCTTTCATGAAGAAGTATCACCTCGACCGCATCATCAGCATCGCAACGCTGGTCTCGTCGCTAGTGGCCATCGTTCTCGTGCTGAAGAAACCTGCGCCGGTGGCACAGCCGCAGGCTCCTCGCGCCATCGCGGAGCACGCTCAGTCGTTCGAGCAGAAGATGGCGCAATTTGATCAGGAAACGCAGCAATCGGCCACAAAAAGCGCATCTTCAGAGCAGTCCGAGCAAGCGCAGACTCAGCCCAGCGCGGCCGCATCCCTCAAGGCCGAGGTCCGCATCAATTCTGACGAAATCAGTGCTGTCCTCGCGCAAGCGCTCGGCACCGCCGGAGCCGCTGGCCTCACTCCCGACTCTAACGTCGGCAGCGGCGCGCCCAACATCAAAGATCAGCAGGTCAGTTTCGACGGCGACCTGGTCCACGGACAGTTCCTGACCGAAATCGCCGGCAAAGACGTGTGGATTACGATTTCCGGTCACATCGGCGAAAAAGACGGTTACGCCACATTTGACCCGACCGAGTTCAAGGTCGGAGATCTGATCGTGCCGGTCTCCCTGGTAAATCCCGCCCTGCAGAAAAAATTGGCCGAGGAGCGCGACCGCCTCAAGCTTCCCGACAATGTTGGCAGTGTAAAAGTCGAGAACGGCCAGCTGGTGATGCAGCAGAGATAGAGAAGATCGTGTGGGACCGGGTCTCTGACGGCAAGCAAGGCTCGTGTGGGACCGGGTCTTTGACCCGGTCGGGCGGCCGAAGGCCGCTAGCCTTTCACCCTCGCCTTCACAGCACAGGAATCCTCCCCCTCCAAATCCATCTGTACTCTCCCTCATTCGGCAGCAGACCCGCCCCCACCGGGTTATGGCAAACGTAATCCACTCGATCCACTAAGCTGTCGTTTGATCGCAGCACATGATCGAAGAACTCTTCCTGCCAAACCGGACCGGTCCGCTTCAAAGCAACATTGATCTGTCGAGCTGAACGTCCCTTGATGGCCTTCATGACTTCCGGCAGCGAG
>CAYOUY010000182.1:0-1675 GCA_964407245.1 uncultured Acidobacteriaceae bacterium
TCTTCCCTGCTCTGCGCCGTGGGCGCGCGCGAGCACGCGCCCTATCGCATGGTCGCGACCAACGGCTGGACGCTCGATCCCGAGGGCCGCGCCATGTCGAAGTCGCTCGGCAATGTGGTCGATCCGGTGGACATCGCCGAGCGCGTGGGCGCCGAGATCGTGCGCCTGTGGGTGGGGTCGGTGGACTTCCGCGAGGACGTGACCTGCTCGGAAGAGTTGATGCGGCGCATCGCCGACAACTACCGCAAGATCCGCAATACGTTTCGCTTCGTGCTGCAGAACCTCTACGACTTCGATCCCGCGCGCGATGCCGCCGGCTTCGGCGAAATGCAGTCACTCGACCAGTTCATGCTGCTGCAGACCGCCGATGTTGATACTCAGGTCCGCGAGTGGTATACGGGCTTCCAGTTCCACAAGGCCTACCAGCGCATCCTGAATTTCTGCGTCGTGGACCTGAGCGCGGTGTACTTCGACGTGCTCAAGGACCGGCTCTACACCTGGGCGCCCGATTCGCCCGGACGCCGTTCGGCGCAGACCGCCCTTTGGCGCATTGGCGAGACCTTGGTGCGGCTGCTCGCGCCGATGATGAGCTTTACTGCCGACGAGGTCTGGCAGTACCTGCCGGAACTCGAAGTACGCCCGGAGAGCGTCCACTTGGCGCAGTTTTGCGACGCCGAGGAGATCACCGGCAGCATCTCATCTCGGGAAGGTCTTGATCAGGTACGCAGCGACTGGGAAACGCTCTTGGGCGTCCGGGGTGAGGTGCTGAAGGCGCTCGAAGAGGCGCGCAATTCCAAGCTCATTGGCGGCAGCCTGGAGGCGAAGGTCAGCATCTCGGCGCCCTTGGCTCTGCTGGCCGTGTTGAAGAGGCGCCGCGCCGACCTTCGCTTTGCCTTTATCGTCTCGGAGGTCGAATTACATGAGGCTGCAGGGGACGATGGCGCCGCGAAACTGGCAGTGAAAGTAACCAAGGCTGCGGGCCGGAAGTGCGAGCGCTGCTGGAATTACTCGGTCCACGTGGGCGAAAATCCAGAGTATCCTACGATCTGTGAGCGCTGCACCGAGGCGCTCGGCGACCTGGGACAAGCAGGGTGACCGCGAACAACAAATCGACGCAACCGCACGCGATGCGTAGGTTTCACTTCCTGATCGCCGGCTTGGTGGTGGTGGCGGACCTGTTCAGCAAGTGGCTTGTGGCGCAGCATATCGCCCTGCACGACAGCCTTACGGTCATCCCTGGCTTCTTCCGCTTGACGCACGTCGAAAACCCAGGCGCCGCGTTCGGCCTGTTCTCCGAATCGCCTTCGGAGTGGAAGGTGTCAGTACTTGTCCTGTTTTCACTGGTCGCGCTGGTGGTGGTTTCGGTGTTGCTCTGGAAGAACAGCCACGCTCTGACTGTCACAGGCGTCGGCCTGGCGCTGATCATGGGTGGCGCCCTCGGCAACCTGTGGGACCGGGTGCTGGAGGGCCACGTGGTAGATTTTCTGGACTTTTCCCTCGCCGGTTATCACTGGCCGGCGTTCAACGTTGCGGACAGCTCGATCGTGGTGGGAGCGCTGCTTCTGGTCACCGAAATTCTGTTCTCAAAGCCTGCCGAAGAGAAGAAACCCGCGCCGGCAAAACAAAACTAATCATCTGCACTGCTGTGTGAATTTCCTGCGCCCGCCGGATCGAG
>CAYOUY010000183.1:0-2376 GCA_964407245.1 uncultured Acidobacteriaceae bacterium
CCGCTACTGTACGTTTGGCTATGCGTCGCACGCGATGGTTGGTTGCTAAAAACGTTGCCGTGAGTATCTGGACGCGGCCATCGATCTTGTTCGTCCCGGCCTCACCACCGCCGAAATTGCCGCAGTCTGGCCGAAAGCCGAAGAATTCGGTTTCCCCAACGAAGAGGCATGTTTCGCGCTGCAGTACGGCCACGGAGTCGGACTGGCTATCTGGGAGAAGCCGGTCATCAGCCGCCTGGTCTCGTTCGAGCACCCACATGAAATCAAGCCAGGGATGGTCTTCGCACTCGAAACCTTCTGGCCCTCCACCGACGGCTGGAGCGCCGCACGAATCGAAGAAGAGATCGTCGTGACCAAAACTGGCCATGAAGTCATCACGCGGTTTCCGGCAGAAGAGTTGCTGGTCGCGGGCGCGCACTATTTCACAGTTAACGGGCCTCTGCCCACAACTCGTGAAAGCGAATCTGCGCCGAGTAAGCGGGTGATCGAGATGATCGAAGCGAGCTCTAAGACGGAACGAGTAGGGGTCACGGATTAGTCATCACAAATATGGCCTTCAGCGTTGTCATGCCGGCTCTCGAAATGGCGCAAGAAACGGGCACGCTCATAGCGTGGCACAAGAAAGAGGGCGAAAGTGTGTCGAAAGGAGAGCCTCTGCTGGAGATCGAGACCGACAAAGCGGTGCTCGAAGTCGAGGCGCCCGCGGACGGCATTCTTGCCGGCGTCGCCGCGGAGGAAGGCGCTGTCGTGCCGGTGGGAGAAACCATAGCTTGGATTGTTGGCCCCGGTGAACCCGCACCCCCGAAAACACCGGCTGGATCTGCCCGCAGAACCGCGAACGAGTTTGCGCGCTCCGTGCCGGTTGCTCCTGCACCCGCCTCCGAGCAACCGGCCGCGGCGGGCGCGCGCCTGTCACCGAAAGCGCGGCGGCTTGCCCGGGAGTCGGGTCTCGACGTCGCGCGGTTACAAGGATCAGGGCCTGGTGGTGCCGTTGTCGCTGCTGACGTGCTGTCGGCAAAAGCCGAAGCCACGGCCAATTTCGAGACACCCAGTTCGGTCGGACGCCTCATGGCCGAGCGAACGACGAAGAGCTGGACCAGCGTGCCTCACTTCTTCGTTGTGCGAGAGGCGGATGCTTCAGGCTTGGTCGAAGCTCGAGAACGTTTGTCATCCGCAGTGGAACATGAATTTGCCGTGCGGCTTACTCACACGGATCTTCTCGTGGCGCTGGTTGCCCGCGTTCTGACGAAGCATCCTCGGCTAAATGCAAGCTGGATCGATGGAAAGATTCGCCTTAATTCCGAAGTGAACGTTGCAGTGGCTGTAGCGGTTGACGATGGCGTAGTCGCAGCCGTCATCCATCGCGCAAACCGCCTGAAGCTCGCTGAGATTGCTGTTCAGAGGGGCGGTCTTGCTGAACGGGCTCGAGCCGGGCGGCTCCATCCCGCCGACATTTCCGGTGCTACTTTCACGATCAGCAATCTAGGTATGCACCAGGTCGATGCCTTCAGTGCGATCATCAATGCCCCGCAAGCAGCGATTCTGGCGGTCGGCAGCGTCGTCGATCGTGTAATCGCTGTGGCTGGCCAGCCCACGATCCGCCCAATGATGACTCTGACTCTCTCCTGCGATCACCGCGTGGTGGACGGTGTCCGCGCAGCTTCGTTTCTAAACGATTTGGTTGAAAACCTTCGCGAGCCGGAGAAATGGCTGCGATGAACGACGCCGGCGTGCCAGTGCGCGTGCACGCCGGCGTTGGTTGCAATGGCTGAGCCCAGCCTAACCTGCTCCCACTATGCAGTTCGTCAGGCGTGCGCTACGGCCGCGACAAGTGACTCGTGGCGTGCCTCTGCGAGTGGTAATTCGATGATGACCCGCGCCCCGCAAGGCGTTATGTTTTCGATTCGCAGGTCCCCGCCACGTTCTTTGACGATTCCATAGCACACGCTGAGTCCAAGTCCGGTTCCTTTCCCCACGGGCTTCGTCGTATAGAACGGATCGAGAGCACGGTTCAGGTTTGCAAAGCCCGGGCCTGTATCTTCCACTTCGATCGTTGCCCGGCTGTCGTTCTGCACGGCCCGGACGCTGATTCTCTTGCTGCCGGCAACCGATTCCAATGCGTCGCTGGAGTTGTTGAGCAGGTTCAGAAGAATCTGCTTGATCTCGTCTTCGTTGATCGCCAGCGGCGCAAGATTCGGGTCCACCTCTAGCTCGACTCTGACGTTGTGAGTCCGCAGGTAGTATTCGCGCAGCGCCAAGACTTCCTGCAGTACGGGCGCAAGGTGCACGGCCTGAGTATCACGCGTGCTTTGCCGCGAAAAGCGCAAAAGATTGTCGATGATCTTCTTCATGCGGCGGGATTCCCCCACAATTTTG
>CAYOUY010000184.1:0-4783 GCA_964407245.1 uncultured Acidobacteriaceae bacterium
TAACGGCTGGAATGCCATATCCAATGGCTCGTTCGGCCAAATCTTTGCAGCGATACTGCATCTCCGACGGAGTCGAATACGCCCACTCATTGCTCTCGACCACCAGCACGAGGCCGAGATTCTGCACTGCGGCGAAGTTGATGCCTTCGTAGGTGACACCCGTGGATTGGCCTCCGTCACCGATCCAGGTCATGACCGCAAGGTTGCGTCCCTGCAGGCGCGCGCCGAGTGCTACGCCCGCCATTACGGGGATGAGATCGCCGAGCATGGAGATGGGCGAAACCATGTTGCGCTTTTCGATGTCGCCGAAGTGCGAGGTGCCGTCGCGGCCCTTGGTAGGCGAGTCGGCCTTGGCCATGTACTGCATCATGACGTCACGGGCGCCGAAACCGCGCACGAGCAGCGCGCCCTGGTTGCGGATCATGGGCGCGAACCAGTCGTCTTTATCGAGCGCGTAAGACGAGGCACAGGAGCAGGCCTCCTGGCCGAGTCCGAAATAGACTCCGCCGACGACCTTGCCCTGCTTGTAGAGATTTTCGAGGGCGATCTCCATTTTGCGGTTGAGCAGCATGTAGCGGTAAATCTCGATCGCTTGCTCTTGGCTCAGATACTTGGAGTCGCGGATGGGCGGAACGGGCGCGTCGAGGTCTCCGGCGACTTCGAAGCGGACGCGCTCGTGGCCGCGTTTGTCTTTCTCCGTGATTTGGCGGACGGTGAAGCTCGGGCGCTCGAGACGGTAGTCGGGGATGGAATAGGTGCGGAGATCGTCGTTGGCTACGGGTGCCCCATTTCTCGCCGATTTTGCGAGAAGTGGGGATTTCGATCGGGACGCTCCGTTGCGCGGACGGTTGCCGTTGGAATTCGCTTTGGACTTCTTCTTGTTGTTCCCCATGTAAGGCGGCGCGTGAGGCGCGGTGTATTGATGGTATCGCGAGCGAGGGGGGAAGGGCTAGTTTAGGCCCAGGCGTTATCGTCTTCGTCGTGGAACCGACGGAACTCCTGCGGCGGCTTCATGGGCACGCCAACGGCACGGCCTAGGAGGGCGTCGAGCGTATCCACCCAGAGGATTTGAGATTGGAAGACAACGCCGAAGTTACGCGAGATGGATTCGGCGACGGCGTTGAGATCGAGCGGGCGGCCGAGGTCTTTTTGCATTGAAGTTACTGTTTTCGAGGTGATGCCGCAGGGGATGATCAGGTTGAAATAGCTCAGGTCGGTGTTGACATTAAGGGCGAATCCGTGGGACGTGACGAAGCGCGAGATGTGCACGCCGATGGCGGCGAGCTTGGCCTCGTTCTCCGACCAAACACCCGTCAGGCCAGGGACGCGCTTGGTCGCAATGGCGAAGTCGGCACAGGTGCGCATCAGGACATCTTCCAGGCAGCGGACGAAGTCGACGGCGCCGAGGTGCTTGCGGGCCGTCGAGCTTCGCTCGACCTGTCCGGGTCGGAGACCCGGACCCACACGGGCATAGCCTCGCAGGTCGAAGATGGGGTAGCCAACAATCTGGCCGGGGCCGTGGAAGGTGACGTCTCCGCCGCGGTCACATTCAAAGAGCTCAACGCCGCGCTGGGCAAGGAGTTCGCGCGACGCGACGACGTTCGCCGCTTTGGCGTTGCGGCCGAGCGTGATGACAGGCGAGTGTTCGAGGAGTAGCAGGACATCGCCGATTTTTTCTTCTTTGCGCAGGGCGATGAGCTGCTCCTGCAGGCGGAGACCTGTGGAGTAGTCGATGGTGCCGAGTTGGATGACGGAGATCAAGTTCTTTTCGCCGCGGATTGACATAGCCTCACGCGGATCGATGCCAAACCCATTTCACCACAGAGGCACAGAGGCACAGAGAAATCAAATGCATAGATCCATCGCTTCGCTCAGGATGACAAAGTCGTTTTATCCGTGTTCATCCGTGTCAATCCGTGGCGAAGAAGTTCATGCGTTAATCGCTAATCCATACACGCTGTTCGAGGCATCCAGCATGGCCTCGGCCAGCGTCGGGTGGGCGTGGATGGTCCACATCAAATCCTCGACAGTCGCTTCCAGTTCCATGGCGGCGACTGCTTCTGCGATCAATTCCGTTGCCTGCGGGCCGATGATGTGCACGCCCAAAATCTCGCCGTAGTCGGCATCGCTGACGATTTTGATGAACCCTTCATGCTGGCCGACGATCGACGCGCGCGAATTGGCGGTGAAGGGGAACTTGCCGATTTTCACGTTGTATCCCGCCTCGCGTGCCTTGACTTCAGTGAGACCCACGCTGCCGATTTCCGGATGGCAGTACGTACATCCGGGAATGTGCTCGGGGTTGATCGGCTTGCCGGGCTTGCCGGCAATTTTCGCGACGGCGACGAGCGCTTCCATAGCTCCGACGTGAGCAAGTTGAGGCGTGCCGAGGACAATGTCGCCGACGGCATAGATGCCGGGCTCGGCGGTCTGCATCCACGAGTCGGTTTTGATGAATTCGCGGTCGGGCTTGATTTTCGTTTTCTCAAGGCCAATATTTTGTGTGCGCGGCTTGCGGCCAACGGCGATCAGGATTTTTTCGGCTTCGATCTTCTGCTTCTTGCCTTCGACGGTGATCGTCACCGCGATGCCTGATTTCGTTTTCTCGACTTTATCGACCTTCGCGCTGGTGTGGAAGTTGATGCCGCGCTTGCGGAAGGCGCGGGTGAGTTCTTTCGATACTTCCTCGTCTTCAACCGGTACCAGGCGCGGCAGCATTTCGAGGATCGTGACTTCCGTATCGAACGAGCGGTAAATCGAAGCGAACTCGACGCCCACGGCACCGGCTCCGACGATCACTAGCGACTTCGGGATTTCTTTCAGGCTCAGAATTTCGATATTCGTGAGAACCCGGTCGTTCGCTTCGAGGCCGGGCAGCATGCGGGCTTCGGAGCCGGTGGCGAGAATCACATTTTTCGATTTGAGGTGAGTTGTCTTGCCGTCGTTGGTCAGCTCAAGCGTGAACACTCCGTTCTGCGCGGGGCCGGTGAGTTTGCCGTAGCCTTTGATGGTGTCGACTTTGTTTTTCTTCATCAGGAATTCGAGGCCCTTGGCGTGCTTGGCCACGATTTTTCCTTTGCGCTCCTGCACGGCGGCCCAGTTGAGCTTGCGCGCGTCCACGCCTTCGATGCCGAATTCCTTCGCGTCTTTGAGATGGTCCCAGAGTTCGGCGTTGAATAGCAGCGCCTTGGTCGGGATGCAGCCGACGTGCAGGCAGGTGCCGCCTAGGAATCCGTCTTTTTCGATGAGTGCGGTTTTCAGGCCGTATTGACCGGCGCGAATGGCCGCGGTGTATCCCGCGGGGCCGCTGCCGATAATGGCTACGTCGTAGATAGTGTCGGGCAAGGGAATATTCCTTACTTAGAGATGAGTCAGCGCAAACTAAGGATTCTAGAACAGGGCGAAGGTGTGGGTAAACGCGGGAATAAGGACGCGAGCCGAACGCGCGTTTATCGCGTCCCAGAAGACGCGACGCGCGGCTCGCCCAGATCCTTCGCATCGCTCACGATGACAATCCGGGGAGGCTAGTTCAGTTGCCTTCGTTGCTGGCGCGCTTCCAGGAAATCAGTTCGCCGATGGTCGAACTGGTGCTCGAAACCGGCTGCTTGTAAGCTTCGACTTCCGAGCGCGAAGCTTCTTCGCCGACGGCGCGAATGCTCAAGCCGACTTTCTTTTCTTCCGGATTCATCTTGATGATCTTGAAGTCGTGCTCAAGGCCCGGCTCCAGATGAATAGGCTGGCCGTGTTCGTCAGCGGCTTCGGACTTGTGGCAAAGGCCCTCGACGCCTTCGGCGATCTCGACGAACGCGCCGAATGCCGCCACCCGCAGAACTTTCCCGCGGACCACGTCGCCGATGTGGTGCGCCGCGAAGAACGATTCCCACACGTCGGGCTGCAGTTGCTTGATGCCGAGCGAGAGACGGCGCTTGTCGGGCTCGATAGCGAGAACGATGGCTTTGACGCGATCTCCCTTCTTCAGAACTTCGGAAGGATGCTTCACGCGCTTGGTCCAGCTCAGATTGCTGACGTGCACCAGGCCGTCAATCCCGTCTTCGATTTCAATGAAGGCGCCGAAGTCAGTCAGGTTGCGCACGCGCCCTTCCACCGTCATGCCGACGGGGAACTTCTCGTGCAGTGAATCCCAGGGATTGGCCGCCAGTTGCCGCATTCCCAGCGAGATGCGCCGTTCGGTCGGATTCACATTGAGCACCACGCACTCGACCTGATCGCCTACATTAACCAGCTTCGACGGATGCTTCATGCGCTTCGACCATGTCATTTCGCTGACGTGCACCAGGCCTTCGATCCCTTGCTCGAGTTCCACGAACGCACCGTAGTCGGTCACGCTGATCACACGTCCGGAAACATGCGCGCCCTCGGGATAACGATGTTCGGCGTCGAGCCAGGGATCGGGCGTGAGCTGCTTGAAGCCGAGTGAGACACGCTGCTTCTCTTTGTCGTACTTGAGGACCTTGACCTGAATCTGGTCCCCGACGTTAACGAGATCCTTGGGATGAGTGAGACGTCCCCACGACATGTCGGTGATATGCAGCAATCCGTCGAGGCCGCCGAGATCGACGAATGCGCCGTATTCGGTCAGGTTCTTGACCACGCCCGTCACAATGGCGCCCTCGTACAGTTGGTCCAGCGTGGAAGCCTTGCGCTGGTTGACCTCCTGCTCCACTGCCAGCTTACGCGAAACCACCACGTTGCCGCGGCGGCGATTTACCTTGATAATCTTGACGGGAACGTCCTGGCCGATGAACGAATCAAGGTGGTGCAC
>CAYOUY010000185.1:0-16684 GCA_964407245.1 uncultured Acidobacteriaceae bacterium
TGCCGTTGGCCGCGAATGTACCCGCAATCGCGATAATGCATCCATTAACGTCTTCGCCCTCCGTGGAGAACGCGTAGGTTCCACTCAGGTTGCTGTTGCTGAACCCGCCGGTCGGAGGCGGCTGGCCGTGGGGCGAGCTGCTGCCGCAGGCCACCAGGAAAGTAAGAGCCAGAACAGCGGCGATTGCGAGAACCGTCTTCACAGCCACGCGGGATGGAACTTGGCGATTGAGCGACGACATGACTTCCCCCTGAGGAACAGTTTTCGAGAGCTGGGTCTAGTTGAGGTTAGCACGAGACCATACCGCTCAATCCAACCCGAACCTGAGAAATAAGTAGCGCGAAGCAGGAAATATTTTGGGTATAAAGAATTGCAGCGAAGGGCGGCCGGATTTCCCTCTCTGGGTACTCCATTGCGCGCTGCGCGCGCAACCCCGGACGAATGCGTCCGGGGCTACATGTTTTGTGTAGGGGCGGAGGCACTCCTCCGCTCCGAGCGCAGCGAGTGCAGGGGTTGTGCCCTTTGTCATTGCGCGCTGGAGCGCGCAACCCCGGACGAATACGTCCGGGGCTACACAATCACATAGTTGAATCGGCCCCGCCGGGACAAGAAGGGAAACGCTGAGCTACGGATGCACTTCCACTTCATGCGCCGCCAGCTTGCGCAGCGACTCCTCGTAGGGGGCACGCGCGACGCCTTTCTCGGTAATGATGGCCGCCACGTAGCGGGCCGGGGTCACGTCGAAGGCGGGGTTTTCCACCTCCACGCCGTCGGGGGCCATCTGCTGGCCGGCAATGTGGGTCACTTCCCTGGCGTTGCGCTGCTCGATGGGGATATGGCCGCCATCCGGGCAGTCCAGGTCGACCGTCGAGATCGGCGCGGCCACGTAAAACGGAATGCCGTGCTCCTTGGCCAAAATGGCGACTGTATACGTACCGATTTTGTTGGCCACGTCGCCGTTGGCCGCGATGCGGTCGGCGCCGACGACGATGGCGCCAATCTTGCCCTGCTTCATCATCGCCCCCGCCATGTTGTCGGAAATGACGGTGGTCGGAATACCGTCTTTCATGAGCTCCCACGCGGTGAGCCGCGAGCCTTGCAGGAACGGGCGGGTCTCGTCAGCGTAGACGTGAATCTTTTTGCCCTGCTCGACCGCGGCGCGAATTACGCCGAGCGCGGTGCCGTATCCCGCGGTGGCAAGCGCACCGGCATTGCAGTGCGTCAGCACGCCGCCTTCGGCCGGCATGAGCGTTGCTCCGTGGCGTCCCATGGCCTGGTTGGCGGCGATGTCTTCGGCGTGCATGCGCTGCGCTTCTTCGATCAGATCGCGCTTGATTTGCGCGATGGGGCGGATCCGGATGCGCTCGAATTTCTCCTGCATCCGCCGGATCGCCCAGAACAAGTTCACCGCAGTCGGGCGCGTCTTGCCGATGATGTCGCAGATCTGGTCAAGCTCGCGCTTCAGGTCGCTGGTGGATTCGGCTTTAGAATTATTCACACCCAGCGCAATGCCCATGGCCGCGGCCACGCCGATAGCCGGCGCGCCGCGCACCACCATGGTGCGGATTGCGTCCGCGACCTGCTCATGCGTCTTGCAAGTCACGTACGTTTCTTCGGTGGGCAGCTTCGTCTGATCGAGGAAGCGCACGCCCTGGTCGGTCCATTCGAGAGTCTGAATCATTGGATCGCTTTGTGCTCTGCGGTCTCGTCGGTTTGCACGATGTGTTCTTTGCGCACGTCGTTGGCCGTAAAGATGGAAACGAACGCGGCCGGAGCCGCGGCCTTCTCCACGTTCGGACGGCCTTTGGCCTCTTCGCGCTCCACCAGGCACATCACGCCGACGATTTCGAATCCGAATTCGCGCGCAGCCGCGATGGCCTGAACGGTCGAAGCGCCGGTGGTGCAAACGTCGTCCACAATCACGACGCGCGCGCCCTTCTCCCGGAAGCCTTCAATCCTTTGTCCAGTACCGTGCTGCTTTTCGGCTTTGCGCACCAAAAACCCGTTCAGTTCGCCGCTGACCACCGAGACAGCAACCACGATCGGATCGGCGCCCATGGTCAATCCGCCGATCGCCTGCGCCTTCCATCCCCGTGCGCGGATTTCTTCGAGAAAGACTTCTCCCGTCAGACGCGAGCCTTTGGCGTCAAGCGTGGTGGTGCGGCAGTCGATGTAGTAGTCGCTGGTCCCGCCTGACGAGAGCTTGAACTCGCCCAGGCGAAACGACTTGTGAGCCAGCGTGCTCAGCAGCTTCTGCCGTGCAGAAGACATAAAACTTAACGATAACACGTGTAGCCCCGGACGCATTCGTCCGGGGTTGCGCGCTTCGCGCGCAATGAGCGCTGCAAACGCTCGCTGCGCTCGGGGCGGAGGAATGCCTCCGCCCCTACACAATCGCGTCTACCATCTCGCAGGCGTGGTAACCTGAGCAATAAACGTATGAGATTGCACCCTGTGTGCCAGTTTCCTTTCATGCTCTTCTTCTTTCTTGCTCTTATCGCGAGTCTTGCCGTGCCCTTTGCCTTCGCCGACGGCACCAAGACCTGGGAGCAATCGAAATTCGACGACCTCACCAAAGGAACGGCCATTGGCGCAGCGGTTCGCAGCGAGGGCGGCCTGGAACTCGCCCCCGCGTTCAAGCTGATCTACACCACGCCCTCGACCTACATCTGGGCATTAGCCGCCGATGACGCCGGCAACGTCTACGCCGCAACGGGATCGCCGGCGCGCGTCTATCGCATCACGCCTGAGGGCAAGGCGACGATCATTTTTGAGCCGCAAGAATTGCAGGTGCAGGCTCTGGAAGTCGCGCCAGGCGGAGCGATCTACGCTGGAACCGCGCCGGACGGGAAGGTGTACAAGGTCGAACTGAAAAAGACCGAGCCGAAAACGAAGGATTCGCGCAAAGGTGACAACGATTCCGGAAACGCCGCCAAAGATTCCGGAAACGCCGCCAAAGATTCCGCCAAGCCGGCACTCGATCCGAACTGGACTTCGTCTGTCTATTTCGAGCCGGGAACGAAATATATATGGAATCTGGCGCTGGACAAGGCGGGAAACCTGTACGTGGCTACGGGAGATCACGGCGAAATCTATAAAGTCACGCCCAAAGGCGAGCATTCCCTGTTCTTCAAGAGCGATGAGACCCACATCCGCGTGCTGGCGCTTGATGCGCAGGGAAATCTGATCGCAGGCACCGACGGCAGCGGGCTGATTTATCGAATCTCGCCATCCGGCGAAGGATTCGTGCTCTACAGCGCTCCCAAGAAGGAGATCACGGCGCTGGCGCTCGACCGCGAGGGCAACATCTACGCGGCCGGAGTAGGAGAGAAGAAAAGCGTTGCGACTTCCGGCTCAATGGCTCCTTCACCGATGATGATCGGACCAACTGCTCCCGCAATCAGTGGCCCGCAGACGCCGGGATTGACCATTTCTCCTGTGCCGTCTCCGGTCCAGTTAAGCCCGATTCCTGTGCCGGGAGGAGCTTCCACTGGCGGGTCAGACGTTTACCGCATCGCCGCAGATGGATCTCCGTCGCGCATGTGGACCGCGCATGACGACATCGTCTACGCCCTTGCGTTCGATGCGCAAGGCCGGCTGCTCGCGGGAACGGGAAATCGCGGGCATGTCTTCGCCATTACCGGGCAGGATGAATTTCTGGACTTGCTGAAAGCGCCGGCCTCGCAGATCACCGGTTTGGCGAAAGCGCCTGGAGGCGGGCTTTATGCTGCCAGCAGCAACCTGGGAAAGATTTTTCTGCTCGGTCCCGGACCGGAAAACGAAGGCACATACGAAAGCGACGTCTTCGACGCAAGAATTTTTTCCCGCTGGGGGCGAGTGGAATTCCGGGGCTCGGGCCGTGTAGACCTGCTGGTGCGCAGCGGCAACGTCGACAATCCGGACCGCAACTGGAGTCCGTGGAAGACGGTGGAGCTTGCGAAAGACGGAGAGATGGGAGTTCCACCGGCACGCTATGCGCAGTGGAAGGCCGTGCTGCACAGCGGCAGCGCGAAGCCGGAGGTGGAGAGCGTTACGCTGAACTACTTGCCTAGAAATGTGGCGCCCGAAATTGACGATGTTTCTGTACAGGTGGGCACGCGCTATCAGGCGCCGCCGAAAGCGCCGGCAATGGGAATGACCACCGACATCAGCGGTCCGCTGACCCCGCATTTCGAGCCACCGGCAACCGCCACGCACGACCGCGATTCAATCGGCGTGAAATGGAGCGCGCACGACGACAACGACGACCAACTCGTCTATTCCCTCTACTATCGCGGCGACGGCGAAAGCCGCTGGCTGCTCTTGAAGGATAATCTCACCGACAAGACCTATTCATTCGACGCCAGCCTGCTTCCCGACGGTGGATATACCGTAAAGGTTGTGGCCTCGGACGCCCCGTCGCATTCTCCGGGCGAGGCTCTGACAGCGGAGAAGGCGAGTCGCCGCTTTGAAGTGGACACTACGCCGCCTCGTATTGGGAATCTGACGGCTTCGGTCGAGGGCGCGCAGATTCATGTGCGCTTCCGCGCCGAAGATGCGTTCTCCACGATCAAACGCGCCGAATACTCGGTCGATGCCGCCGATTGGAAATACGTGGAGCCGGTGGGCCAATTGTCCGACGCAAAGACAGAGGATTACGACTTCAAAGTTGCGCTCGAAGCCAAAGACGCGGAACATGTCGTGGTGGTGAGGGTCTACGACAAATACGACAATCTGGCCGCGGCGAAGACGGTGTTGCGGGCGAAATAGTGCAATTGCGGATTGTTGATTTAAGCGGGCTTCTCCGAAGCCTCCTGCAGGCTTGAACTGCTGATGGCATGCAGGTCCCCGGCCTGCCGCAGTTCCGGAAACAGCCACGCCCATACCGCAATCACAACGAGCGTTCCGACACCTCCCAAAATGACCGCCGGGACCGTCCCGAACCACTGCGCGGTCACGCCCGACTCGAACTGGCCAAGTTCGTTCGACATCCCTATGAAAACCATATCAACGGCGTTCACGCGGCCGCGCATTTCGTCGGGAGTGGCGAGTTGCACGAGAGTCGCGCGGATGATGACGCTGATCATGTCGCTGGCGCCCAGCAGCACCAGGGCGGCAAGCGAGACCACGAGACTGCGCGAAATGCCGAAGATGATGGTGCAAACACCGAATCCGGCGACGGCCCACAACAGCGTCGGCCCGGATTTCCCGCGCAGGGGGCGGTGGGCCAGCAGGATGGCCATGAGCGCGGCGCCGACTCCAGGCGCAGTGCGCATCAGGCCCAGTCCCCAGGGACCGGTACGGAGAATTTCCCGCGCATAAACGGGAAGCAGCGCCACCGCGCCGCCCAGCAGAACAGCAAACAAATCGAGCGAAATCGCGCCGAGGATCAGCTTCCGCGTCCAGATGAAGTGCAATCCGGCGAACACGGTTTTGAACGTCATGGGCTCGCGCGGCCGCGCCTTGACTTCCGGCTTGATGCGAAACGTCGTAATCATGGCGCCGATCGCGGTCAGCATCGCGACGGCATAAACCGCCGAGGGCCCATGCGACGCCGCATACAGCACACCTCCAAACGACGGCCCGAGAATCGTCGCCGCCTGAAAAATGCTGGCGTTCCAGGCGACAGCGTTGGGAAAGTGCTCTTCGGAAACCAGTTGCGGCAGGATGGAGCGGGCGGCGGTACTGTTGAACGATCGCACCATCCCCAGCAGGATAAGCACGCCGTATATTGGCGCCACCGAATGCAGGCCGCGGTGAGCGAGCGCGAGCAGCAGCGCGAAGCAGACGGCGAAGCCGGCATAGCAAGTGGAGAGCACAGTGCGGCGTTCGAAGCGGTCGGAGGCATGGCCGGAGACGGGGAACAGAAGAATTCCCGGAAGAAATTGCGCCAGGCCGACCAAGCCGAGATCGAGCGGGCGCTTGGTGATTTCGTAGACCTGCCATCCCACGGCCACGGCCTGCATTTCGACCGAGGCGACGATCAGAAACCGGGCAATCTGGAACAGCACAAAGCCGGGATGGGTGAAGGCGGCGCGTCCGGATCGGGCGTCAGCGGGGGTGGGCATGAACGACTAATGTGACATACAAAGGCCGGAATGTGCACGGGCAGTTCAGCCGATCAGGTGGAGCGAACGCAGCGTTGGCAGCAGATTGGGCAAGAGGTCGCCCATGGCGTGCACGATCACTATGACGCCGAAGTTGCGCGTGCGCGACCACAATATGCCCAGAAAGAAGCCGGTCACTGAGATCATGACCACGGAGTAGCCGATCGCGACCAGCAGCGAGGGATTCTGAAGACCCTCCTGCGTAAGACCGGTTCGCAGGTAGATGCCCGGAGCGTGGGCCAGCCCAAAAATCAGCGCACTGAGGACGATTGCACCCAATTCAGACTTGAGGACAGCGGCAAGCCTGCCTTGCAGGAGCACGCGACAAAAGAATTCTTCGACCACGCCGGCCTCAACCGCCATCCACACAAACGTGAGCGGCACGCCGTACAGAAGCGTTGCCGCCGGCAAATGCGCAGCAGAGATATCGCGCAGACCGCGCCCGAAAATTGCCTGAAACGCCAGCAGCAGAGCGGACATAGCCGCGGCAGCTAGCAGATGCCTCGGCTGCATGGATACGGGCGCCAGTCGGCGCCAGGTCCAACCGAATCGCGCCCGCAGAATGGCCGCGGGAAGGATTACGAAGATCGCCAACTTGCCAACGAGGATTGCGATTGCCTGCGTGGGATCGTACGGGAAATAACGATGGATCGCCGAAAGACCCCATGTGATGAATGCCACGGCAACCAGCAGGAGCACCGCGGTTGAGGCTAGTTCGCCCGTCGGATTCGCAATGGAGTAGTCCAGCGTTGTTGTGCGAGCAGTCACCAGCCAAGCAGCGAGAGAGAATCCTACGCCAACGATGGCGAGGACCATGAGCGGCTCGGAAATATCGAAGTTGCCCGCCTGACGCATCGCCAGCAGCAAACCTGCGTATAGGGCTAGATAGGCTGCGAGTAGCCCTGCGCCCAGGCGCCCACGGCTCACTCCGCTCATTGCTGGCGTTGCAGCCATACATAACACAATACGCAGAGGAGAGAGAAATTGTTCAGGGCTGAGCAGGCATCGACCTGGGACGTGCTGAAGACGCTTGGTTGTGAGGAGAGTTGTGAGCCTTAGCTCTGGCCGGCGCCCGCTGACGTTGCATCGCCGGAGAAAATTTCCACGCGGTTTCTGCCCTTGTTCTTTGCTTCGTAGAGGCTGATGTCGGCCTCGCGCAGGAACTCGGCGACGGAGCGGTCGCGGCTGGAGTTGGTCGCAGTTACACCCATGCTGACCGTGGCGGAAGTTGATCCGAACGGAGTGTTGATGGGGTCCTTCTCGATCAGATGGCGAATACCGTCGGCGCGGCGGGCACCGGCTGTCAGATGGCAACCGGGCAGAATGACGAGGAATTCTTCACCGCCGTAGCGGCCGACCACGTCGTACGGTCGCAAGTCGAGCTTGAGCCGCCGCGCTACTTCTTTCAAAACTTCGTCGCCCGCGGCGTGGCCGAGAGTGTCGTTCACCCGCTTGAAGTGGTCAATGTCGGCCAGAATCACGGTGGTTGGCTTGTTCTCGCGCCCGGCGCGGGAGAACTCGCGATCAAGCGCAGCCAGAATTTCCGAACGGTTCAGCAGATTGGTCAGAAAATCGTGCGTCGCGGCGAAGCGCAGCGACTGCTGCAGCTCGAGGATCCGCTTGCCGACCATGATGCGCGACCGCAACTCCGCCGGATCGACAGGCTTCGACAGATAATCGTCGGCCCCGGCCTCCATGGCCGTCATGCGATCCTGTTTGTGGCTTTTCGCCGTCAACATGACGGTGTAGATGTACTTATCGCGACCGATCTTGCGGATGCGCCGCAGCACGTCAATGCCGTCGAGACCGGGCAGCAGCCAGTCGAGCAGCGCAAGGTCCGGCGGGTTCTCGCCTTCGAGCAGCTTGACCGCTTCCGTCCCGCTGCCCACCGCGACGTGCTCGAATCCCCAGTCGGTGAGATAGCTCCCGAGCTTGCGTCGTTCGATGTACGAATCT
Source organism: uncultured Acidobacteriaceae bacterium (assembly GCA_964407245.1). Lineage (GTDB taxonomy): Bacteria > Acidobacteriota > Terriglobia > Terriglobales > Acidobacteriaceae > Sulfotelmatobacter. Next base: position 8,043 of record CAYOUY010000185.1, read on the forward strand.
TCCACCAGCAGAATTTTCATGTTGCCCCGTTCGATGTTGGCAGTCAGAGGGCGGGATCACAAGGTTACGAGCATGTACGGAAGGACATGTCCGATAGGGAGAATTAGGATGCGAGCCGAGCGCGCGATTTATTGCGTCGCCGTAGCCTGCGACGCGCCGCCCACCCCGTCAGGCCAAAACCTGGCCTACCGGGGACCCCGGTTCGCGCGGCTCGCCCAGGTCCCCATTCGACTCGCCTCGCTTCGCTCGCTCAGGGCAGGCTCTCGACTCGGCGAGGTCCTTCGCTGCGCTCAGAATTTCGGCGCGCGGCTTAAACGCCGCGCAAGCGCCTCAACCCCGCTCGGGATGACAATTAAGTTGCCTAATCTCACCTACGCAACCACCGGAGCGTCGGCGATTCCCGCGGTGCCGAAGACGCGCCGGTAGCGCTCGATCTCCGGCGGCGGCCCGAGCGCCTTGGAGTAATTATCAGAAAGTTTTACCGCGGGTCGACCCTCCACCGTTGAAACCTTGCAGATCAGGCCAATGGGATCGAACCCGCCGCCGTCGTTGGGATTGCAGCCGCGGAAGTCGTTGGTGAGCAGCGTCCCCCAGCCGGCGCTGAAACGGATGCGGCGTTCAGGCGTCCATTTGCCGCGGTTCAGAAAATCTGCGGCATTGCGGAAGTCGCGAGCAGCGATGCCGGGAGCCATAATTCCGCCGAAGTAGGCATGCAGCCCAAGAATCGGGTCTATGTCAAGCGTGTCGGAGGCGATCAGCAATTTTTCCCGCGGATCTTTGCCCCGCGCCTTGAGCCATGCGATGTATTCGTCGCCGGCCACATACGGATCCTTGCTGTCGGTGCGCTGGCCAGTCCAGTCGGCGACCCAGTCCGGCGCCCCAGCGAGGAACTGCGTGGTACCGAACGTATCAGGAAGCATGACGCGCAGGGCGCCGTCGTAGGTCTGCTGCCAGAGTTCGAGAACGCGATACTGCGAGGCTTTCAAGGCAACATCGTCAGGCGTAAGTGCGGCCATCACCATCGGGATTTCATGGGCGTTGGTTCCGATGGCCTCGAGGTCATGCTTGTGCGCGAGAAAAGCGTTTGACGTGCCGATAAAACTCGGGCCCAGATTAGCGGCCATGGCTACGACCACGTATTCCTGCCACAGAAAGCTGTGGCGCCGACGCGTGCCGAAGTCGGCAATGTTCAGGCCGGGGACGCCGCGCAGGCGTTCAATCTTGTTCCACAGCTTCGTCTTGGCGCGGGCGTACAGAATGTCGAGGCCGAACTCGCTCAGCATCTTTAAGTTCGCGCGCGTCTTCATTTCGTCGAGAATCGCGAGCGAGTACAGCTCCCACATCGTGGTCTCGGTCCAAGGGCCGTCAAAGGAAAGATGAATCTGGCCATCGTGCACGGAAAGGTGATAGTCCGACAGGCGGAAGTCGCGCTCCAGCCACTCCAAAAACGCCGGTTCGAAAATGCCGCGGCGTCCGTAGAACGTGTTGCCCGCAAGCCACACCAGTTCCGACTTGCGGAAGCGCAGTCCGCGGACGTGCTGCAACTGCATTTTGAGTTCTTCGATGTGGATGATGTCGGCCATGCGGACCGCGGGGTGACGATTGAACAGCGAGAACTCCACGCGCGTTTTGGGGAAGTGCTTCCAGATGAACTGCAGCATCAGGAGCTTGTAGAAATCAGTGTCGAGCAGCGAGCGGATGACCGGGTCAAGTTCCCAGTTGTGGTTGTGCGCGCGTTCGGCGAAGTTGACGATCATGGGAGATGAGCGTCCGTCACGAGCATTCAGCGCTTCGCCCGGACGATGACAGTGTAGAGGAAAAGCGCGATTCGCGGCTCAAAGATTGGACCTGGTGCTGATGAAAGAGTGCTGGTGCTCGTGAAAATGCGAGCTAATTATCCAGTGAGCACGCGCCTGGACCACGGGGATCGCCGCACGATCCGCAGGGACCTGCCGCGCGGGCCGGCGACGCCGAGCTTTTCGCCGACACTGCGAACACCGATAGCTGTGGTTGCAGCTTCGTCGTGTGGCACTTGGGGCACTCGGCCTTCTGCTTGCCATACACGAGCGCTTCGAACTGGTGATGGCACTCCTCACAGATGTATTCAAAGATCGGCATGATAACTCCGGCCTGGATTGTAGATCAGTCTCTATTAGAATCAATTTGTGGGGACTTCGCAATTGGCCGGCACGCCGGCCGGGGAAACAAAAGAGCGTCCGTGGCAATGCCCGCCGTTCCGGCCGCGCCGCTGGCTGCGCGGTGGGCATGTGCAAACCATCGCCAGTTTTCTGCTGCCGCGGCGAATCCATCTGCCACAACCGGAGGATCGGTTGGTCGAGGTGGCGCCTGGCATCAAGGTGCGCTGCCTGTGCTACTGGCACCAGGGCCGACGGGAGAACGCGGCCACAGCGCTGACGATGCTCGCAGTCCACGGGCTTGAGGGGTCGTCGGATTCGCAGTACATGCAGGGCCTGGCGCGCCATGGGCTCGCGGCGGGCATGAACGTGGTGCTCATGAACCAGCGCAACTGCGGCGGCATGGATCACCTTGCGCCTACGCTCTACAACTCTAGCCTGTCGGGCGACGTGGCCGCGGTGGCGCAGGAGTTGATTGAAAACGACGGCGTGTCGCGCCTGGCTCTGGCCGGTTTCTCCATGGGCGGGAATCTCGTGCTCAAGCTTGCAGGGGAGTGGGGAAGCGATGGGCCGCCACAGTTTCACGGGGTAGCGGCGGTTTCTCCGGCGGTGAATTTGGCGCCGTCGGCGGATGCCCTGCACGAACCCGCCAATCGCATCTACGAGCTTTACTTTCTGATGCAGTTGTTCCGGCGCCTGCGCCGCAAAGCAAAACTGTTTCCGGGTCAGTTTGATACCTCGCGGCTGCAGGGAGTTTCGAGCGTGCGCGAGTTTGATGACCGCGTCACTGCCTATTACTGCGGGTTCACCGGCGCCGACGATTACTACGCTCGCGCCGCCGCCGCCAACGTGGTGGAGCGGATCGCCGTGCCTACGCTCATCATTCATGCGGCGAATGATCCGTTTATTCGCGTGCAGCCGGAAACTCTCAAGAAGATTGCGGCGAATCCCAACATCACCTATGCGGAGCCCGCGGACGGCGGCCACTGTGCGTTCATGGGCGAACCGAATGGCGACGGCGATGACGGGCGCTGGGCCGAGCGCCAGGTGGCGGAGTTTCTGCGGCGGGTCGCCTGAGATGCTGCTGCGTCTTATTTCTTCGCCGATTTATTGGCTGGGCGCTTTCTTGCCGCTTTCCTGGTTGCCGATTTTTCTCGCGAATCTTTCTTCGCGCTGAAGACGCGGGCAAAAATCTTGTTCACATTCCTCAACTGCCGCTTCAGATCGAACGCGTGCTCGATCGTCTTTTGCGAGACGCGGCTGGTGATCTCATTGTCGGCCAGCACAAGCTGGTGAAAGTCCCGACCTTCCTTCCATGCGCGCATGGCGTGGGATTGCACCAGGCGGTAGGCATCTTCCCGGCTCACTCCATGCTCGACCAGATCGAGTAACAATTGCCCGCTGAAAATCAGCCCGCGCGTCGATTCCAGATTGGCGCGCATGCGGTCGGGGTAGACGAACATGGTGTCGATCAGATTCGCAGTTCTCGCGAGCAGGTAATCGGTGAGCGTGGTCGAATCGGGCAGGATGACGCGCTCGACCGAGGAATGCGAGATGTCGCGCTCGTGCCAGAGCGCCACGTTTTCGTATCCAGCCTGCGCGTTCGAGCGCACCACGCGGGCCAGGCCGCTGATCTGCTCCGCATTCACCGGATTGCGCTTGTGCGGCATGGCCGATGATCCCTTCTGCTTTTCGCTGAAGAATTCCTCGGCCTCGCGCACCTCGGTGCGCTGCAGGTGGCGAATCTCGGTGGCGATTTTGTCGAGCGTAGAGGCAATCACGGCCAGCGTCGCCAGATAGTGCGCGTGGCGGTCGCGCTGGATCACTTGCGACGATACGGCTGCCGCTTTCAATCCCAGGCGGGTGCAGATCTCTTCTTCGAGTTCCGGCGTCAAATGAGCAAAAATTCCCACCGCGCCGGAAAACTTGCCTACACGCATGTCTTCGGCCGCAGCAGCGAAACGGGCGATGTTGCGCTGCGTCTCCGAATACCAGTTCGCCAGCTTGAAGCCGAACGTGATCGGCTCAGCGTGAATGCCGTGGGTGCGGCCGACCATAGGAGTGTCTTTGAACTCCCAGGCTCGGCGCTCGAGCACTTCGGCCAATCCCTCGAGGTCTTGCGCAATGACCTGCGACGCTTGCCGGATGAGCAGAGCCTGCGCGGTATCGACGACGTCGTTGGAGGTTAGGCCATAGTGGAACCAGCGGGCATGCGGACCCACGATTTCCGCGACTGCTGTGGTGAAGGCGATGACGTCGTGGCGGACTTCGGCCTCAATTTCGTGAATGCGCTCGACCCGGAAATCGGCACGCTCGCGGATGGCCTTGGCAGCGTCTTTGGGCACGAGACCGGCCTCGGCGAGCGTTTCGGTGGCGGCGACTTCGACGGCTAGCCAGGTGCGGAAGCGGTTTTCGTCGCTCCAGATGCGGGCCATCTCCGGCCGGGTGTAGCGCGGGATCACGGTCGCAGTCCCTCCTGTCAGGCGACGGCAATGGGCGGACAGAGGATTCTAAATGGATGCGGGGAAAGAGGCTAGTTGGATGAACCCGGGGGGCCTCCCTCCGGCATCACCTTTCGGGAAGAAGGGAAAGTCTATCCAGATCTATCCTTATGTATCGTTACACGATATAATACAAACGATATTATCGCGGCACGATACAATCCCGGCATGAGACGGCTCACCCTGTCCGACTATCAAGCTCTGGCCGAGTTCCGGTACCAGATTCGCAAATTCCTGCATTTCAGCGAGCGCGCAGTGCAGGCGGCGGGGCTGGAGCGCGGCCAATACCAGCTCATGCTGGCCATCAAGGGAATGCCGGCCGACGTGCGGCCGCGCATCCGTGAACTGGCCAACCGCATGCAGATTCAGCACCACAGCGCCGTGGAACTGATCAATCGCCTGGAAGCCAGGGGATACGTACGGCGCGATCGCGCCCAGGACGACCGCCGTGAGGTGCTGCTCACGCTCACTCCCAGTGGTGAACTGGTGCTGGCGGAATTGGCACTGCATCATCACGAGGAGCTGCGCAGCTCTGCGCCGACTCTGGTCGCCGCCTTGCGGCGCCTCATGCAAAGCGGCGACGGTGCGAAAGCCCGTCGGCGGGAGCGGAGGAAGACCGCGCAGTGAGTACCAACCACTCTCCGCTTGCGCAACCGGCACAGTTCCGCATCGTGCTGATATCCTTCCTGTCGTCGGCGATCGGCCTCATCGCCGGCATCGTAGCCTACATTCTTTACAAACTGATCGGTCTGTTCACCAACCTCTTCTTCTTTCATCGCTGGTCGACCAGTTTCGCGAGTGTGAGCTCGCATCATCTCGGCGCGGGGGTGATCGGCGTTCCGGTGTTCGGCGGCCTGATCGTCGGCGTGATGGCGAAGTACGGGACCTCCAAAATCAAGGGTCACGGGATTCCCGAAGCCATGGAAGCCGTGCTGGTGAATCGCAGCCGCATTGCACCCCGCGTCGCGCTGCTGAAGCCGATTTCTGCCGCCATCGCGATCGGGACTGGCGGCCCGTTCGGCGCCGAGGGGCCGATCATTCAGACCGGGGGCGCGCTCGGCTCGCTGGTGGGGCAGATCATCCATACCACTGCTGCGGAGAGAAAAGTGTTGCTGGCGTGCGGCGCCGCAGCGGGAATGTCCGCCACGTTCAACACGCCCATCGCCGGGGTGATTCTCGCCATCGAACTCCTGCTGTTTGAATTTAAATCGCGATCGTTTATCCCGCTCGTCATTGCCAGCACGCTGGCGACCGCCGTTCACATGCAGCTTCTGGGGCCGGGGCCGATGTTTCAGGTGTCGGCCATGGATTTCGGCATCCCGCAAGCGTTGCCGTTCTACCTGGTGCTGGGGCCAGTCTGCGGGCTGGCCGCCGTGGCTTTGAGCAAAGCGCTCTATTGGGTGGAGGACTCGTTTGAGAAGCTCCCCTTAGACGAGCTGTGGTGGCCGGCGATCGGCGCGCTGGCGCTGGGCATCATCGGCTTCTTCGTGCCGCGCATGTTTGGCGTCGGCTACGACACGATTGGCGACATTCTAAACGGCAACCTGGCGTGGAAGCTGCTGCTCATTGTGATGGTGGCCAAGTTTGCCGCTCTGGTGATTTCGCTGGGATCGGGCACATCGGGCGGGCTGCTCGCCCCGACTTTTATGTGGAGCGCGGCCATGGGCGGACTTTTTGCCATGGTCGGCAATCATCTTTTCCCGTCAGCGCATCTTTCTCCCGGCGCCTTTGCGCTCGTCGCCATGGGAGCAGTGTTCGGCGCGGCGTCGCGGGCCACATTCTCGTTCATCATTTTTGCCTTCGAGATCACGCGTGACTACAACTCCGTTCTGCCCCTGATGCTGGTGGCGGTGATCGCCGACGGCGTCGCCATGCTGTTCATGCCTTCCAGTTCGATCATGACCGAAAAGCTCGCGCGGCGCGGGCTGCGCGTCCACCAGGACTATGAGGCAGACGCGCTTGCCCAAGCAACGGTCGGCGAGACCATGGAGAAAGAACCGCCCACAATCGCGGCCGATACGAAGGTCGGTGCCTTGGCGGAACGCATTGCTCGGCACGATCCCGCGGTAGTCCGCCATCAGGCGATGCTGATCGTCAACGACAAGAATCAACTTGCCGGCATCATTACCCGTGGTGACGTCGTGAGCGCGCTCGACAAAGATCCTTCCGGAGCGATGACGGTGCAGGAAGCGGGCAGTACCCACGTCGTCGTTACCTATCCGGATGAACTGGTCTCGGAAGCGGCTGCGAAACTGTTGCGCTTCGGCATTGGCCGTCTGCCCGTCGTCGCTCGCAACGACGAGCGAAAAATTGTGGGTTACCTTGGGCGAGCCTCCATTCTGGCTGCGCGGCTTCGCCGCTTTCACGACGAACATATCTTTGAACCGGGGTGGCTCACGGGGTCGAAGTAAGATGAATGCCGCAGGAGAAAGGGATGGATCATCCCCTGACGAATCGACCCACCCTGAATCATTCTTTATCCGACGATCCGCCCGACCGCGCACGCGAAACACCCCGGTTGGCCTTGCTGTTGTTGCTGGCGATCGCGCTCTTTGTGGCCGTCGCCGGAATCACCCGCGCTTATCAGGCGCAACAGGAGTCGCTGGGAAACCGCTGGTTTATGCGCGGCGTGTCCGATCTGAACGCGCAGCGGTTTGATTCCGCAGTCAGTGAGTTTCGTGCCGCGCTTCTCTACTCCCGCGACAACTATGCGTATCAGGCCAACCTGGCCCGCGCCCTCATTGGCGACAACCGTACCAGCGAAGCCTATGCCTACCTCATCAACCTGTGGGAGCGCCAGCCCGAGGATGGTCTGGTGAATCTTGAACTGGCGCGCATTGCGGCGCAGAAGTCAGACTCGCAGCCAGCTCTTCGCTACTATCACAACGCCATTTACGCCAGCTGGCCGGGTGATGAAGAAAGAGCGCAGCGGCGCGCCGCCCGCGTCGAACTGATCGAATATCTTCTGCGCATCAATGCCAAGGCACAGGCCGAGTCGGAATTGATCGCACTCGAAGCTAATCTGGGCGACGAGCCGTCAGAGCAAATCCAGGCCGGGGATTTTTTTGTTCGCACCCAGGACTATGAACGCGCGTTAGCTGCCTACCGCGCGTGTTTGAAGGCTGACCGGCGCAACCCGGCGGCGCTGGCAGGCGGCGGGCTGGCGGCCTTCGAGCTCGGGCGCTATCCCATGGCGCAGCGGTATCTGCAGGCCGCCGCCGCCAATCCGCAAGACACCAAGAGCGCAGATTTGCTGAAGACGACGGAAATGGCGCTGCAGATGGATCCATTTCAACGGGGCATCTCAGTCTTGGCGCGCAGCCGGATCGTTGTGCGGGACTTTGCGCTCGCGGGGGATCGTCTGAAAAGTTGCGCTCCGAAGAGCCGCTCGGCGCAGCGACTGACGACGCCTGCGAACCTGCAGGATAGTTGGACGAAACTAAAGCCGCGAATCAGCGAGGAGAGGCTCCAGCGTGATCCCGACCTGGTGGAAGCCGCCATGGAATTGGTGTTTAACATTGAGCGCCAGACCAGCGTTACCTGCGGCTCGCCGCAAGGAGCGGATCTGGCTCTCCTGCTGATCGGGAAATTGCACGAAGGCGCCTAAGTGAATTTGACTTTCAATTCGCGGACTGATTCGCAGACTGACGCTCTCCCGGAGTGCGAAATCGGCCCTGCAAGTTCTCTGTTCGAGCGCGGGCAAGCCGCGATTCTCCAGCCTCTGTTCCGCGAGGACCGTCTGTTCCTGGTCTTGGCGGTATTCATCGGAATATTCTCCGGCCTTGCCGTGGTCTGCTTCCGCTTTGCCATCGGCTGGTGCCGCATCTATCTGTTGGGATCCGGAGTGCTACTTAATCCGTGGCGGCTGGTGCTGGCGCCGACGCTGACCGGCCTCGTGGTCGCGGCTCTGGTAATGCGCGTCTTTCCCACGACCCGCGGTAGCGGCGTCAATCAGACCAAAGCCGCGCTGTATATCTATAACGGATACATCCCGCTCCGCACCGCG
>CAYOUY010000186.1:0-16430 GCA_964407245.1 uncultured Acidobacteriaceae bacterium
TTCGGGACCAGGGGGTCGGAGGTTCAAATCCTCTCTCCCCGACCATTCTACTGCTTTCTTTCTGCGGCGGCGGCAGGTCCGGGAAGGGCCTGCAAAAGCGATTATCTATTTCTTTACTCCGTTAGACCCCGTAAACGACCAGCCGTCCTGGAAGCCTTCGAGTGGCTGAACGACGGCACTGCATGCGGACTTGTCGCAGGAAAGCACCAGCTTGCGAACGATCTTGATGGACGAGACGTCGGGGAATTTGACGGGATAAGACTGATTCCGAAGTGAATCGGAAGCCGCCCGGAGACTGGCGTCGCCATCCAGCCACTCGACGCGCTCCGGCTTGTCCGAACCGTCGAAGATGAGACCGAACTGCGCGGTGCCAGTGCCTGCAGGCAACGCAGAGAGCTTGATGGTTCGCTCTTTGAGCAATTCCACCGCCGCATCCGCGATTTGCTTGTCCGCCGCGTCCGTTGCAGCCGACAGTTTCAACAATTGCTGGCGGGATGCGTCTGCCTCGCCGCCACCCGCCGCCGTGGCCAGCGCAAGAGCGTGGCGAACGCCCTCCTTCTGACCTTCCTTTTCGAGCACCCGAGCTAGGCGGTTCTCGATCGTGCCGGACTGGCTTAGGAGCCATGCGGATTGCAGGAATTGCATCGCCTCCATGTAATCGTGCTGCAGATATTTTGCCCAGCCGATCCGTGCCCAGGACAGGGCAACCAGATTCATGACGTGAAACGCTGAGGGGCCGGGATGGTCATACTCGCCGGAGTCAAATTGGTCGCCAATCTCATCGAGGGTTTTGCGCGCGTCACGCCAGGTTTGATTGGGATCAATGTCGTCGCGGAGGGACGAAGCATAGATATCCACTCCCAAGCCGAGTGCAGCCACTCCAGTCACGTTCCTGAGCAGAGCTTCCGCCCTCGCTGTATCTCCGCTTTTGTTGTAGAGGCGGGCCAAGGCGATCTTGACCTCGGGATCCTCGGGAGGCATTGAGGCAGCCGCTTCCAGTTCCTTGGTGGCGGCCGCATCCTGATTTTCCGTGGCCAGCAGCAGTCCCAAGTTCTTGTGCGTCGTCTTGTTAAAAGGCGTGATTTCCAACTGGCGGCGATAGGCGGCAACGGCTTCATCGATCTTTCCCTGCGCCTGCAGCTCTAGGGCCAGGTCTTGATTCGCGCTTTTGTGGAAGGCATCCACCTCGATCTGTTTGCGAAATGCACGAATGGCATCGTCATGCTGACCCAGGCGGGCATAGGCGCGGCCGAGATCATCCCAAGCATCTTTCTGGCTGGAGTCCTGATCGAGAGACCGCTTCAGCAGGTCAGCGGCGACGCTGAAATCGCCCCGCTGTTGCGCCGAGTCCCCGGCCTTGCGTAGTTCTTCGGGCGTGCCATTGATCTTGGACGCGGCAGCCACAGCCGCGGCTGATGCCGGCTTGATGATGGCAGTCAATGTTTGCCGAACTTCGTTTTGGGTCGCGTTCTCGAAAGACTCGTAATCACTGCGGCGCGAGGCAGGCAGCTCATTCACTTTCACCGTCACTTTGCGTTCGGCGGTCAGCACATTGTTTCCGAGATTGTAGGAAACCGAATACTCGCCGTAATCGCGGGCCATAGTGGCGTTGGAAGGCAATTGAATGGTGTAGTTCCCAGGAAATTGAACGTGTGCGTGGTATGTTTCCTCGATGGCAGGGCCGACATTCAAGGGTTTTAGAGGGTGTTTCGGATCAGCCGCCGGCAGATGATGCAGTCGCATCGGAGGCAGAATGCGGAAATTCACGCCTGCCGTCGGAACACTGAAGTAATTGTCTTTGTGGTAGTGGTACGTCAGGTGAAACGGCTTGCTGGTGTCCTCGATCGAATCCAGTTGAATATCGGAAACATCTCCGGCCAATCCCCACATGGTCGAAATGTTCTTGAGTGCATCCTGCCATTGCGCCTGGGGAAGGCGGCGAAATGCACCGCGCAAAGGAACATCGCTGTCGCCCCGGGCTAGAATTTCCACTCCTACATCGAACGCGCCCGTCTCTGTGAACTTGCCATCGAGCATGATGCTGAACTGGTTTTTCACGGGCGAGACTGCCGGAGTACGTCGTAGGCCTGCTTCCTTCCCGTCCGCTGCCAGCAGCGCCTGTTTGTTGCGCAGCTGGTACAGAATCAAGCCGTAGGGCGCGACTTCAGCCGTGGTGTCGAGCCAAGTCAGTTCACTGCCGAGTTGCACCGCTGTAATCTCATGATTGAACTGGGCGGGAGACGGAACGTCGGGATCAAGGTCGCGATAGCTGCTGATAAGAACGGGGTAACTCTGAATGCCTTCGGCTCGCAGCAGAGCTTGCAGCAGCGTGTGCTTGTCTTTGCAGTCGCCATAGCCGTTCTGCAACACCTCAGAGGCCGCATGCGGCTGCAGACGCCCGACACCGAAGGAAAGGCTGACGTAGCGAATGTTGCGCGCGACAAAATCATAGAGGCTCCGCGTCTTCTCAGTGGGAGACGCTTCGCCATGGGTGAGCTCGGCGGCTTTCTTGCGGATGCTGTCGCCGACCACCACCCGCTCGCCCTGCAGTTGTGCGTACCATTGGCCCACCTGCTGCCAGTCGGCGAATGTGGACATCTGCACATCCGGGGTTAAATCGGGCTCTCGCTGTTCGATGTCCCGATTTTGCTTGCGGTCTGGAAGCACTCTCTGGATGACCCAGGTGTAGATACGGCGGTCGCCCGATTCACTCGTGTCGTATTTGTGGTCGGGGCTCTTGAGCTTGACCGTGCGCGCTTTTGGAACGTCAATGCGTAACCGCTCCTCGCCGACAGCCACGTTCTTGAGAAACACATGCTCATACCAGAACTCATGCAAAGCCAGCGGCGTGGTGATATGGGTGATCGTGTGGTATTCGAGAACATCACCCGGTTGCAAACTAGTCACGGAAACATGCCGCTCGCGATAATCGCTGTAAGCCGGGGCCTCGCGGAGAACTTCTGGCGCAAAATCCTGCGCGCCGGAAGCGGGAGTCTCGATTGTCCGGCCATCGGGTTTACGGACGCGAACATAGTCCACCTCAAGTTTCTCTGTCGCGGCGGAATATCCGAAAATGAGTTGCCCCATCGCCTGCACGCCGGCCTGGCTCTGCACCCGGATTATGGCGTTTGTTTCCTGCTGGCCGGTGCCATCATCTTCGTAGCGTGCAATAGTCTCGACGCGGTCGAAGACGACGGCTTCTTTGGAAGTGTCGAACTTTTCGGAAGGCGGCGCTTGGGCGCAAAGAGGCGCTGGAGCAAGCACCGAGGCAAACAATGTCGGCATGAGCAGAAGGGCGAAGAATCGCGCGGGAAAGACGCGAGTCGAGCAGGCATCGGACATGACGCGGCTTCCTTATTTCGACAGGAGTCCTCGGGCAGAACGAATTGTACATCCCCGCCAACTGCCGGACCCGACTGTCGATCCTACGGCCGGATGCGATGCCGGCTCGTAGCGGCGGTGGCCGCTTCCGGGCGCGAGGCCAGCACGGCAGCGATAGTTTTTCTGGCTTGTGCCAGTTCTTCTCCCGCGAGTTCGAGCCGGGGCGGACGCACCCGCGCATTCCCCATTCCCACTTCCGCCTGCACCAGCTTAATCAGTTGGACGAAATGCGGCACCGTGTCCATGCGCAATAACGGCAGGAACCAGCGGTACAACTCGAAGGCCTTCTCCCGCTCGCCGCGCCGGCCGAGCTCGAACAACTCGACCGACTCGCTGGGCAGAGCGTTGGCGAGACCGGCGATCCACCCCGCGGCGCCAGCGTCAATCGCTTCGAGCACCGCGTCGTCCACACCCACAAGAATCTCAAGACGCCCGTCGGAAAGGGCGCGAATTGCGGTGATGCGTCGGACGTCAGTGCTCGACTCCTTCACGGCGTGGAAACTGTCATGCTCCGCCGCCAGCTCCTTGATCTGCTCCGGCAGAAAATCCGTGCCGTAGGCAACTGGATTGTTGTAGAGCATGCACGAAAGGGGTGTTGCCCGAAAAACTGCCGACATATATGCCTTCATCTCGCGCCAATCGCCGGGATAGACATAAGGAGGCAGCACCATGAGGCCATCGCAACCCAAGTCTGCGGCGGCCTGCGCAAGCCTTACTGCCTCGGCGGTGCTCAGTGCGGAGATGGCGGCCACGGCTGGCCCGCGTCCAGCGACGGCGTGCACGCATGAGCGCAGGATCTGCAGCTTTTCGTCAAACGTCAGCGTCGCTCCCTCTCCCAGTGACCCCAGCGCAACGATTCCCGTGCAGCCGTTGTCGAGCAGCCAGCGGCAATGATTTTCCATTGCACCGAGATCGACTTGCAGGTTCTCGCCGAAGCAAGTCGTGATGGCCGGAATCACACCTTTCCAGTTCATGGTTCCCTCTTTGTTATTTGCTGCTTCATACGCAAGACACGAGGATTATATGCGCGGGCTTGCCCTGCCTTGACCGGCCAGAACGCCAATGTTAGTTTCGCTTTCACACGTGACAGCGCGGGAGCTTGACCTCGAGCGACGCGAGTTCCTCATCCGCTTCTGCCAGGGAGCGGGAGCAGCTCTGATTCCCGCGAATTTCTGGGCCTTCACCGCGGCCAAGCCCAGGTTCGCCGCTGTCGGCAACGCGTTGCCTGCTACTGCGGAATACCATCTTCATCCTCACTATCGCAGTGAGCGTCCGATCGACTCAACGCTCGCGAAAGTGCAGGCGGGCACGGACGAATTCGTCACAGAAAAATATTGCGACGAGATGGAGGCCATCTTCGGGGAGTGGAGGGTTGCGCTGTTGCGGTCGTCGAATGCGTTGCAGGTGATCGCGAGAAACCTGGCTCGGGATTTTCAGGGCGCCTCCCTTCGACCGGCGGAGTCTCGCATCGTGCGCTCCGGTCCGCCGATTGAGATCCGCAAGAACAAATTTGCAGAGCCCACTCTTGGTCGCGATGATTTTGTTCGTGAGCTGCAGTCGTCGCTGGGCGTGTTCTCGAGCGTTGTCACGGTGGAATTCCAAACCACGGCGATTGATGCGACCGACGTGGGCAAGACTCAGTCGTCAACCCCGCTTGAGACTCGCGTGCGCTATGAAATTGTCGGCAAGGGCACGGGCTTCCATCGCGAACAGCGTGTCGGGTTCTGGAATCTCGAATGGACGCGGTCCTCTTCGGGCGAATTCCAGATCCGCCGCTGGGTCGCGCTCGAAGAGACGCAGGCTCGCTCCGCAGAACCCGTCTACGCGGACATCACGGCTGGAGCGCTCGCGGGCAATTCTTCTTATTCGGCGCAAATGCTGCATGGCACAGACTACTGGCGCACGATTCTCGACGGCGCCTGTGGCATCGACATTTACGGCCACAACGGCGTCTCGGTCGCCGACATCGATAACGACGGCTTCGACGATCTTTATGTTTGCCAGCCCGCGGGCTTGCCCAACCGGCTTTACCGCAATCGCGGGGATGGCACATTTGAGGACATCACGGAATCTTCGGGTCTGGGAGTGCTGGAGAATACGGCGTGCGCTCTCTTCGCCGATCTCAACAACAGCGGCAGGCAGGATGTCATCATCGTGCGCGCCAGCGGCCCGCTGCTTTTTCTGAATGAAGGCGGCGGACAATTCCGCGCGAAGCCGGACGCATTTCACTTTGCGACTCCTCCGCAAGGAACTTTCACCGGCGCCGCGCTCGCGGACTACGATCGCGACGGCTGGCTCGACGTCTATTTTTGCCTTTATGCCTTCTATCAGGGCACGGGCCAGTACAAGTATCCTTCGCCTTACCACGATGCCGAGAACGGACCGCCGAACTTTCTGATGCACAATCAGCGCGACGGAACATTTCGCGACGTGACCGCCGAGTCTGGCCTCAACCAGAACAATACCCGCTACAGCTTCTGCTGCGGCTGGGGAAAAGCACGATCGACCGATTCCAACCGTGAGCTCTGGCCCGATCTTTACGTGGTGAACGACTTTGGCCGCAAGAATCTTTACCGCAACAACGGCGATGGAACTTTCACCGACATCGCGCCACAAGCCGGCGCGGAAGATATTGGCGCGGGCATGAGTGTCTCGTGGCTCGACTACGACAACGACGCTGCCCAAGACATTTATGTCGCCAACATGTGGACGGCTGCAGGCGAACGCGTCTCGACCCAGGCCATCTTCAAGAAGGATTCACCGCATGAAGTCCGTGCCCTCTATCAGAAGCACGCGATGGGGAATTCGCTCCTGCACAATAAGGGCGCGGTTTTCGAAGACGCTACGAATTTCGCAGGCGTCGGGATGGGCCGCTGGGCGTGGTCGAGCGACGCACTCGATTTCGACCATGACGGCTTTCCTGATCTCTACATCACCAACGGGATGGTTTCAGGTCCTTTGCCGCAGGAACCCTCTGGCGAGGATCTTCGGCACGAGAGGCCGTTCAGCAACGACCTGAACAGCTTTTTCTGGCGCCAGGTGGTGGCGAAATCGCCCGATGAGGCGCGAGCGTCAAAAGAGTACGAGCAGGGATGGAATGCCATCAACGAACTCATCCGCGCCGACGGGACGTGGAGCGGTTACGAGCGCAACGTCTTCTATGCCAACAACCGCGACGGGACATTTTCCGATGTTTCCGCCGTTGTGGGGCTTGATTTCGTCGAAGACGGCCGCTCGTTTGCGCTCGCCGATTTCGATCACGACGGGCGCCTTGAAATTTTCCTGAAAAATCGGAACGCGCCGCAGCTGCGGCTGCTGAAGAACGCCGCGGGCAGTCTGCCTCCGTCGATTGCATTCCGTCTGCAAGGAACAAAAAGCAACCGCGATGCAATCGGAGCAGCCATCACGATAGAAACTAACGGCGGGCGCCAGACGCGGATGCTGCAAGCGGGATCAGGATTTCTTGCCCAGCACAGCAAGGATGTTTTCTTCGGTCTGGGCGGCACGAAGAATTCCGTGCACGCCCAGATTCGCTGGCCCAGCGGCCTGGTGCAGGAACTCCGCGACCTTCCCATCAACCACAGGATCTGGGTGACGGAGGGTTCCGAACCTTCGCGCATGGAGGCATTCAAGAACAGTGAGCCGTTCCAGAAGACCTCTTCCAACAACGCGAGTGGAGTTTCTTCTGCTGAGAATCGCCCGGAACCCGAGTCGCTTCCAACCCGGGTGGCAACCTGGCTGCTGGCGCCATTTCCAGCCCCAGATTTTTCGCTTCCAGATTTATCCGGACAAACTCACACACTTACCGCGCTTCGCGGCCGGCCGGTGCTTCTAAATTTCTGGACGCCGCAGTCGGGAGGTTGTGTGCAGGATCTGAAGACATTCCAGCGGCACTCGGCCCGCTGGGCAAGCCGCGGCCTTCAGTTGACCGTTGTGATCGTGGACGACGCCTCGGCCCCTACCGGAAGCACTTCCGACAGTGAGATCCGTTTTCATGACGCCTTGACTCTTCGCGGCACCGGCGACGTTGCCGCGATCTACAACATCGTTTATCGCCAGCTCTTCGATCGGCATCGCGATCTCAGTCTCCCGACATCGTTCCTGATCGATGCAGGTGGAGACATCGTCAAGGTGTATCAGGGACCGGTCAACCCTGAGCACATCGAACAAGACTTCCAGCACATTCCGCAGACCGACGCTGAGCGCCTGGCAGGGGCGCTGCCTTTTCCGAGCGCGTCGCACACGCTCGAATTCGGCCGCAACTATCTTTCTTACGGGGCCCTGTTTTTCCAGCGCGGATATCTCGACCAGGCCGAGGCCGCCTTTCATCAAGCCTTGCGCGATGATCCGACCAGCGCTGAAGCGTCGTATGGCATCGGCAGCGTCTACGTGCACCAGAACAAGAACGCTGCGGCGCGAGAGGTTCTTGAGCGCACGGTCAAACTGCAGGCCCACTACCCGGAGACGTTGCCCGACGCCTGGAACAACCTTGGCGTTGTCGCCACGCGTGAGAATCGGATAGCCGACGCCGCGCAGTGTTTTCAGGAAGCTCTGCAGCTGAATCCGCATCACCTGCTGGCTCTCGACAATCTGGGCAACGCGTTTCGTCTTGAGAAGCGTTGGGACGATGCGCGCACGGTGCTCGAACGCGCGCTACAGAGTGCTCCGGAAGATCCCGAGGCAAACTACAGCCTGGGAATGGTCTTCGCGCAGACGGGCAATACCGGACAGGCTTATGAATACTTGCAGCGCGCGCTCAAAGCGCGTCCCGCGTATCCGGAGGCGCTGAACAATCTAGGTGTGCTGTACATGGTGACTGAACGCCAGGATCAGGCGGCGGCCAGCTTTCAGGAGTGTATTCGTGTCGCGCCTGGTTTCGATCAGGCTTACCTGAATCTGGCGCGCGTGTATGTTCTTCAAGGCGAGCGCGAGAAAGCCCGCGGCGTTCTGCTCGATCTGCTCAAGCAGCATCCTGATCACGAGCAAGCCGAACAGATGCTAGAGCAACTCCAGCGCTGACAAAGCGGAACAGGCAGGCAGGTTCGTGAGTACACTTTACGGGTTTGGTGTCGGCGCAGTCAGCAGATCCACGAACGCCTGATAGAAACGCTCGATATCCAGATCCACCTGCACCTCGACCGGCGGGCCGATGATGCCGGGCTTGTCGCCCGCAGTCCAGGCTAATGTGTTTCCGTTGGTGGCGCCGCGCTCGAGATCGACATCAAGATAACGCGTTTCTTTCGCTGTAATAATGCTGGGATCGAGCCATGCCGCAGCGGCCAACTCATCCCACAAGTAATTGTACTGGCCGAAGAGCCGGCCGTAGGTTCCAATGTAACGTGCCGCTGGTGTGTGGCCGGCCTTGACGCGATCGAGCAAATCCTGCGTCAGTCGCGTCTTTACCGAGACGTCCACCGTGGTGCAGACAATCCTTTTCCACGGAGCGCGTAGTACGATGTGTGCCGCCTCGGGATCGAACCACAAATTAAATTCGCGGTGAGGGCTGCTAGTGAATTCGGGGTTATCGGTCTTGGGCTGGATGCTGCCGCCCATGAACACGAGCTCTTTCGCGAGGCCCGCAAACTCCGGATCAATCGAAATGGCCAGAGCGAGATTGGTCATCGGACCGCCTTCGTAGATCGTGATTTCGTGCGGGTATTTGCGCACCATGCGAACCAGAAAATGCGCCGCGTCTTCGTCGAGCGGCCTGATGGTGGGTTTGCCCTCAGGCATGTCGCCCAACTGATCGTGCGCGTGATAGAAGCGCGGCGTCCACGCCCCAACCCACGCCACGGTGCCATATTGTTTTTCCCAAAGTTCGGTGTCTGGTTGTCGCCGCACGAGCGGATACTCCGCTCCAGCGACGACCGGAATATCGGTGCGACCGATCAGTTCGAGCATGCGCAGCGTGTGCGCGACCTCCTCTTTCAGCCACTGATCGCCCGTCACCATGGTGAGGCCGAGAACTTCGGTCTGGGCGGACTGAATCAGCATCAGCATGGATTGCTGATCGGTTCCCGCCGGTCCGGCGCCATCCTGATCGATGATGATTTTGCGCTTCCCCGCCGCGGGCTCGCACCACGCGGCGGCACACATCAACCACAGCAGGGACATGGCAACCAGGTTGGTGGGAACACACACCGAGACGAGTCTTTTGGTCTTCACTTTGGGGAATCCTCGCGGTTAGAGACCCATCATTAGAAACCCAAGGGATTAGAATTCAAACTGCCAGATTGGTTCAAGTTGAGTTGGGGGTTCCTGGGACCGTGCCAGATCGGGAGTTTGACCGGCAATGACATTCGAGAAGTACAACTGTCGCTGCATAGCGATTATCGTAGCGCCCTTTATTCTGTTGCTCGCGGTCGCTCCCGCTGTACCCTCACAGGCGTCTCCTGATACTGCGCTGCTGCATGTGGCCGTTCGTGACTCGAACGGCAAGCCTGTTACTGATGCCACCGTGAACGTGCAGGTGCACCCGCTCAATGCCGGAGATGCAGGCCAGGCACTCACGGCCCGCACCGATGCTCAGGGCAGTTGCAGTTTTTCTGATCTACGTCCCGGTGTCTACTCGGTGCGAGTCGAGAAAGCAGGCTACACTGCCTCAACCCTGCCGGCTTTTTCTATCGCCGCAAAAGAAACCAGGAGCGTCGACATCACGCTCGAGAAGACGACAGCACCTGCTGTGAAACCGGAGTTCTTCGACGCGCCACATTTCACCGTATCCGGAGTCACGGACACAACCAGCATCGGTGGCCATGGTTCCGATGCGGTGGTGCGCAGCAGGGAATCACTGGCGAAAGATACTGTCGCGCTTGGCGACACCAACCCCGCGCCCGCGGCCGAATCCGCCGTTGAAAAGTCACTACGAGAAAAAGGGGACCGCGAGCCCACAAGCTTCGCCGCCAATCGTGACCTTGGCCGACTGCTTCTGGCCGAGGGCAAGCCGCGCGATGCAGTCACCTATCTCGAACACGCTGAAAAAGGCCTGCGGGATAAGTCTGGAGTTGATCAGTCCCGCGCCGAGCAGGCCGAACTGCATCACCTGCTGGCGCGAGCCCAGGAACAGATTGGTGACCCGCTCGACGCAGTCCGCGAGTATCAGCGCGCCGCCGAACTCGAGGCCAGCGAATCCAATCTGTTCGATTGGGGTTCAGAGCTTCTGCTGCACCATGCCCCGGAACCTGCGGTGGAAGTGTTCACCAAGGGAAATCAGCTGTTTCCGCAGTCTGTTCGCATGCTCATGGGGCTCGGCGCTGCATGGTTTGCGAGCGGATCTTTCGACCGGGCGGTCGAGCGCATCTGCCGGGCCTCCGATCTGAATCCTGCCGATCCCGTCCCGTACCGGTTTCTGGCGACGATGGAGAGCACGCAAACGCTGACTTCGGACGAGCTGGTCGAGCGGCTGCGGCGTTTCGCCACGTTGCATCCGGAAAACGCCGCCGCCAATTACTATTTGGCGGTCGGCCTGTGGAAGCAGGGCAAGAATTCCCCTAAGACTTCCGAAGACCCCGCGTTCGTGGCAAAGGTGGATTCACTGCTCCGGACCGCGCTTCGCCTGGAACCAGCGTTCGGAGCAGCGTACCTGCAGCTGGGGATTCTGCATGCCGAGCAGAAAAATTTCTCAGAGGCCATCGTGGACTACCAGCAAGCGTTGCGCCCTAATCCTTCGCCTGATAACTCTCCAATCGCCGATCTGAAGATGACCGACGTCCAGATCGAGGAGACCCACTATCGGCTCGCCCAGGCTTATCGCGAAATGGGAGAGAGCGATAAGGCGAAGGCGGAGCTGGAGCTTTACGACGAGATCGCGAAGGAATCGGCGGAGCGGACCGCGCACCAGCGCCGCGAAATCGGCCAGTTCGTGTACAGTTTGCGGGATCAGACCTCTCCTTCGCACTGAATGCTGTTCCCAAAATTCTTATCGCTCCCAAGGTCGGCGTTCTCAACGTCGCTGCCCGTATTTTCGCCGTTCCCCAAACCCACGCGGGTGTGCGAAATTAAAGGTGTGCCTTTAGTCGTTCGTCCTTCACGCATTCACGCGGTCGGCATCTACACCACGACTGCCATCCGGAAGGGGGCGCGCGTGGTCGAATATGCCGGCCCGCGAATCACTCCAGAGGAAGCGGATCGCCTATACGACGGCGCGGCACGTACCTACTTGTATGGACTCGAGGACGGCAAGACGGTGATCGATGGCGAGGGTCTGGGCGCCTATCTGAATCATTCCTGCGATCCCAATTGCGAGGTGGACGAGATTAATGGCCGCGTGTGGCTGTTTGCTGTGCGCGACATCGCCGCCGGCGAGGAACTGGTGTGGGATTACAACCTCTATGACGACGAAGCCCCGGCTCCATGCCACTGCGGCTCGCCCAAGTGCCGCGGCACCATGTATTCGCGGGAATGGATGGCGAAGATGCGCCGGCGCGAACGAGCGGCCGCAGCGAAATGTGACTAGCGGTGCACCGGCGCCTTCCCGTGCTCGCGCCATCCCTCAACAATCAGATACAGCACGGGAATGAAAAACAGATTCAGCACCGTCGACATGATCATCCCGCCGAACACGGTGGTCCCCACCGAATGGCGGCCATTCTCGCCCGCGCCCCCGGCGAAAACCAAAGGTACGACGCCGAGAATGAACGCCAAGGAAGTCATCAGAATTGGCCGGAGTCGAATCGTTGCCGCCTGCACCGCCGATTCCACCAGCGGCATTCCGCGTTCGCGCAACTGCTCGGCAAACTCGACGATCAGAATCGCGTTCTTGCTGGCCAACCCCACGAGCATGACCAGTCCGACCTGGCAGAACACATCGTTCTGCAAACCGCGCGTCCATTGTGCCCCGAGCGCCCCCAGCAGCGCCATGGGCACCGCCAGCAATACGATGAAGGGCAGCACGAAGCTCTCATACTGCGCAGAAAGGGTAAGGTAGACCACGAGCGTGCCGAGGCCGAACAGAATTAGTGACGTTCCTCCAGCTTGCAATTCTTCGAGCGTCACACCCGTCCAGCTGTAGGAGAATCCTTGCGGCATTTTCGCGGCGAGTTGTTCCATGGCTGCGATAGCCTGACCGGAGCTGAATCCCGGCGCCGCGGAGCCATCAATTTCCGCCGAGCGGAACAGGTTGTAGTGGCTGATCACCTGCGGCGTAGTTGTTTGTGTGATGGTGATGAGATTTTCGAGCGGCACCATCGCCCCGCTGTCAGAGCGCACATAGAACTGCTTCATGTCTTGCGCCTTCGCCCGGTATTGCTTGTCGGCCTGAACATACACGCGATACGAACGATTGTTGAAGTCGAAATCGTTCACATACGCCGATCCCATATACACGCCCAGCGTGTCGGTGATTTGCGAAAGGGGCACGTGCAGGCTCTTCGCCTTTTCGCGATCAATCGTGATTAAATATTGCGGATCGTTCGCCGTAAACGGCGTGAACAGCCCGACCAGGTCTTTGTGTTTTCCCGCTCCCCGCACGATGCCTTGCGTTGCTCCCGCCAGTTCTTCCAGTTTGTGAGCCGTCCGATCCTGCACGATGAACTGGAATCCGCCAAACGCGCCTAATCCGTTGATCGCCGGAGGCAGCGTGGCGAACACAATCGCTCCCGGAACTCCGAACAGCCGCGGGCGGACGCGATTCAGAATCGCCGTGGCGGCGTGCTGCTCACCCTTACGCTGCGAGTAGGGTTTCAGCGGCACGAAAATGATTCCCTGATTCGACGCCGATCCGGCAAAACTGAATCCAGCAACCGAAAAAGTTCCTTCCGACTCCGGCACGTCCGCCAACAAATCGGAGACCTGCGTCCCGATGGCCTTCGTGTATTCGAGAGATGCCCCGGATGGTGCCTGGATGATGATCATGAAATAACCCTGATCTTCGTCGGGCACAAACCCGGTAGGAACGCGCGTAAACACCCAGTAGGTCAGTCCCAAACCGGTGAAGAAAAGCAACGCCATTGCAAACTTGTATTCCAGAACGTGATACAGCAGGGCGCGGTAGGCGCGTGTGAGTCGCACGACGCCCTGGTCAAACTTCTGCAGCCACCACCACTTTTTTCCGTGCGGGCTGGCCAGGAAAATTGCCGCCAGCGCCGGCGCCAGCGTGAGCGCGTTGAAGGCGGAGATAGAGATGGAAAATGCGATGGTCAGCGCAAACTGGCGAAACAGGATGCCAGTCGTGCCGGGAAAGAAGGCAACTGGCACAAACACCGCAACCAGCACGAGGGAGGTGGCGATGACGGCGCTGGTAATTTCGGCAGTGGCCGCCACCGCCGCTTTGTGGGAGTCGTGCTCGCCTCCGGCGATATGGCGCTCGATGTTTTCAATCACGACAATGGCGTCGTCGACGACCAGCCCGGTGGCGAGCGTAATACCAAACAGCGTCAGCGTGTTGATCGAGAAGCCAAGCAACTTCACGAAGGCAAAAGTGCCGATGAGCGAAACTGGAGTGGCGATGAAGTGAATCATCGTGGTTCTCCAGTCGCCCAGAAAAATGAAGATCACCAGGATGACCAGAAAGATCGCCAACCCTACCGTGAAGATCACGTCGCGGATCGACTCTCCTACGGCGTCCGTGACGTCGAAGGCCAGCTTGTAGTGCATCCCCGGCGGAAAGCTCTTTGAGAGGCGTTCCAGTTCGGCAATCGCGAGCCGATCCACCTGGATGGCGTTCGCGGTGGAAAGCTGGGTCACGCCGATTCCCACTGCGTCCTGACCGTTGTACTGCAAATCGTTCGAATAATCCTCGGCCCCCAGCTCCGCATGACCGACATCTCTCAGCCGAACTAGAGTCCCGTCGTTATTCGTCTTCAGAATGATGTCGTCAAACTGCGGGGCCTCGCTGAGCCGTCCCACGGCGCGCACGCTGATCTGATACTGTTGGCCGCCGATCGCCGGCTGCTGGCCCACCTGCCCGGCCGCAACTTCGACATTTTGTTCCGACAGAGCACTCACGACGTCCGGCGCTGTCAGGCCGCGTCCGGCCATGCGCACCGGGTCCAGCCAGAGCCGCATCGAGTACTTGCGCTCGCCGAAAATCAGAACGTCTGCGACGCCCGGAATGCGCTTGAGCGCGTCCCGGACGTAGACGTCGAGATAGTTGCTCATGAACAGTGTGGAGTATTTGTTGTTGTCGGATATTACGGCCGCGCCAAACACGAAGTTCAGCGACGTCTTCTGCGTGGTGATACCTACCGTTTTCACCGCACTTGGGAGCCGCCCTTGCGCCGTGTTGACGCGGTTTTGAATGTCGACCGTCGCCAGATCGGGATTACGCGTCAGGTCGAACGTGACCGTAATGTTGCTCGAGCCGTCGTTTCCGCTGGTCGAGGTGATGTACTTCATTCCCTCGGCGCCATTGATCTGCTGCTCCAGCGGGATAGTGACCGCGCTCTCGACCGTCTGCGCGCTCGCCCCGGTGTAGAAGCTGCTGACGCCCACTTGCGGAGGAGCAAGATCGGGAAACTGCTCGATTGGCAATGTAGGAATTACGGCCGCGCCTGCCAGAATGATTAACAGCGCGCAGACGCTGGCAAACACCGGACGACGAATGAAGAACTCAGCGAACATGGGTATCTTGTGCGCGGCGACCTGGCCGTCGCCTGAAGTTAGTTGCTATGCCTGGAAAACTTCGATTCGAGCTGCGGGCGGTGAGCCGCGAACAGACATGTTCGCGCGTTGCTCCTCGCTCGCAACCCGCTAGCTTTGCGGAAGCACCGGCGCCCCATCCAGCAGAAACTGCGTACCGGAAATAATCACTTTGTCACCGGGCTTGATGCCCTCCTGCACTTCGTAGTCGTTGCCCACCGTCTGGCCGATCTTCAACGGTTTCTGCCGCGCCACAAACGAGCCGCCGTTCGGTTCGGCAACGAAGGCAAAGTACTGCCCCGCCAGCCGCGATACCGCAAGAATTGGGACTTTCGGGTTCTGGTGCGTTCCAAAGACCACGCGCGCCCGCACAAACTGCGACTGGCGCATCGCGTCGTTGCCATTGGCGATGCGTGCCTTAACGAGGACCGTTTGCGTTGTGTTGTCGACTTGGGGCGAAATGAAGCTGACGCGTGTATCCGCCAGCACCTTGCCCTCGCCATCCACGATCTGCACCGGTAGGTTCATCCGCAGTTGAGTCGAGTGCTCGATGGGTACGTAAACGTAGGCCTCAAGACTTCCCGGCTGATCGACCGTCGTGAGTTGCGTCGAAGTCGTGACCCGATCGCCGACGCGCACTGGAATATCGCCCACAATTCCGGCCCGCGGCGCGACTACCTTGTAGTAGTGAAGCTGCACCTGCTGTTCACGCACCTGGGCATCGAGCGAATCCATCTGCGCCTGCGCCGCATCCAGCGCCGACTTGGCCTGATCGAGATCCTGCTTGCTGACCACGCCCGCGGAGTAAAGCCCCTGGGCGCGGTCATATTGCTGCTGCGCCCAGCTTAACTGCGCCTGCTGCGCCGCCCGCGCGCTTTCCTGGCTCTTCACCGTGGCTTGCTGCTTGAGCGGATCGATTTCCATCAACGCCGCGCCTGCCTCAACGCGATCACCCGAATGCACGAAGATCTGCGTGATCTGTCCCTCGACTTGCGGCATGATGACCGCAGAGTCGCGCGATTTCAGCGTGGCCACGTAGTCGGTGGCGTCACTGACGGGAAGCGCCCGCGCCTCCATCACCTTGACCGGCATGGGAGGCGGCGCGTCGCCCTGCGGATTCTGCGGCCCCTTGGGCGAGCACGCGAGTATGCCGCCGGCCGCCAACCCGGCGATTAACAGGCTGTTTGCCGCGCTCCGTCGAAGGCTGCTTCCCATAATCAGAGAACGGACGATTCTACTCTGGACCGGGCAGAACTTGAAAGCCGCTCTTCCGCTCCTTGTTGTTTCCCTCCGGGCTGTCTTGCGCCTTCGGTGGTCAGGCCTGTTCAACCATCTTCCCGAGGGTTTCCTTCAAGATCTTCGCCGCCACGGTAGCCGTCACGTTCGCGACATCCTGCAGCGGGTTGTATTCGACAATATCTGCTCCCACGATTTCTCCCTCGATCGCGTGCAAATGTGCGATCGCCTCACGT
>CAYOUY010000187.1:0-8329 GCA_964407245.1 uncultured Acidobacteriaceae bacterium
GAGCTGAGGCCTGCGCAACAGAACCACAGAGGGCACAGAGGACAAACAAGAAAGCCAGGCTCCTGCAACAGAAAGTGAACGTGCAGAACTTCATTTCTTGTTGGATGCGGCCTCGCCCGCGCGCCGCTGCCGCACGATCTCATATAAGACAACCCCAGCCGCCACCGAGACATTCAGTGACGGTACCTTCCCCAGCATCGGGATCGAAACCAGGAAGTCGCACTTTTTCTTGACGAGATCATGAAGGCCCTTGCCTTCTGCGCCCAGCACCAGCGCGCAATCCATTTTGTAGTCGAGCGCATCGTAGGTTTGTGTACCGCGCTCGTCGAGACCGACGGTCCAGATGTTGCGGTCTTTCAGTTTTTCGATGGTGCGGGCAATGTTGGTCACCTTGGCGATGGGCAGGTGCTCGCTCGCGCCGGCGGAAGCTTTGGTGACCGTCCCCGTCACGGAGGCGGCGCGGCGTTCGGGAATGACCACACCGTCCGCTGCCGCCGCATCAGCTGTTCGAAGGATCGCTCCCAAATTGTGCGGGTCCTCCACGCCATCCAGTACGACAACAAGCGAATATTGCCCCCGCTTGGCTTCGATCACGTCGTCGAGATCGTTGTATTGTTTAGCTGATGTGACCGCGACCACTCCCTGATGCGCCGCGTTGCCCGCCATGCGGTCGAGTTCCGTGCGTTGCACGAAACGGACGGGGATGGCGAGTTTCCGGCAGTCTTCGATCAGGCGCTGCAAGCGCAGGTCGTGCCGTTCCTTTGCCATGCCGACCCACTCGAACGCGCGCCCGCGCGCCTTCAGCGCCTCTGTGACGGCGTTAATGCCGTAGATGTAATGCACGAAGTAGTAGTGTACCGAATAAGTCGGGGACGACGCGGCTTCAGCCGTTGGCCTCAAAAATTTCGTGGAAGAGCGGCGCTTTAGCGCAAGAGCGAAATAAACGATCCGGGCTTTAGCCCCTGAGGAAGGGCGACCACCGGGGCTGAAGCCCGACGATTTACGTATGGTTGACGCGGCCCTGAAGGGCCGCTCCTCCACGGCTATTTCGTCGCCGGCACACCGAGTCAACGGTTCTGCTGTCAGCGTGACCCTGCCAGCACGCGGACAATCTCCGCCGGTTCCGGGCGGTCCGTGTAATCTTCGTTCGCGGAAGCGTAGAGAATCGCGCCGTCGCCGTCGACGATGAACGTTGCGGGAATCGGCAACTCCCAACTCTCGTCGCCGTTGGTGAAAGGAAGATTGACAAAAGCGCGGCGATAGACGGCTTCCTGCTCTGCTGGAACGCGGTAGGTCAGCCCGAACTGGCATGCGACGTGGTTGTGTGCGTCGGAGAGCAGCGGAAAACGCAGCTTGTGCTGATCGTGCATGAAGAAGGACTGCTTGACCGTCTGCGGCGAGATCGCGACGAGCGTTGCACCGGCTTGCTCGATCTGCGGCAGGATGAGGTTCATGGCTTCCATCTGACCGACGCAGAACGGACACCAGCGGCCTCGGATAAAGCAGACGACGAGGCGGCTTTTGGCTAGCAAATCGGAAGAAGAAACGACCTTGCCATCGTGATCCTGCAGTTCGAACTGAGGCGCTTTGGCGCCGACAGGAAGAATGTTCGCAGCAAGGTGTTTCGCCTTGAGCTCAGCGACGGCTTGGGCGTAGATCGCCTGCGTTTCGGCGGGAACGTACTTCGCGATCAGTTCTTTGCGCTCGGCGTAGATGTCGTGCAGGCGACGAGTGTCAGTCGCCGGCCCAGCCTCGTCTAGAGAACGCCACTTCATTGTTGAGATACCGTGAGGGCGATAGCGATCCTTCGACTGCGTTGCGGCTCGCTTCGCTCACGGCAACTTCGCTCAGGATGACAATATCGAACTAAGCCGGGTGTTCACGACTCGCAGCCCGGGACTCACGACTCACTACATTCCTGGCAGCTTCATGCCCGCCAGCCGGCGCGCGAAGCTGGCCTTGCCCATCTGCTTGAACATTTTTTTCATCTGCGCATACTGGCGGAGCAGATTGTTGACTTCCTGCACGCTGGTGCCTGAGCCGCGGGCGATGCGCTTGCGGCGGCTGCCGTTGATCGCCTCATGATGGTTGCGTTCGTACACCGTCATCGAGTTGATGATAGCCTCGACTCGGTTCAGTTGGCCCTCGTCGACTTTGTCGGCGGCTTTCTGCAGGCCGGAGAACGGGCCGATTGATGGCATCATGCCCATCAGGTTCTTGATCGAACCCATCTTTTTCACGTGCCACAACTGTTCGCGAAAATCTTCGAGCGAGAAGCCGTCGCCGGAAAGCACTTTGCTCGCCATTTCCGCGGCTTTCTTCTTGTCGATTTGCTGCTCGGCGCGCTCGATCAGCGACAAAATGTCGCCCATGCCGAGAATGCGCGAGACAATGCGGTCGGGATGGAAGGGCTCGATCGCGTCGTATTTCTCGCCGACGCCGATGAACTTGATGGGCTGGCCGGTGACATGGCGACTCGACAGCGCCGCGCCGCCGCGGGCGTCGCCGTCCATTTTGGTGAGCACCACGCCGGTCAGCGTCAGCTTTTTGTGAAATTCGTCGGCGGAGTTGACCGCATCCTGGCCGGTCATGGCGTCAGCAACGAACAGAATCTCGGACGGATTCAGCAGCTTCTTGAGCGACTGCATTTCCTCCATCAGCCGATCGTCGATGTGCAAGCGGCCGGCGGTGTCGACGATCAGCACGTCGCAGCCGGTGACGACCGCCTCGCGCTTGGCTTCTTTTACCAACCGCTCAACAGTAGCTGTATTCGCTTCGGTTACCTGGCCTTCGTAAAGATGCGACTTGACCGCCTGCGCGACGATCTTCAACTGTTCGCGCGCGGCCGGGCGGTAGACGTCGACCGAAACCAGCAGCGGACGATGCCCGCCGGTTTTGAACCAGTGCGCCAGTTTGCCGGACGTGGTGGTCTTGCCGGAGCCCTGCAGCCCGGCCATCAGCACGACCGTGGGCGGCTGCGAGGCGAACTTCATGCGCGCCGTGTCTTTGCCGAGCAGCGTCACCAGCTCGTCGCGGACGATCTTGATGACCTGCTCGCCGGGCGAGAGCGCGGTCATCACTTCCTGGCCCACAGCCTTGGCGCGAATCTGATCGATGAGCTGCTTGACGACCTTGAAATTGACGTCGGCTTCGAGCAGGGCGAGGCGGATTTCGCGCAGCGCCTCGTCGATGTTCTCCTCGGTGAGCTTGGCCTGGCCGCGAAGAGACTTGAACGCGCGCTGTAGTTTTTCCTGAAGGTTCTCGAACATAGATTCTTCGATATTTTATCAGCCAGCCTTCAAGCGCAGCATTTCCAACACCAGAGCTTAGGTGGACGAGGATCAGCGATCACTCCTTCACGCCCAGGTAGCGTAGAAACATGCGCGGCAGTTCGCGTTCGAGGTGCGAGTCAATGTCGGGAAGGAAGCGGGACAGATCGGAGGGATTGGGCGGCAGTATAAGCACACCCTGAGCGGCAAGTCCCACCATCAGCATGGCGAACTTCACGGCCGATTCCGGATCGGGATGGCGCATCTCGGCGCGTCGCGTGAGAAGCAGATCAGCGACATCCTGAAACGCCTTCCATTCCAGTTCCTCGCTCTTGCGCACGAACGCGGCGTCGGGATGCTGCAATGTGAAAAACATTATCGCCCGCAGCAGGCCGCGATGTCGGCGATGTCCCTTGAGCGATATGGCGATGACTGAGCGCGCCATTTCTTCTAACGACATGGCCTTCCAATGTTCCGTCTCAAGGAGCGCCTTGGTGCCGCGGTAATTCTCTTCAAACAGTCGGATGCAGACCTCGCGCAGCAGGGCGTCCTTATCGTGGAAGCGGCGATAGACCGCGCCCGGCGACAGACCGGCGCGAGCGGCGATGCGCGGAATGGTGGCGCCTTCCAGGCCGTCCTTGTTCAATACCTCCGCGGCGGCCTTGAGCAGGCGGACCAGGGATTCACGGCTGCGCGCCTGGTGCGCGGGAAGCACAGTTTTCGGCATGAAAAAGATTTTACAAGAAAGGCTTGACAAAATGTAAATGCGAATATACATTTACATACGAACGGAGGGACCGAATGGCTCACCTGGTCGCACATCTTCTGGCCGCCTATGCCATCGTGGTTGTTCCATGGCTCAGTTGTTTTACGTATCGAAAAGCGCGAGAGCGCTTCCTGGCGGGCGATCCGCTGGCGAAGATAAGGCTTTATCGTGAGTGGGTTGTGGAGCAGGCGCTCACCACCGCGCTGGTGCTGGGGCTATGGCGGTTTGGCGGGATCTCAGGAACGGGCCTTGGCATCGCCGCTCCTTTTTCCTGGATGTGGAACACGGCGGCGCTGGTGGTTCTGACCGTCCTTCTCGTGTGGACCGCTGTTCGTCTGCGTCCCAAAGCGTCGAAGATCCGCAGGCGTTTTCAGGATTCACTTGGAATGTTGTTTCCCGATTCACCTCAGGAACGGACTTGGCTCGGTGCGCTCAGCATGGGAGCGGGAGTTTCCGAAGAGCTCGTATTCCGCGGATTCCTTATGTACTACCTGAGCGCACACCTTCCCTATCTCAACACCGTGGAGAAAGTGTTGGTGACCTCGCTGATTTTTGGTCTGGGGCATATCTACCAGGGATGGCGAAGATCGATCGCCACAGGAATTGTGGGGGTAGTCCTGGCTCTTCTCTATGTGCTTAGCGGCAGCTTGCTGCTGCCGGTCGTGCTTCACGCCGTGGGCGATTGGCGGATGTTATTGATTCTTCCCCCGGATGCGACACCGGCCACACCTGTGGAAAGTGCAGCCTAAACCGGAGTGGATGAGAAGACCTCTTTCGCCGCTACCACTGTATTCGAGTGAATCGTCACTGTGTCCTCCAGGTTCATGGCGTAGCCACCGGCGAAGGTTGCCATCACCGGAATATTCCGTGCGCGGGCCACGCGGAAGACGAGTTCGTCGCGCTTCTTCAATCCTTCAATCGTCAGGTTCAGGCCACCGAGCTGGTCTTCTTTGTACGGATCGGCGCCTGCAATGTAGCAGACGAGATCGGGCTCGAAATGGCGCAGGCCGGAGCTGAGGGCGTTGTCGAGCCAGGCGAGGTAGTCGTCGTCACCGATGCCGTCGGGCAGGTCGACGTCGATCGACGACGGCGGCTTCCACAGCGGATAGTTGTTGTGCTGGTGCAGCGAGATGGTGAAGACGTCGCTGGCGTGGGCTCCGCGCATCTTTCCCCGAGGCATTCCGGCGGGCTGGGTGACGGTCGAAGCCGAAGACGACGGCAGGAGGGCGCTCGCCGTCCGCGTGCCGGCAAAAATCGTGGCCGTGCCGTTGCCCTGGTGCACATCGCAGTCGACGGTCATGGCGGTGCGGATTTTGTCGTCGCGTTGCAGGCGTCGAATCGCGACGGCAACGTCGTGGATCATGCAGAATCCTTCGCCGTGGTCGGGAAAGGCATGGTGAAAGCCGCCGCCCAAACTGATCGAAACGCCGTCATTCAAGGACTGCCGGGCCGCCAGAATCGAGCCGCCGGCGGCCAGCCAGAACGCGTCGGCCAGATCGCGAGAGTAGGGGATTTCCATTTCCATTTCTTCGCGCGGGCTGAGCGTGCCGGTTTTCAGCTTCAGCACGTATTCGGGTTTGTGAACCAGAAGAATGTCCTGGTCGCTCGCCGGTTCGGGCTCGAGAAAATCTTGCGGATCAGCGACGGCCGTGGAGATCAGACGATCACGCACGCGCCGGTACTTTTCGGCAGGGAAGACATGGGCTCCAATCGGCAGGTAGTACGCGTCGCTGTAGACGAGTTTGAAGGGAAGCATTCAGCACTCAGCCGTCGCGGGCTGAAGGACTTCATATCATACGCGTGCGTCTCGGAAGAGAGTAGGGATCCCTTCGGCAAGCTCAGGGCAGGCTCTTCGACTTCGCAAGCGCTTCACTTCGTGAAGCACCTGCCTGCGCTCAGGATGACACAGGGACGGTATTACTTCTTTCGCGGCTGCACCGTGGGCGCTACCATGGGCCGGCGCACGGGCACAATCGCTCCCTTGGCCGGATCGGCGGCGGCGGTGGCGCGGGTGAACACTTCCTGCTGGATGTACTGTACGAATTCCTGGATCTGGCGCTGCATTTCCTCCATCCGCTCGCGCATCTGCAGGATGATCGCCATTCCGGCAATGTTCACGCCGAGATCGCGCGCGAGGTTCAGGATGAACTCCAGCCGCTGCAAGTCTTCGTCGGTGTAGAGGCGCGTATTGCCTTCGGTACGGGAGGGTTTCAGCAGGCCTTCGCGCTCGTACAGGCGCAGCGTTTGGGGATGGATTCCGTACATCTCGGCCACCGCCGAGATCATGTACGCACCCTTGGATTTGCGTTTGGTCATAGATCCATCACGGCAATTCGTGGGCGACATGCACGGTTGTGGGCAGGTCCATTTGCGCGTCGCATTTTGTTACCGGATCCTTTTTGTAGTGACTGCCAAGCGTGTAGTAGTACTTGACGGTAAGAGTCGTCGGAGAGTGATCCGCAAACTTCCACGTGCGGACGTTATTAATGGCATCGGGAGCCATTGTGGGATGGCCGGAAGTAAGCTTGACGTCAGAAACTTGATGACCGTCGGTGCTGACTTGCAGCACAACCAAACCCTGGATGCGCATCGATAAGGCGACGGCGGGATACTTGGGACACTGGAACGCCGTCACGGTGGGAAGAGTTGCTGTTCTGTCCTGAGCCACCAAGGATAGGGCGCCTAGGAACGGTAGGACCAAAGTGAGCCTGATTCGCATGAGACTTTTTAGCACAGCCAGGCAAAACGAACAAAGGCCTGCGATCACGCCGAGTCGACAGATCGCGGTGTGAATTGACTCGCGTTCATTTGCGCGCTCTGCGCGCAACCCCGGACGAGGGCGTTCGGGGCTATGCGGCGGGTTGCGGTTTTTCTTCGTGCACCGACCATCCTGCTGGCTTCAGCGCGTGATTGACGAAATACGCCACGAAGCCCGCCACGACCAGGATCATGCCGAAGGCGAATGAGCTCATGCCGAGAATGGACTCATGCTCGCTGCGGATGACCGAGAACCCTAGCAGCAGCATGGGCGGAATGCCGATCGCAATGGCTCCGAATAGGCCACCTGGGACTTTGAACGGACGTGCAAGTTCCGGTTCGCGGAAGCGCAGCACGGCCAGCGCCATGAACTCCAGAAGGAGGCTGGCGCCGTAGAGAAGAATGTCGAGCGTGACCAGGCGGGCGAAGCCCAAGCCCAGGCACATGGCCCATCCGATGGCGAGAGCAATGATCGCAACCCAGGGCGCGCGAGACTTCTTGTGCAGCTTGCCGAAGAATGCCGGAAGCATCCCGTCTTGCGCCATGGCCAGCGGCAGGCGGGAGTAGCTCATGACCAGGGCGTTGAACATGCCGAAGGCACTGATAATGCCGCCCAGCACCACGCCGATGCGGAGCAGGGGTCCGCCGACGAGTCCGGCGATATCAGCCCAGGCACCGGTTTCCCACGCAGTCGATTTCAGGCCGGTCGCCCACATCGCGGCGAACGGGAGAACGTAGCTGACGGCGACAATGCAGACCGCAACCAGCATGGCGCGCGGGTAGGTCCGCTGCGGGCGTTCGACTTCGGTAGCGATGGTCGAGGCGTTGTCCCAGCCCATGTAATTCCACATACAGATGAGCAGGCCGCCGAGAATGTCGACGGTGGAAGTCGTGGGCTTGGTGACGGCGTTGGCCAGCGCTCCGAGCTTGAATGGCGCGATCAGCACAATCGCCGCGAACGGCGCCGAGAGAGCGAGGAACAGCCAGAGCGAGGTCAGGGAGACGACCTTCACTCCGGCAATATTGAGCAGCGCGCACGCGATCACCACAGCGAGAGCAACCCACCATCCGCGATTGTTCACTTGGAACCAGGGGAACATGCGCGTCAGGTAAGCCACGAACAGCGTGGGATAGATCGCCATGTCGAAAATGGACGCAACCAGCGAAAGCCAGGCTTCCTGAAATCCCCAAAAGTTGCCCATGGCCCGGCGCACCCAGGCGTAGTAACCGCCTTCAAAAGGCAGCGCGCTCGAAAGCTCGCCGATCATGAATGCGGTCGGGAGGCTCCAGAGAAGCGGGGTGAGCAGCAGGATGAGGATCGCTTTCCCGTAGCCGGCGCCGTGCACGATGTCTTCGGTCCCATACGTACCGCCCGACACCATAGAAAAGGTGGCGGCCACCAGGGGCCACAACGTGAGGCGGATAGACTTTTTCCGGGGAGCGACAGCAATAGCAGAGGTCTGAAGGTTAGCAGTAGCGGTGGCAGTTGCCAATTTCGATGGCTTCCTCCTCAACCGGGCCCCCAGACGACGTGCTT
>CAYOUY010000188.1:0-2326 GCA_964407245.1 uncultured Acidobacteriaceae bacterium
TCCATCCTTTTGGTCGACCTTAATGCCGGCCGGCAGCGCGGTATCCAGCGTGCCTTTCGGTCCCTGCACGGCGACCACATTGCCTTCAATTCTGACTGTGACTCCCTTGGGAATCGCGATCGGCTTTTTTCCAATTCGTGACATAAGCTCTTTAGCGATGAGCTGTGAGCAATGAGCTATGAGCAATCTGATTCGGTTTTGCTCACTGCTCGCTGCTCAATGCTCGCTGCTCCTCTACCAAATCTGGCACAACAACTCACCGCCAACGCCTTCCTTGCGGGCCTGGCGACCCGTCATGACGCCGCGGGGTGTAGTGAGGATGTTGATCCCCATACCGCCCAGCACGCGCGGAATCTCGCTGCGGCGCACATAGACGCGGCAGCCGGGACGCGACACGCGTTCCACCTTCGAGATCGCCGCCTCGTTGTTGGCGCCGTACTTGAGGTAAATCCGGATAATCTTGTGCCCTTCTTCTTCGGTGGGTTTGTAGTTGGAGATATAGCCCTCTTCCTTCAAAATGCGGGCAATCTCCAGTTTCAGGCGCGAAGTCGGGATATCCACTTTCTGGTGCCGCGCTTGTAACGCATTGCGCACTCGCGCCAGCATGTCTGCGACCGGATCGGTCAACCTCATCGCTTTGCTTCTCCTTGAGCCGCCCGTTCGCTCCGCGTCATTTCTTGGACAACCAGCGGAGAACCTGCAGCAGCTTGTGTACTTCATCTCGGCCCTGCCATCCTGAGGCCTGCGCTTTCTGCAAGCCGAAGGACCCGGGCGCGCCGCGCGATCATTCTCGCGCAGCTTCTAACTGAGAAAAGCTGCAAGAATGCGAAATCGCGCGTTCGGCGCGCTTCCCCATCACCAGGACGACTTCGAAACCCCTGGAATCTCCCCGCGCAGCGCCAGTTGCCGAAAGCACAGCCGACAAATGCCGAACTTGCGCAGGTAGCCACGCGGACGTCCACAAAACTTGCAGCGGTGATGCCTGCGTGTCGTGAAGATCCGTCCGTTCTTGCAAACGCACGGTTTTCCGTCTGCGGACCCCTTGCCTTTACACACCGGGCACGGCTTGTCCGGTCTTCTCGCGCGCTCTTGGTGTAACCCGACGCCGTCTTTTACTCTTTTCGCTGTCGTCGCCATTCAGTCCTTGTGAAACCCTCGCAACGTCTAAGTCTCGAACTCTACGCCCGGAACGGCATGCCCAGGTGC
The DNA here is from genome assembly GCA_964407245.1 of uncultured Acidobacteriaceae bacterium. Lineage (GTDB taxonomy): Bacteria > Acidobacteriota > Terriglobia > Terriglobales > Acidobacteriaceae > Sulfotelmatobacter. The sequence goes on from CAYOUY010000188.1 coordinate 1,207, forward strand.
TTCAGAAGCGTCCGCGCCTGATTGTCATTGGTCGCGGTGGTCACGATCGTGACGTTCATGCCCTTCAGCTTGTCGACTTTTTCATACGAAATCTCGGGGAAAATCAGCTGATCGTGCAGTCCGAGCGTGAAATTGCCTCGTCCGTCAAACGACCGCGTGGAGACGCCCTTGAAGTCGCGCACGCGCGGCAGCACGATGTTCACCAGCCGGTCGAAAAATTCGTACATGCGGTCGCCGCGCAGCGTGACCATCGCGCCGATCGACTGGCCCGCGCGCACCTTGAAGGCCGCGATGGATTTCTTTGCGCGCGTGATGACCGGCTTTTGCCCCGTGATCTGGCCCAGTTCGTTCACCGCCGGATCGAGGATCTTCGCGTTCTGCGTTGCCTCGCCGACGCCCATGTTCACTACGATCTTGTGCAGGCGCGGAACCGCCATCACATTCTGCAGTTCCAGTTCCCTCAGCAGAGCAGGCGCTACTTCCTTGTCAAACTTCGCACGCAGCCGCGGCTTCTCTTTGGCGCTATGCCGCTGCTGTTCGGGAGCCTTCTGCTCCTGCGCCGCCCCTTCTTTCTGACCTTTTTTGTCTTTTGCCATTTCTGAATTCCTGAATTGAGTAACTGTGAAATTTCGCAATTGAGAAATTGAAAACGCGTCGAGACTTCCAATTTACACAATTACTCAATTCCCCAATTTCTCAATCTATTTGTCCAGCGTCGTGCCGCACTTCTTGCAGATGCGAACTTTTCTATCGCCGCGCACTTCGTGCCCAATTCGCACCGGCCCGCAGGTCGCGCAGACCAGCTGCACATTCGAGATCGCAATCCGGCTCTCCTGCTCCGCAATCCCGCCCTTGATGTTGCGCTGCGGGTTCGGGCGCACGTGCTTCTTCACCATCATCACGTGCTCGACCAGAATCTTCGAGTCGTTGGGAAACACGCGCAGCACGCGCCCTTCCTTGCCCTTGTCGCGGCCGGTGATCACCTTCACGGTGTCGTTCCGCCGGATATCTACCCGCTTATGTCCTACCGTTGCCGTTGCCATATATCTCAGCTCTTCGTCGCTTAGATCACTTCTGGAGCCAAACTTACAATCTTCAAAAACTTCTTCTCGCGCAGCTC
>CAYOUY010000189.1:0-4265 GCA_964407245.1 uncultured Acidobacteriaceae bacterium
CTTCCACAGGCTTCTCCTGCCTTCGTTGGTTCCTCCGCTCTGCCTTGTCCCTTTGTCTCTGTTGCCGAGTGTGTTCCTTCTGGCGTTTTGTAAACGTTGATCGGCCTCTAGGCATACGTACCCCCTATTCTCTGTTCGTAGCCGGCGGGCACGTCCTCGAACCTCGCCGGGCACATTGTGTTCGAAACCTACCAGCGCGGTTCGCGCGGCTGACGTGGATGGCCGCGATAGTCGTCTCGCCCACGGCCGCCCCCACCGCCAAAACGATGGCCGCCACCCCTGGGACGCTCGGACTTGGGTTTAGCCTCGTTGATGGTCAACGTTCGTCCGCCCAGATCGGTTCCATTCAGAGCCGCGATCGCCTTGTCGGCTTCACTGGCATTGGTCATTTCGACGAACCCGAAACCACGGGAGCGGCCCGTATCTCGATCAGTCACGAGTGTGATCTTCTCGACCGCGCCATGTACCTCGAAGATGTTTCGCAACTCCGTTTCGGTTGTGCTGTGGGGCAGATTCCCAACATAAAGGTTCTTCATCGCAATTCCTCTCTCAGTAAATCATCTAGGCTGGTCGGTGTCGTGGTCGGTTTCGATGGACGTCCTTCAGAATCTCGTGGCGGAGCGGGCACGGCGCGCATCGCCTGAGTGCGGGCTAGGGACGCGGAGCGTACGGCGGAGATTCGCCGAGAAGCTTCCAGGATGCCCCAGCGCTGAGCTAAGTCTCCACGATCGGCGGCGAAGGCGACTTTCAAGTCACCCACGATCTGGTCGTCGGCGATCTGCACCGGCGACTCGTCATCCTCATTGGGTGAATCCGCAAGATATTCTGGCTGACCGACCAGGAACGCCAACCGCTGCTGGGGAGTGGCGCTGCGAATCTCATCACAAAATCTGTCGCGATGGCCAAGCCCCTTTTCCATATTGATCAAGACGAGGTCATACAAGGCGGCTCTCCACCATGAGCGGGCTTCCGCGATGTCGGCGGCGCAATCGACGTCCATGCCTAGCTTTCTCATGACCTCAGCACGCAATTCGCGCTTTGCCTGCGAGGTGTCGATGAGCAGCACTCGCTTCTTCTTGACTGCGCCAGGGATGGGCGCGGAGAGTGGTAACGCCGGAGGCAGCGGGGTGGTCATGCCGACACCGACCGTGGCTGCGCGCGGACTGTGGTGTCCGCTGACTTGCCTGCTTTTGCTGCACGCTCCAGTAGTTCGTGGGTGCGCTTCCGCCGAGCGATTTTCTGTTTGCGTTCCCGGTTAAATCTGGACTTGTCTCCATTCCGTGCGGACATATCGAACTCCCGAGACTAGGTTGATTTGCTTGCAGCTAGGTGAGACAACCTATTTTTGTGGTACCTGCGGCCAGCCAGCGCATTCGACGGAACGCAGAGCGAACTGTAAGTGTGAAGCCGCTGCTGCAAAGACCAACGCCTTTCGATCTCTCAATCGCGAAGGCGTAAGATTGCTTGACTGACAGCGTCTTCGACGTTAAGTGATTTCCAGTATACGCGGTTCGCGCTCCTGCGGTTTCCGCAAGGACGATGACGACCGTTCTCATTACACAGGCACGGCGCTTGCGTCATGGACGGTCCACTACGCGTCCGCGAATAACATTGCTAATTGTCCAATCTGCGCGTACGATTTCCTCTGCGTTAGACGGAATCGGTCGTGAGCAGTTCTTGCCTCAGCAGCCAGTAAACCTGCCCTTTAGCACTTCCGAATCTCTCCAGCGTAAATCGATTGAAAGGAACACCAGTATCAACATGGCAGAACAAGGAACAGTAAAGTGGTTCAACGACGCCAAAGGCTATGGCTTCATTAGCCGTCAGAGTGGCGAAGACGTTTTTGTGCATTTCTCGGCAATCCAAGCGGGAGGTTTCAGGAGCCTTCAGGAGGGCCAAACCGTGCAGTTTGACGTAACGAAGGGTCCCAAGGGCTGGCAGGCTGAAAACGTGCGGCCTCTCTAAGCTAGCGAATCGTGAGAAAGGCGATGTCCCCGGAGATCGCCTTCTTGCCTTTCTGCCAGATTCGTTTCAATCCGAGCTGGAATGGACTCTTTCTGACACGCGACTATCTCACCGCATCCTTCGCCATCATCCGGCATAACATCCGGACCTACCAGTCGGCCGGAGTGCTTGCTGTTGTCAGAGGCAAGCAAAACGCTGAGTCAACAGTGCGGAAGCTCGAAGCCTGCCAAAGCTCGTCAGATCAGCTTGAGGGCTGGCGCTACTTCATTGAGAAAACCGATCTGAAGGCGGGAACAGACCCCGCTGAAGCCACCCAACGTCGCCAAGCGGAATTGGAAGGGCGAGAATTGAAAGCACTGCAGGAAACGAACGCCCCCATCCTCCCTTCGCCAGACCCTCCGAGATGAGACTGGTCGTGGACAAACTCGGAAATGCCGCTCACAGCCGTTCTTTGAATATGAGAACTTGGGTTTGAGGTAGCTGCCCTTAGGAACGTTCGCCTGTTGCTCTTCGCTTGGCCCCCTCGCAGTCTGTCTTAGCCAGACGCTCAGCAACGATTGCGTAGACGGAAGCGTTAAATACAAGTCCAACATGCGTTCCTGGGACTGAGAAGTCCGATTCGGGGCGGTCTGTCTTGCAATACCGCCAGTCAACTACTCCGTCCCCCTCGCTGTACACAGCGGTTTCTGCTACCGACGCGGGCATTGCGTGCCGCAAAGAATCCAGAAAGTCACAAGTGCAATGACCAGTGTAGCAATCGGGAAGCACTTCCGCGCCGTGCTTCGCCAGGATGCGGCGTCGAACCATGCGCGCCGCGCGCAAAATGCCAGCATGGGCCACCGTACCGCGAAAGGGCGCACCCAAGGTGATAACGGAAGCGACATCCGCTGGGCGCTGCGCCGCGATGGCACGCGCGATGATCCCTCCCAGACTATGGCCGATCAGATGGACTTTGCGCCCGGATGTGGCTAGCGCCTTCTCGATGGCTGCATTCAGTTGCCGTTTAATCAGGAGGTTCGGGCACTCGGTGTTGAAACCTATGCCTGAAAAGAACGGTTTGTATCCAATTCGCGCCAGCCATTGATGCAGCGGTGTCAAATAAACATTCGGGCAGAGGAAAGCAGGGATGAGAATCACTGCGGAACCGTCGCCGTGCGGTATCCCTAAACCGTAATATAAGGGCGCGGCATGCAGCAAAACCAACTCGGCCGCAAACAGCACCTCGCCCAAAATAGGAACGTTAGCTTCCCGATACTCTTGAGTACGGATAGGGGGACTGCAATCCCTGGGTTCGACGTGGATTCTTCTCATTGAAGCGTTGTTCCACTGTACGTGAGAACCCGATGTTCCACAATGATGGTTTGCCTGGGCTTTTCCGCACGTAAACCTCGGATCGGGCGTTGACAAGCACTTGTGTCCGGATCACGATTTCACAAAAGGTCCCGAGCTATGGCGCAAACTGTAAAGCCTGTGCAACTGAACCCGCGGACCCTGGAAGCATTTGATGCTTACATTCACCACGCTGAAACGGAAATGGAGCAGACTTTGTACGGAAGCGGGCCATTCCTCTGGTCTCAGCAGACGTCAGAGCGAGCTCAGGAGGTTGATCGGGGGCACGTGGTAGCGCAATTTTGGTCTGGCCGAGGGCCGGTCAAAGTGCCGAAGGGCTTGATCCACGACTGGATCGCTGCCGCGTTTATTCCTGATTCGAATATCCAGGAAATATTTGCAGTAATCCAGGAATACGATAACCACAAGAACACCTACAAACCTGAGGTAATTGATTCGAAACTCATCAGCCGTAACGATAACGATTTCCAGGTCTATCTGCGGCTTCTAAAAAAGAAAATCCTCACAGTTGTCCTCGATACCGATCATGAGGTGCATTATTGCCCCGTGGACCAAACGCGCTGGGTGTGCCGTTCGTACACAACCAGGATTGCAGAAGTGGATAATGCCGGAAGCCCGGAAGAGCGAGTCTTGCAGCCTGACACCGGTTACGGATTCCTATGGCGCCTGTATTCCTATTGGCGATTCGAAGAGCGTGATGCCGGAGTAGTAGTCGAATGCCGAGCCATATCGCTGACGCGTGACGTGCCATTTGGACTGGGATGGGCCATTGAACCGATCATCGAAAAGCTCCCCAAGGAATCGCTCATCAACACCCTCGAAGCGACACGCCAAGCGCTGCATGCTAAGGCAGGATAGTTCCTGTCCGCCGTATGAAGCCTGGTTGTGGCCACTTAGCTTGCTTATTCACGTACGTCATCGAAAAATGACTTGAGTTCGCGGGAGCGCGA
>CAYOUY010000190.1:0-2914 GCA_964407245.1 uncultured Acidobacteriaceae bacterium
CGAGAGTCACTGCTCTCACCGAACTGCGGGGCACCAAAGTGACAAGTGCGGCATTTCGACTGCCCGCCCCGCGCCGGCGGAGAGTGGCCGAGCAGCTGGTCGAAGCGCTGGTGGCGGTGCCACTGTTTGCTGCGACACAGGATGCGATCTTCCACGGCGATCCGCACGCCGGCAATCTGCTCTACGACAATCGCACGGGCGAACTGGCCATTCTCGATTGGGCGCTTCGCGAGCGCCTCGGCCGGGAGCAGCGCCGACACCTGGCCCTATTGTTTCTGATGGTCACCTTGCGCGATCCGGTCGGTGTTGGCAACGAAATCTCGGCGCTCAGTCAGCATCCATTTCGCATGACTTCGCCGCGAGGCCGCGCCGCACGCGCATCCGTGGCGCAGTTCCTCGAGGAATTGCCGGCATCAACGATGCCCAGCGCAGCCGATACCATGCGCCTGCTGGAACGGGTCGCGATGAAGGGCATCCGCTTTCCCAGTTCGCTGATCATGTTGTCCAAGGTGATGTTCACGCTGGAGGGAATCCTGGGCGACATTGTTGGAACCAATCCTGCGATGGGGTTCACCATCGCGCGTCACGTCGCCCAGCATTGGCTGGCCAATCGTCAGGCTTATCGATCGCCGCTGCGCACGCGCGATTGGCTGACATTGCAGTGCAGCGCTCTGCTCTTTACCAGTCGCTTGTGGGTGCAGTGGGAACAGGCGATGTTGAACCGCATGCTGGATCGCGGCGTGCTGAATCGCGGCGTGGCGCGAAGAGCGACAGCTTCCTCCGCGAGTACCTGAAGGCATGCGAGGCCCTTGGCTTCGTCCCTTGGTTTGTCTTGAGGTCGCAATTTGCGACTCAAGCCGGGCCTCGCAGATCAGGCTAAACAGATCATGGGCTAAACAGACTTGTTTAAACCGCTACCGGTTTCGGATGGACGGCGCGGCCGGGTTTGTGTTTCGCGCGCACCACGACTTTTTTCGGCGTCCGGGCCTTCTCTGGTCTCATCAATGATCCAAGAATCGATTTCTCCGCGTCCACGAAGCTCTTCACGCCCTCGCCGGTCATGTTGGCGACCGGCAACAGCTGAGCCGGCGAGATCAGTTCCAGGCTGCGCGTGGCCAAGTCGAGGTTGACGTTCATTTGCTGCCCCATGACATCAAGCAGGCGCTTCTGGGCTTCCACAAAAGCATTGCCGGCTTCACGGGCCAGGTGGGCCAGTTCGGTTTTCTTTGCCGGCTTGCCGTCGTGCTCATGCTTGCCGCGGGTTAATCTGGTTGCCTCTTGTCCGAGTACGTCGAGGAATTTCTTCTGCGCGCGGGTGAAGGTTTCCACGCCTTCGCGGGCAAACTCCACCAGACGGGCGCCGCGCTCGCCCTTGCCGGCTTTCTCCGACTCCAGCCAGTGCAGGGTTTGTTTGCTCGTATTGGTCAGCAGTTCCTGCTGCATTCCGATCAGGGTGTCGACGCTGCGTTTGACCAGATCGGTCATGGCGACGGCCGGCACGAAGCCGCCAACGCGTTCCTTGACTCCGTTAAGAATGATTTCGTTTTCCTGTTGTGCGAGGTTCAGCAGAGTGCGCTGCGCCTCCACGAGGCTCGCCGTTCCCTCGACGGCCAGCTCGGTGAAGATGGCCAGGGGAGAGTGGGGCTCGTGGGACTTGGTGTGGGTTGGCATAAACGGCCTCCGATTGCTGCATTGCAGCATTCAAGAACACTGTAGTATTCACGGGCTTAGCAGTCAATAGTCCAATCGTTCATATTGCGCCGCGTCACGATAAAGTGTGATTTCCGTCACGCAATGGCAAACGCCCGCCATCTATGCTCCGAATAGTTCGTTTTGCGTGATGGCGGGTTCTTTCTCGCAAGCGATGTTCCTGAAGAAGGTTCCGTATGGACAAACTGCCGGAAGTTGAGACTGCGACAGCCCTGATGACCGAAGCCATGGCTTGGTCGGTGATGAAGTGGCTCCGCGAGAAAAAAGCGGTGCGCAAGACAGCTGACGAGGCCAATGCGGCGCTGGATCGCCTGAGCGATGCCGTCAAGCAACGATGGACGAATGGCGTCCGCTCCGCTTATGAAAGTCTGGCGGCGCAGGGCGCTGGGCGCAATGGTAGCAAGCAGCAGAAGGAATCGTCTGAAATCGATCCGGAGGCAACTCTGATCGCCAGAAAAATCAAGGCGGCCGACGACGAAGCGTACCGCGCCCGAATGGATGCGGAAAATACGTTTGATGAAGCTGAGAGGCAGCTCAGCACCAGCCTGGCGCGGGAAGGATGCCGGAAGGCCATTCAAGCCTGGGAGCTGAAGGAGAAGGCCATTCTCAAAGCGGAGGCCGTAATTCGCGCGAAGTGACGGCCGGCAACTCTCTGGCGACCGTGTCCCCACAAACGGGCACGAGCGGAAATCCATCCTTGAAAATTTGGATTTCCGCTCGCGCTGATTCCCGCTTATTGCACGCTAACGGTCATTGCCGGTGCCTGCACACCGCTTACGCTGCCTGAACTGCCCGTCACGGTGACAGTGTAAGTTCCCGCAGGAGTACCACCGCTCGGTGGCGGCGTGCTCGTTGAGTTGTTACCCCCGCCGCAGGCTGCCTGGAACAGACAACCGCCCAGCACCAGCACAGCCAGGCAGCAGACCACCATCTTCTGCCTCTGCTGCTTGCTCAGCCTGCCTGTGCCCAGAAGCAGAGCCGGGATGAGCAGCCCGAACGCGAGCAGCGCGCCCGGACGATGCTCCATAAAGCCGGCAGCCAGTGCCTTGGTATTCGCCGTTGTACCGAAGGTCACCGTGGCCGTACCTACGTCATTTGCCACTGTGATCGTGCCCAACGTGCACGTCGGCGCTGGAGTCACCACCGGAGTGATGCTGCATGTGAATGTCACGCCCGCCGGGTTGAACCCGTTCGACGGCGTGAT
>CAYOUY010000191.1:0-5629 GCA_964407245.1 uncultured Acidobacteriaceae bacterium
TCTTCGAATTCCTTCTCGGTCTCACCGGGGAAGCCCACGATGAACGACGTTCGCAAGGTCAGGTCAGGCACGGTGCCCCGCATTTTCGCGATCGAGCGCAGGAAGACATCAGCTCCTCCACCGCGCTTCATGCGTTTCAGCACGGACGCCGAGGCGTGCTGCAAAGGCACGTCCATGTAGGAGCAGATTTTCTCATGCTGCGCGATTGTTTCGAGCAGCCGGCCAGTGATTTTGTTGGGATAAGCGTAAAGAAAACGGATCCAGCGCAGATCTTCGATGCTAGCCAGCTTCTCGAGCAACAGCGCCAGACCATCTTTTAGGCCGAAGTCCTCGCCGTAACAGGTCGTGTCCTGGCCGATGAGTGTAATCTCGTGCACGCCGCGCTGGGCAAGGTGTTCGGCCTCGGCGACGACCGATTCAAAGCGGCGGGAACGGAACTGCCCGCGCAACTGCGGAATAATGCAGAAGGTGCAGGGATGATCGCACCCCTCGGCAATCTTGATATAGGCGGTGTGCGCCGGCGTGGCCAGAATGCGCGGCGTTGAGTGGTCGTAAAGATAATTCGGGAGATCAGCGATAGCACCATCCCAGGATTCGCGAGCCCACGCCTCGCGCGAGAAGCGGCCCTGGGCGGCGCGGATATCGCCTTCGGGACGGGAGGGCAGCACCACAAGGGGCGAATTGCTGGCGGCCGTGGGAGCGGAAGCGACTCCCGTCGCTGCGAGAATTTTCTCCAGTTCGCCGGTGCCGACCACGGCGTCCACCTCGGGAATATCTTTGCGAATCTGGTCGCGGAAGCGCTCCACCAGGCATCCGGCGACGACCAACTTCTTCGCTTTGCCCTGGGTTTTGTGCCGGGCCATCTCGAGGATGGTGTTCACCGATTCCTGCTGTGCGCTTTCGATGAACGAGCAGGTATTGACTACGATCACATCGGCGTCTTCGGCGCGGCGAGTCAGTTCGGCTCCCGCTTGTGCCACCAGGCCCATCATGACTTCGCTGTCTACCAGATTCTTGGGACAGCCAAGGCTGACGAAACCGATCTTCGTGGTTTTCGCTTGATCGACGCGATCCCGACTACTTGGGCGCTTAAGCTGAGGATTCCCCGAAGATGCTTCCGGCGGTGAACTGACAGTGAGATCCTTCAATGACATGCAATCTTTTTATTTTACCATCCGGAAACTGGGCTTCTGTCGTGGCTGGCGCCGGGCCGTCTTGCGAGGGGCATCCCAAAAGACAGCCACTTGTGGATTAAAAACGGCGGCTGTCGTGCTAGGCTAGGGCTTACCGCCGTAGCAAAGAGAAACACCTCGCAGGAGGCGAAGAATGTTTCGCAGAAGACTCTGGATCGCGGTCCTCTCGGTGGTGACCATGCTGGCTGTGTCTGCGGTCGCCCAGGATGAGAAAAACGAAGTGGGCGGCATGATCGGCCGCGTGTTCATCAGCGACCAGGGCATCCAGAACGCGACCTACTTCGATCCCATCATCCACTCGGGCAAAGGTCTGACGGTTGAGGGGGAATATGCCCGCCGATTCCTGGTAACCCCGATCTACTCGCTTTCCGGCGAAGTGGTGGCGGCCTACAATCCCGACGAAGATCTGAACGCAGGCGACTACGGAAACTCGGTTGTACCTTCCGACTACAAGCAATTGTTCGTTACGCCGGCCGCCCGGGTGAATCTATTTCCCACGACTGCGGTCTCTCCGTGGGTGAGCCTTGGCGGTGGTGTTGCCCACTTCAGCGAGAGCAAGACTCTGATCTACGGCGGCACGAATCCGGGTGGATCAAAAACTTCAGGCGTCCTCGAGGCCGGTGTCGGCCTGGACGTGAAAGTCTGGAAGAAACTCAGCGTCCGCCTCGACGTTCGCGACTTCTGGTCGGGCGAACCGGATTTCCCCCTTGCCCCCACCGGCAAATCGCGGCAGCACAATTACTTTGTCGGCGGCGGAGCCTTCTGGCGGTTCTAGCGGATTCTCTGCGGCCGGGAAATTCAACGCTCGCGCGCGGCTGAAACGATCTCCTCGTACAATGCCGGCAGCCGCTGCGCAGCTTCGGCCGAATTGCCGAAGCGCGCGGATTCGTACGTCTCGGTGAAGCGTCCCACCGGTTCGCGCAGGCGGGCATTTTCAATCGTTCCGAGAAATTCGTGCGGCGTTTGTGCCGAGTATTTTTGAGTTCCACTGCGGCCAACGGCACGCGCCATGCGTCCGTACCACATGGTAGCGGCCTGCTCGGGAGCGCGCTCCGGGTGCGCCTGCAGCCACTTCTCGTGCAGGAAACGTGCCATGCGCCCAAGGTTTCCCAGCAACGCGAGCGCGACAGTGATTACAAGGCCGATCGCCATCCAGCGGCGGGGCGAGTTTTCGACTCGCTGCTGGCTGCGTCGCGCCCATTCGAGCATCGCCCCATAACGGTTACGCGCCCATTCACGCGCTCCTTCCCACATTCCGCGAGTGCTGCTGACAAAAGACTGGCCCAGAACATACTGATGCGACGCGTCGTAACTTACGACCCAGTCGCGCCAGAACGAGGACATGGCGTCCATATAAAGAGAGAGACGATGCCAGCCCTGCGGTGTTCCGCCGACGCCGGCCGGAGTCGGATCGAAGGTCTGCCAGCCGTAGCCAGGAAAGTAGGCTTCTACCCACGCATGCGCGTCTTTGGCGCGGATCACATAATTGCCGGTGAGGTCGTTGAACTCATCGCTGCGAAATCCGGTGACCACGCGGGCGGGAATGCCCTCGGTGCGAAGCATGACTGCGAGCGCAGAGGCGAAGTATTCGCAGTGTCCCTGCTTGCGCTCGAAGAGAAAATTGGCGATCGGGTCAGGCACGGCGGTGCGCGGCAGTTGCAGCGTGTAGGTGTAATGCGTCTTCAAATATGTATCGAGCGCCAGGGCCTTGTCATACGGATTGCGCGCCGACTGCGTGATTTTCGCGGCCAGTTGCGGCACGCGCGGATCGACTTGCCGTAGTTTCAGATATGTTTTCTCGATCGGTGAATAGTTTTGCCCCGCTTCCCGCAACTCGTCCGCCGTCGGCTTGGCAATGTCGGACTCCGCTTCATAGCGGGTGATGGGATGCTGCACATCGCCGTCATAAACTGCGCCGCCAAGATCACCTGTGACAGCACGATAATTTCCGCTGACGCTGCGCCCCCACGGCGCGAGGAAAAACACGTTGGTGCCAATCGGCTCCATCAGCACGCGGTAGTAAATGATTTCCTCGCGCGTCCCGTTGGGAGTCACATAAGAGTGCAGCGGCGCATGGGCTTGGGGCAGGGAAAAGCTATTTTCTGAGCCGCGCCGCAAGGGAAACTGCTGGCGCGGACTCGACCAGGTGTGGCCATCGAAATCAGACAGCGCCACGCCGCGCCAGTGCAGGTCGTATCGGCCTACGGGGTCGCCATCGATTTGAATATGCATGACCACGGCATTCGATTGCTGGATCTCGCCGATGCGCCCCAGCTGCACGTGATCGCTGAAGCCGGAGGAGAAATCGGTGCCGAACGAGTATCCGCCCAGGTATCCGGTCGACATGCGCGGCAGAATGAAAAACACGGCAGCGGCGCCGACCAGAATCATCAGCATCAGGGCCGGAGCCACGCGCACGAGTGCAAACGCCAGATGCCGGTGCTCCTGCGGGTCGCTCGAGTGCCGCGCCAGCACGCTGGCGGCGTGGCCGGAGCAGCGCATCTCCATCAGGACGAAAGTCGCCACGGCCATCAGCATGAACGCGGCAAACGAGAACAGGAACACACTGTCCACCGTCAGCACGGCCGAGGCCAGCACCATGAGGAAGGCGAGAATCGACAGCGTGATGTAGTCGCGCTCGCGCCGCAGCGAGAACATGCGGATGACCACCCCGAACAGGGCCAGGTGCAGGGTGGCCGGCAGAAAATTGTGCGAGACGATGAGGTAGTCCGCCGTGAAGAAGACGAAGTAGAGGATCGTCAGCGGCGTGGTCCAGCGCTCGGAAATAACCACGCGTCGCCGCTTGGCCAGTAGATAACCCTGCACTGCAAGCGCGAGGCCGACCAGCCCAATCGAGGGATAGTCAAGTCCGCCGGTGCTCGCCAGAGTGGCAAAACCAGTCAGAACAAGCAGATACAGCGCCAGCTCAAAGTAGTGGTCGATGGCCCGCTGCAGCGGGATCACGCCGGGTTGTGCAGGCTGCGAACTCATTGCGAGCGAGAGCTCTATTGTTCGATATTGCGCTGAAGAAGGGAAGGCTCGGCGGCAGAATTCTTGCACCGAAAGTCACATGCCTCATCACGTACAGCCCTGACGTGGACAAGCAGATCGTCCCGATTCCCAATGCTAGAATAACCAGTCAGGCATCGGTCTCGCTGCGACGTATTCCCGCCAACCCCGCCAGGTCCGGAAGGAAGCAACGGTAACGGGCTCTTGCGTGTGCAGCGAATCCCCGGTGCCTGGCTTTATCTCTCCGGCGCAAGCCATTGTTCTGCCCCCACCTAACGTGGTTTTCCTTAGTTCTTACGATTCTTTACACACTCTTTACGCTCTCTTCCCGCAAGAAAGAATCTCACCGCACGTCATCCACGTGGACGCCGCGGCATCCAAGAGTTTGCGGCGCTAATCCGAACGAGCCCGAGGGAGAGAGAGAATGAGCGGTCACAGTGCGGTACCCGGCCCACGACCTACAGTCACTATCCGCGTATCCGGAAAACTATTTCAAGCCCATTTGTCGTATCTCGACCAACTGGTGCAATCGGCCGCCGACTGCCAACTGTGGCCGCTGCTCAATCTGGCACACCTGGAAGAACTCGACAGCGCCGCGCTGTTCTACCTGATGCGTGGTGAGAATCGTGACTTCGGCATTGTCTTTTGCCCGAATTTCATTCGCGAATGGATGGAACACGAGAAGGAACGCGCAGCCGCGTGATGGCAAAACGAAGGTTGAACAGCGGCTGCGACTCGCCGATAATGTGCCTGTCCGTGCGACCATGACTGCCGACTTCAACAATCGCGTCCGCGTGCGTCTCTACGAATTGTTTGTGGATGAAGGCCGCTGCCCGTCGAAGGCGGAGATGGCCGCGGATCTTGGCTGCACTGTCGGTGACGTGACCAGTGCATTCCACGAGTTGGCCGCAGCGCACATGCTTGTGCTGCAGCCGGGAAGCGGCGAAGTCCTGATGGCGAATCCGCTGTCGGCTGTACCAACGGCATTTGTTGTAGAAACTGAAGGACCAAGCCGGCCTCGCAGCTGGTACGGCAACTGCATCTGGGACGCGCTCGGCGTCATTTCCATGTTGCAATGCGACGGGCGCGTCCTCGCCTCTTGCGGATGCTGCGGTGAGAGCATGACGGTGAGCGTGGGCCACGGCGAAGTCGGGTGCGAGCCGGCCGGCATTGTGCATTTCGCGCTTCCCGCACGGCAATGGTGGGACGACATCGTCTTCAATTGAAAGACCATGCTCATCTTCCAGTTGGAAGATCAGCGGTCGGAGGAACAAAGCAAGGAAAAACACATCGAACGCTGGTGCAAGGCCTGGAGACTCCCCCGCGGCGCAACGCTGAGCCTCGAGCAGGCGTGGCGGCTGGCCGATGCCTGGTACCGCGACCGCATGTCTCCTGCCTGGCGCCGACGCACCGTCGACGAAGCGCAC
>CAYOUY010000192.1:0-1693 GCA_964407245.1 uncultured Acidobacteriaceae bacterium
AAGACCGTTATGGTCCGCGTGTCGAAGGACACGATCGTGCGCCGCTATGCGCCCGATTCCGTGAACTTTCAGGATGCGAAGCCGTCATCCCTGGACCAGGTCAAGTCCGGCGACCAGCTCCGCGCCCGCGGCGCGCTTAACGCCGAGGGCAGCGAGCTGACCGCGGAAGAGATTGTTTTCGGATCGTTTCGCAACATTGCCGGAACCGTGTCTGCCGTCGATCCCACTGGCAGCACACTCAGCGTTATGGATGTTTTCACCAAGAAGCCTGTCACCGTAAAGATCACGGCCGATTCCCAACTCCGCAAGCTGCCTCCGATGGTGGCGCAGCGGATTGCCATGCGGCTCAAGGGTTCGCCTCCGGATAACGGTGCCGGTGGGACTGGTGCCAACCAGCAGCCCGCCGCTGCGAAGGCAGATCAGGGTGATGCCGGTGCTGCGCGTCCGCGCGGCGGCGGAGATCTGCAGCAGTTGCTGAGCCGCCTGCCGGCGGTGACACTTGCCGATCTGCAGAAAGGCGACGCCGTGATGCTGGTCACTATGCAGGGCCTCGCCGACTCCGCCGTCAATGCCGTCACGCTGCTGACCGGCGTGGAGCCGATTCTGACGGCGTCTCCCAACGGAGAGAGTGCTGCCATGCTGCTCTCGCCGTGGAGCCTCGGCTCGGCATCCGCGGAGGCAGCCGCACAATGATGGGCCCTTGCTGGAGGATTTCCCCCGGGAACCGGATGCTACTTCAACGATTCACAACCAGCCTGTTGCTCTTTCTGCTGCTCTCAACTTTCTGCTCGCAGTTCGCGATGGGGCAGGATACATCCGGGATGTTACGCGGGCAGGTAACCGATCCCTCCGGTGCCGTGATACCGGGCGCCACCATCTCAGCCAAAAGCGCCGCGGGACAGACCAAGTCGGCGCAGAGCGACGGCCAGGGTGGGTACCAGATCAGCGGGTTAGTGCCGGGCAAATACACGGTCACGGCCAACGCCAAGGGGTTTACCGCATTCCAGCAAGATATTGATGTCGCGGCTCGCCAGGTCACCAATCTGAACATTCCGCTTCAAATTATGGTGGAACAGGAGAAGGTGACAGTTGAGGAGCAGGCGACCACGGTGGATGTGAACCCGTCGAATAACGCCAGCGTGCTGGTGATTCAAGGGAAGGATCTTGACGCACTGTCCGACGACCCCGACGAGCTGCAGTCCGAACTGGAAGCTCTTGCCGGTCCCGGCGCGGGGCCGAACGGCGGCCAGATCTACATTGACGGGTTCACCGGAGGCCAGCTCCCGCCCAAGTCTTCGATCCGCGAGATCCGCATCAACCAGAATCCCTTCTCGGCCGAGTACGACAAGCTGGGCTACGGCCGCATCGAAATCTTCACCAAGCCGGGAACCGGCGCGTGGCACGGGCAGGCGTTCATTGACGGCAATGATTCCTCCTTCAATTCGGTCAACCCCTTCGTCACCGAGGAGCCGGGCTACCACTCGGAGCTGGCGAACGCCAGCATCAGCGGCCCGCTCAGCAAGAAGATCTCGCTTTTCTTTAATGTGGAGCACCGCGATATCAACGATGCCAACATCGTCTCCGCGACCCTGCCCAGCGGCCCGTTTAGTCAAGCCGTACCGACGTCCTCCACGCGGACCAACCTCGGTCCGCGCTTTGACTTCCAGCTGAGCCCGAGCAATACGCTGACCGT
>CAYOUY010000193.1:0-24996 GCA_964407245.1 uncultured Acidobacteriaceae bacterium
GAAGGGGGAGATTGAAGGCAAGGTCGGCCTGCTGGCGGGCAACGACGCTTGGTTCGGGCTGTTCGTGTTCATTTTCCTGATGGTGCTCCGCGAGGGGGCGGAGACGGTGCTGATGCTGGCCGCCGTCTCGCTGAATTCCACTGAACTGATGAGCTTTTTGGGCACGCTTCTGGGCGTGCTCTCGGCCATCGCCTTCGGCGTGATGTTCGTCAAGGGCAGCGTGCGCATCAAGCTGCAGAAGTTCTTCCGGGTCACGACCGCAATCATGTTCCTGGTGGCTGGGCAGCTGCTGATCTCGGGCCTGCACGAGCTTTCCGAGAGCGGCGTGATTGCCTCCTCCAAGCGCGAGATGGCGATCATCGGCCCGATCGTGAGCAATGACTGGTTCTTTTTCGTGACGATCTTCGCGCTGGCCGCGCTGATGATCCTGTTCGACGCCAAACGGCGCCAGCCCGTACCGGACTCGCCCTCGCCCGCCGCGCGCCGCAAAGCGGCCTGGACGGCCCGCCGCGAGCGGCTGTGGATGGCGTCGGTCTGCACATTTTCGTTCTTGTTCATCGTGATGGTCACGGCCGAGTTTATATATGCGAGGAGCGTGAGCGCGCTCTCGCCCGCAACCCAAGTCGTTTTCACCAACGGGGCTGTGACCATTCCGCTGGCCCAGGTTTCCGACGGAGACCTGCACCGCTTCCAGGCACAGGAAAAGGGCGTGGAGGTGCGGTTCTGGCTATATCAGAAACCGGATGGCAAGATCGCCACTGTCTTCGACGCTTGCGAAATTTGCGGCGCCGTGGGCTTCTACAAGAGCAGCAACGGCGTAGTGTGCAAGAACTGCGCTGCGCCGATCAATCCGCAGTCCGTAGGCACAGCGGGAGGCTGCAATCCCATTCCGCTGAAAGCCACGCAAACGGCCGATGCGATCATCATTCAGGAGGCCGACATCGCGGCCGGCAGCCGCCTGTTCGGGGCGCAGTAGCCGTGTTCGTGCGGCTCGTCTACGAATCGTTCCGCCGCCAGAAACGGCGCAAGGTGCTGGCCGGGGCGGCAATCACGCTGGGCGTCACCGTCGCCACGGCTATGATTGCGGTCGCCACCGATATCGGCGACAAAATGAATCGTGAGCTTCGCGCGGTTGGCGCCAACCTGATCGTCACTCCGCAGGAAGATTCCCTCGACGTGGAAATTGGCGGCGTGAACTTGAAGCCGCCGACCGACGGAGCCTTTCTCAACGAAGCGGACCTGCCCAAGATTAAAGACATTTTCTGGCGCAACAACATCACGGCGTTTGCGCCCATGCTTCCCGTGAACGTTGCGATCCAGAAGGATGGCAAGCAGCAGGACGCGACGCTGCTCGGCACCTACTTCGCAAAAGACATTCAACTCGGTAAAGAAGATTTCGTCACCGGTGTTCGCACCACGCACCCGTGGTGGAGGGTCGAGGGCGCGTGGCCAAATGACAATTCGCGGGATGTTCTCGTCGGCGAGAAGCGTGCGGCGCGGCTGGGCAAGAAGGCCGGCGACAGGGTTGCACTTTCCGGGCGCGAACTGCGGGTTAGCGGAATTCTTTCCACCGGCGGCACGGAGGATGATCAGATCGTTGCGCCGATCGCCCTGGCCCAGGAAATTCTCGGTCGGCCCGGCGCGGTAAGGCGCATTTACGTGAGCGCTCTTACCAAGCCCGAGGATGCCTTCGGTCGCCGTGATCCCAAAAGCATGTCCGGCGCGGTGTATGAGCGCTGGTATTGCACTCCATATCCGCAGGCGATTGCATTGCAGTTGACCGAAGCCATTCCGCATTCGCACGCCGAGCAGATTCGTCAGGTCGCGCAAAACGAGGGCGCCATGCTGACGCGGATCGAGGGCCTGATTTTCCTGATCACGCTGGCCGCCCTCTTTGCCTCGGCGCTGGCCGTTTCTGCGGCGATGGCCACGGCGATCTTCGAGCGGCGCGCAGAAGTCGGATTGATGAAGGCCCTGGGCGCCGGGAAGCTTGCGGTCGCTGCCGTCTTCTTTGCCGAAGCCTTGCTGCTGGCGCTCTTTGGCGGGATCATCGGTTTCGCCGCGGGCGCGCTTCTGGCACATCAAATCGGCCAGTCGATCTTCAATTCGCAGATTTCGATTCAGCCGGTATTACTGCCCGTGATTCTCGCCATTGCAGTGATCGTAACCTTCGCCGGAAGCGCGGCCGCGATCCGGCGCGCGGTTGGACTGGACCCCGTATTTGCCCTGCGAGGTGAGCTGTGAGCGCGCCCACGCCAATCGCCGCGCGGGAACTGGCCGCCAGCCGTGCCGATGCGCCGCACACTTCCATGCTGGTGCGCATGTTGCTGCGGGCGGCGGTGCTGCGCCGCGGGCGTGCAGCTTCCGCGTTGTTTGCCATGGTAGTGGCGGCCGCAGTTGCGACCGCGATGCTGAATCTTTACGTCGACGTACAGGCCAAACTGCGCCGCGAGTTTCGCAACTATGGCGCCAACATCGTTCTGGTCGGGAAAGACGGGGCTTCCCTTCCCGCCGACGCGCTGGCGCAGGTGGATTCAGTTCTAGCGGGACGCGGCATTGCTGCACCTTTTGGCATGATCGTCGCGCGTACCGGCGATGGCCAGCCCATCGTGGTCGCAGGCACGGATTTCAGCCGCGTGCGGCAATTGAACCGCTGGTGGAAGGTGAGCAACTGGCCCTCATCGCCGCTGCAGGCGCTAATTGGCGTGCGCGCCGCTCCCATCGTCACACCGAAAAATCAGCCGTTCGATTTGACCTTCCAAGGTCGCGTGTTGCATGTCACGCCCGCAGGCACGGTACAAACCGGCGCCGCCGAAGACAGCCGGATCTATCTCGCCCTGGCCGATTTTGTCGAGTGGACCGGCGTGCAGCCCTCCACTGTCGAAGTGGCGGCAAACGGATCACCCGAGGAAATCGCCGCAATCATGAATCAGCTCGCGCAGGCCCTTCCCGCGGCGGATGTGCGACCGGTGCGCCAGATCATGGAAGGCGAGGCGCGCGTGCTAGGCAAAACCCGCGCGACGTTACTCGCCGCCGCCGCGCTCATCATCCTCACCGCCGCGCTCTGCGTGCTCTCCACGCTCATGGGATGGGTCTTCGACCGGCGGCGCGACTTCGCCATCATGAAGGCGCTCGGTGCTTCCGGTCGCCTGCTCAACGGATTTTTCGCCGCCGAGGCAGCGGCTTTGGGGGCAACCGGGGCCCTGATCGGATTCGCGGTTGGGATTGGCATTGCTGCGTGGATTGGCCGAGTCAACTTTCACGCACCCGTGGTGCCGCGATGGAGCGTGCTGCCGGTGGTTCTGGCTGGTAGCATGGTGGTCACGCTCTTGTCGGCGATCCTGCCCATTTCGTTGTTGCGCCGTGTGCAGCCGGCGGTGATTCTGAGGGGAGAATAGATGATCCAGATCAAAGACGTCACCAAGCTCTACCCCGCCAAGGAAGCGGGAAACGGATTGGGGAAGGATAACGGCGCTATTCATGCCCTCGACCACATTTCTGTGCACGTGGCGCCGGGTGAATGGTTGTCGATCATGGGGCCGTCAGGATCGGGCAAATCGACGCTGGTCAATCTGATTGGCTGCCTCGACCGGCCGACTTCCGGAGAGATTTGGCTCGACGGGCAGAACGTGGCTGGAATTTCCTCTGCCGAATTGAATCGTGTGCGTGCCGAAAAAATCGGATTTATCTTTCAGCAATTTCATTTGATTCCGTTTCTTACCGCTGTCGAAAACGTCATGCTGGCACAGTACTTTCACAGCATGACCGATGAGAAGGAAGCGATCGACGCGCTGGCCCGCGTGGGTCTGGGCGACCGCGCGCATCATCTGCCGTCGCAGCTTTCGGGCGGCGAGCAGCAGCGTGTCTGCATCGCGCGGGCGCTGATCAACGATCCGCGCATCATTCTGGCCGACGAACCCACGGGCAACCTCGACGCGCAGAATGAAGAAATCGTACTGCGCCTGCTGCGCGAGTTTCACCAGCAGGGACGCACCATCGTGATGGTCACGCATGACCCGGTCGTGGCGCGTCTGGCCGATAGGCGCATTGAGCTGCACCATGGCAAGATCGCGGCGATGGAAACGTTCTCCATGGCCGACGAGGAGCAGCTGGACGAGGTCCTCGAAGAACTCTGGGTGCTCGCCGAGCATGGCGAAATCGCCGAGGTCGAACGCATGGAAGTGCATGGCGCTTTGCCCGTGAGCCTGGCAATCGAAAAGATGATTGAACTGGAACTGGTGAGGTCGGCGCCGCATCCGCCGGAAACGCACGATCACAAGCCATTCGTGAACCCGTGCCACGACGCGCTGAAACCCGTATCCGCCTCCGTGGGCGATGGTACAGCGATCGTTGAACTGACTCCGCGCGGCCGCGAACGCGCCGGGAACATTATTCGCCGGCATCGGCTGGCCGAGCGTCTGTTTACCGACAGTCTGGCCATGGATAGCGAGACGGAAATCGAGCAGCAGGCCTGTAAGTTCGAGCACATTCTCTCGCCCGAAGCCACCGACAAGATTTGCACCTTCCTGGGCCATCCGCGCACCTGCCCGCACGGCGCACCAATTCCGCCGGGACCATGCTGTGGGCGGACGGCAGAAGTCTTGGGCGTTGCCCCCGGCGTGGCAAGAACTCATCTCAAGGCGTAGACCGCGGCGCGGAGAACGATCCCACCAAGCGATCCGGAACTGAGCAAGTCAGGCCGAACAATCCTGATCACCGTTCAATTCCCTGCCCGCTGCTATCATGAAACGCAATCCGACCAATGACCCCTCGTCGTCCCATCATCGGCGTCTTCGACTCCGGCTTCGGCGGACTCACCGTTCTTAAAGCTTTACTTGAAGTTGTCCCGGACGCCGATTATGCCTATTTTGGCGACACTGCACGCCTGCCCTACGGTTCAAAATCCGTCGAGACCGTTGCTCGATATGCGGTCGAAGCCGCACACTATCTCGAATCCCACGGCGCCCAGTTGCTGGTGATCGCCTGCAACACGGCCACGGCTCTAGCTCTCGACCGCATCACAGCAGCCGCACATGTGCCAGTCGTTGGGGTCGTCGAGCCGGGCGCGGGCGCTGCCGCCGCGGCCACGCAAAACCGGAAGATTGTCGTCATCGGGACCGAGGCCACCGTCAGCAGCCACGCCTACCGCAAGGCGCTCGAAGCTCGCGGCCTTGAGGCGCGTGAAAAAGCCTGTCCTCTCCTGGTTCCGCTGGTCGAAGAAGGATGGGTGGAGCACACCGTGACCGAGCAGGTCGCGCGCATCTATCTCGGTGAGGCCTTCGCCGACGGGTTCACCGACGCCGATGTGCTGGTGCTCGGCTGCACGCACTATCCGCTGCTGAAGCCGCTGCTGCATCGTGTTGGGCCGGAGCATGTGTGCATCGTGGATTCCGCCGAGTCGACTGCGCGTGCCGTGGCCGACCATCTTCAGCAGCTTTTGCCTCCTGCGCCAGCGGACAACATCAACAACGAGCGGCGCGCTGCCCCACGGCTGAAGTTCTTCGCGACCGACTCAGTCGAAAAATTCCGAAAGCTGGGCCAACGTTTTCTGGCACACGAGATCGCCGACGTTCTTCACGTGGATCTGAAGGAATAACGATCTGAAGGAGTAGCTTCCCGCACAAAAATCGGACAGCGCGACTTTAGATTTCGCACAAGGGGTGGTAGTCCACGTCACAATGATTCGGAAAATCGAGGAGCACGCCGGAACTCAGTAAAGGTGGAAGTCGACTTCGACGGCAATAATCGTGGGTACCGGATGGCCATCCTTCATTCCGGGCTCGAACCTCCAATTCTTCACCGCTTCGATTGCCTTTTCGTCGAGTCCCATGCCCAGGCTGCCTGTGACCTGAATGTTTCTGGGATGGCCATCGATCCCAACAATCAGACTAAGGGTGCACGTTCCCTGATATTTCGCCTTGCGAGCTTCTTCGGAAAATTCTGGCTCCGGCGAGTAAATCGCTCGTGGGGGCGAAACTCCCCCGCCGACACGGAAGACTCCTCCGCCAACGCCGCCGCCCTCACCCGGTCCAAACCCCGGCCCCTTACCCGACCCCACGCCGCCCCCGCTGCCAGAACCAATTCCGCCGCCTGAGCCGGTTCCATTGGAGGGCAATACTGATCCGGCCATGGGATCGCCCAGATTCGGCATGTTGTTCGAAGCCAGATGAACCTGCGGCGGAATCACGATCGTAGGCTCGACAGGCAGCTTGGGATTCAGATTGCGAATCACTGCTGCCGGAGGAGCGATTTGCTGCATGGAGAACTTCGGCAACCGTCCTTTGCTGGCCTGCAGGACGTCACGATCGCCGCCCCCGCCGCCCCCGCCCACCTGAGTCTTCGAGGGCTTCAGCTCAGGGATGTCGCCGGTATAAATCGGGATGACGGTGACCTTTGCCTCAGGGGCCGCTTTTACGATGCGGCGCCCGATGACCACCGTCAGCACGATCGCCAGAGCCAGCAAGGCATAATAGCCAGCGGCACCCAGCGCGCCAGCCTTCCAGTGGGAATAAAAGCCCCAGATGTCCTTGACCGGTTCCGGCTTCGATTCCAGCTTGAGAGGCGGAAGCTTCTTGGGGAAGAAAAAGTCGTCAAGCTCTTGAAAAAGCGATTTCCACAAGGGCTCTTCGAAGGTCTGCGAGCCCAGGCAGAGATGCAGCTCCGGCTCCTGGCCAGAGACGTTCGGATTAACCTGCGCGGATCCCATATTTCCGGTCTGGAGTGCCCTCAACGCTTGTTGGGAGTCCGCCTAACTTGCGTGGAATCCCCTCTTTACACAGATGTCCGCCAGCGCCCCCAAGTTGCTTCGGGCTGCCTCGGTCTGTGCTAAATTGCAGGTCCTGAAAGGCCCTCTTGGCAGACCGGGGGTGGCTCAACCACTGCTTGTCCAAATTGTAACTCGTACCTGCCCTTTCCGACAGTGTATTTCCATGTGCCCGCCAGTAGTCGGAAAGACATGTCCTACCTGTTGCCAGCTATACTCCCGGCACCGTCCAGAATGGCGCGCCCGTCTGTTGAGTTTCGTTTTGCCGCCGGTCTTCTAGTCTTCTTCACTCGTTTTCACTCGTCCTGAACGAGGGTCCCCTGGTGGTAAACGATTTGCCATCCCTCGCTAGTGCGCTGCCAGATGGTGGAGCGCCGGGTTCGCCGCTTGTGGTCTTGCACTAGGGTGTACGTCAGAAGGTAGACATCCGGAGCGAGTTTCCGGCAATGAAAACCCGTGGTCTCCCAGACATCGGCATAGGGCGTGGCATAACGCTTCTCGAGTACATCGAGCACGGCGGAGCGTGAGTAACGCCGACCCGAGGCTCCAACCTCCCAGAAATCGTCCACCGTCATTTTCTCGAAGTCGGCGCGCGTGGTGCCGAGTTCCGGGCGATGAAAAATTGGTTCTCGACGGGAAAGTTCCTCAAGGATTCCCGAGAGTTCAGCGGGCGTAACCAAGGTCGGTTCCAGGGGGCGAAATGATTCGGAGCGCATGCTGCGAGCATACAAGCCGGTGTCGGCCTGTGCATAGACGTTCCCCGCCCCCGCTCCCTATAATGAAAAGATTCAATCATTTGGGAGACACGACTGAGTGCCGCTCGAGCTGAAGGGAACCATCAATCTGCCGAAAACGGCCTTCCCCATGAAGGCCAACCTGCCCCAGAATGAGCCGAAAATGCTGGCTCGATGGGAGCAGATGGGGCTCTACGGGCGCATCCGCTCGGCCCGCAAAGGCGCACCACTTTACATACTCCACGATGGTCCGCCTTACACGAGCGGGCCGATCCATCTGGGCACCGCGCTCAACAAGTGTCTGAAAGATTTCATCGTCAAATCGAAGACCATGGCCGGATTTGACGCACCCTACGTTCCCGGCTGGGACTGCCACGGTCTGCCGATCGAGATCAAGGTCGACAAGGAACTGGGCGGCAAGAAGCTGCAGATGAAAGCGACGGATGTGCGGGCCGCGTGCCGCAAGTACGCCCAGAAATTTCTCGACCTGCAGCGCACACAATTCAAGCGCATCGGGGTCTTTGGCCGCTTCGACCGCCCCTACGCCACTATGACTCCGCAATACGAGTCGGTGGTGCTCTCTACGTTTTATTCCTTCTACGAGAATGGCTTTGTCTACAAGGGACTGCGGGCCGTTTACTGGTGCATGCACGACGAGACCGCACTCGCCGAGGCCGAAGTCGAATATGAAAATCACACCAGCCCGACGGTGTGGGTGAAATACGCGCTTCTCGATGAGCCAGCGAAGATAGATTCGGCCTTGGCCGGGAAGAAGATCTCGACCATCATCTGGACCACGACGCCGTGGACGCTGCCCGCTTCGATGGCTGTAGCCTTCCATCCGGATGAGGAGTACGTTGCGCTGGAATCGGAGGCAGACGTCTATATCGTTGCATCGAAGCTGGCCGCAGACGTGGCCACGAAGTGCAATCTCGGCACGCCGCGCGAACTTGCCCACTTTCCCGGCCGTAAATTGGAGCGGCTGAGCTTCCAGCATCCCTTTCTCGACCGCAAAATTCTCGGCGTGCTCGCCGACTACGTCACCATGGACACCGGCACGGGCGTGGTCCACACAGCGCCCTCGCACGGCGCCGAGGACTTCGCGACGGGCGTGAAATATGGCCTCGACGCCACCAGCAACGTGGATGAGAAAGGCATCCTGCGCAAGGGCCTGCCGGAATACGACGGCAAGCGCGTGTGGGACGCGAATCAGCCGATCATCAGTCTGCTGAAGGCGCGCGGCGCGCTGCTGCATTCCGAAAAAACCGAGCACTCGTATCCGCACTGCTGGCGCTGCCACAATCCGGTCATCTTCCGCGCCACCGAGCAATGGTTCATTTCGATGGAAACTCCCATGCCCGGCGGTACAGGCGCGAACGACACTCTCAGGAAGCGCACCCTCGAAGAAATCAAGAAAGTGAAGTGGGACCCGGCATGGGGCGAAGAGCGCCTGTCGAACATGATCGAGACGCGCCCGGACTGGTGCATCTCGCGGCAGCGCGTTTGGGGGGTGCCGATCGCTGTATTTCTGTGCGAGTCCTGCGGCAAGCCGCTCAACGATCCTGCGGTGAATCGGAAAGTCGTCAAGTTGTTCGCGAAGTCCGGTGCGGATACATGGTTCACTTCGGAGTCTGACGGCATTCTTCCTCCTGGCACGAAGTGTCCGCATTGCGGCGGCACGAAGTTCGAGAAGGAGACCGACATTTTCGACGTGTGGCTCGAATCGGGCGCGAGTTACTTAGCCCTGACTGCTGAAGACAGGACTCCCGGCGAGCCCGACTATCCGTGGCCCTCCGATCTTTACCTCGAAGGTGGCGACCAATACCGCGGCTGGTTTCAGTCTTCCCTCCTCTGCGCCATGGGCGTGCGCGCGACGCCGCCGTACAAAGGCGTCGTCACTCCCGGCTGGACGCTCGACGAAACCGGGCAGGCCATGTCGAAGTCGCGCGGCAACGACGTCGATCCGGTGGACATCTCCGACCGCCTGGGTGGAGAAATCGTGCGCCTGTGGGTGGCCTCGGTCGACTTTCGCGAGGATGTAGTCGGCTCCGAAGCACTCATGCAGCGCGTGGCGGAGAACTACAAAAAGATCCGCAACACGCTTCGCTACATCCTGGGGAATCTCGACGGGTTCGATGCACTGCGAGACGGCGTTCCATACAGCCAGATGAATGCACTCGATCAGTACGTGCTCTATCTGACGCTAAATTTTGAGCGCGACATCGAACAATGGTACGACGAGTTCGCATTTCACAAGATTTACCAGCGCGTGAACAATTTCTGCATCGTAGATCTGAGCGCGTTTTATTTTGACGTATTGAAGGACCGCCTATACACATCAGCGCGAAGATCCGTTGGGCGGCGCAGCGCCCAAACCGCTCTGTGGCGGATCGTGAAGACCTTGGTTCGCGCCGTTGCACCGATCATGAGCTTTACGGCAGAGGAGGTATGGCAACACATGCCACGAATGGCCGAGGGTCTGGCAAGTGTCCACTTGGCAAGGTTCCTCAAGCCGCTTGATGTAAACAATCCGGATGATTGCATGACAGCGCAGGAGTGGGCATCGCTCGACCGGTACTGGACTGGGCTGCGAGATGTCCGCGACCAGGTCCTGAAGGCGCTCGAAGAGACTCGCAACAAGAAATTGATCGGTACCGGGCTTGAGGCGCAGATCATGCTAACGGCATCGGATCCGGTCTATTCTGTGTTGAAAAAATATGAGGCACAACTCCGCTACCTGTTCATCGTCTCTGCGGTCACTCTCGCGCAGGGCTCAGGCAATGGCACGGGCGGAGTGCACGTTGAAGTGAAGAAAGCCGACGGCGCCAAGTGCGAGCGCTGCTGGAACTATTCCCCGCACGTCGGCGAAGACAAAACTTACCCCACAGTCTGCGAGCGCTGCAGCGCGGTGCTGAAAGAACTGGAGGCGCAGCGTTAGTTGATGTCAAGGAGCTCCGTGCGCGCCATATATTTCCTGCTCGCTCTGTTGATCGTCGTGCTCGATCGTTGGACCAAGCATCTGGCGGCAACGCGCATCGCCTTGTATGCGCACATTCAGATCATTCCAGGATTTTTCCGCCTCACCCACACGGAAAACACCGGCGCCGCCTTCAGCCTGTTCGCCGAATCGCCGGCCCACTGGAAGACAGGGCTTCTTATCGGCTTTTCTGTCATTGCGATGGCAATCGTGATCGTGCTGCTGTGGAGACAATCGCGGCCCCTGACGATGACCGGCATTGCCCTGTCGCTGATTCTCGGCGGCGCGGCGGGAAATCTATGGGATCGCGTGGTCAGCGGCAAGGTGGTCGATTTCCTGCTCTTCTATATCAAGCACTACCAGTGGCCGGTATTCAATCTCGCCGACAGCTCCATCGTGATCGGGGCCGGGCTGCTGGTGCTGGAGATCCTGTTCAGCAAGCCTCACAGTAAGAAACTTTCGTCTGACACTCTGCAGTAGAACCCCGAATGCAGGCCAGTCCTGATGTCGCCCTCTAACGAAGGTCCACTTCTCCTGCTCCAACGTGCGCATGTACGCGGTATTTGCCCGGGCCGTTCCGAGAGAAAGAGCGGAAGAGTCCGCCTTTCGATACGTTGAAGGCCACGGCGTTCACTTCCCCGCTGTTTACCGAAGCACCGACGTGGGCATAGTCGTCGGTGTTGCCTAAATCCAGGTTGAGTTGCCCAAAATCCAGTTCCACGTTCTTGTCGCCCGTGACGTCTCTCACATTCAGCTCACCGGCAAACATGCGCACATAAAGACCGGAGTACTTCGGCACTTCGATCGTCACGCGGAAGTTGTTTCGCGGGCAGCCACTGACTCTGAAGTAGGCCCGGTCGCCAGAGACCTCGATCCGGACTCTCACATCGTGCTGCGTATCGTCGCGGTCGGCGTGGTAGGAGACGCGAAGCACATTTTCGTCCCGGCCGACAACATCGATGCCGCTGGAGCAAAGTTCCATGCGCAACTGCCCGCCAGATGGGAACTTCGCCTCGACGGGACTCTTTCCAACTTCCACGATCCTTGCGTCCTGGGCCGTGACCAACGCAGCGGAGAAGATCAGCAGGGCAAATGATGCGGTTCTCATATGGACAGACCTCCGTGGGCGCACCTCTACCCTCATGGATGTACGCAAACACGCTGGATTGGGTTCCCTAGAAGATTAACCCGCGAATTGTGTTGCCGAAAGAGCCCGCCGCCGCGCCTCGGATCCTTACCTTCCCAACAGCAGCCGTTCCAGCACTGGACCGAGTGCCAGCGCGGGGAGATAACTCAGAGCCACCATCGTGACCAGACAAGTAGCGAGCAGGATGCCGAATGGCAGAGAATCGGTGGGGAGAGTTCCAGATGTCGCGGGGGAGTTCCTCTGCCGAGCAAACAAGCCGGCCAACGCCAACGCGGGTACCGCCAGGCCAAACCTGCCCACCATCATCGCAACCACGGTAGTGAGGTTGTAAAAGACTGTGCTGGCGTTCAACCCGGAAAAACTCTGGCCGTTATTGGCGAAGCAGGTCGTGTAGGCGAACAAAATTTCCGTAAAACCGTGAGGGCCAGCGTTGGTCGTCAGCCCCGCCAGCCCGAGCTTGGTGCTCACCGCAATCGCAGTGAGCGGCAAGATCAGCAGCGGCCCGGCCAAAGCGTAAAGCATGATCATCTTGTTCTCGGCGGCCCCGATCTTCTTCCCTAGATACTCCGGCGTGCGTCCGACCATCAGTCCGGCAAGAAAAACCGCGATCGCGGTAGCCATCACCATGCTGTAGAGACCGCTGCCCAGCCCTCCGAAGACCAATTCTCCGAGAAGCATGTTCACCAGGAGCACCATACCGCCCAGCGACGTAAAGCTGTCGTGCATGGCGTCATTCGATCCTGTAGCTGTGTTCGAGGTCACGACCGCGGTCAGCGTAGAGCCGCCGACGCCGAACCGTACTTCCTTGCCCTCCAGATTGCCAGCCGAGTTGAGTCGGACATTTTGCAGACGGGCGGTGGCGGGCACAGAGAGTGTCTGCCTGAGATCCCTCGCATCAAAGCTTCGCTTTTCAAAACGATGCACGAACAGAAGTCCGGAGCAGAAGAAAAGAACCATCACCCAGTAAAGAATCCATCCCTGCCGGGGCTGGCGCACCATCCTGCCGAAAGTGTTCGTCAATGCCGCGGGCAACAGGACAATGGCTGCCATCTCCAGGAAGTTTGTCAGCGGCGTGGGATTCTCATAGGGATGCGCTCCATTCGCGTTGAAAAAACCGCCGCCGTTGGTGCCCAGATTCTTGATGATCTCCAGAGCCGCGACCGGCCCCTGCGGAATCGCCTGTTTGCCTCCCTCGATCGCGTTGGCCACCGCGTAGGAATGGAAATTCATGGGCACACCTTGCCAAACAAGAAGGCAGGCTCCGAGCAAAGCTCCCGGCAACAGAATCCAGAGCAAAGACCGCGTCAGGTCCACCCAGAAGTTGCCGATCGTGCCCAATAACTGCCGTGCCATGCCACGGATGAACCCAATGCCTACGGCCAGCCCCGCCGCGCCCGCCAGAAAATTCTGGGCGCATAGTCCCACCGTCTGGCTGAAATAACTCATCGTGTTCTCGCCCGCGTAGGCCTGCCAGGTCGTCGTCGTCGAGAAGCTGATGGCGGTGTTCAGAGCGAGATCCGGAGTTAAGGGCGTGGTCTGGTATTGCGGGAAGAACCACGGTAGGAAGTGCTGCATGCGAAGAATCGCATACAACGCCACTGTTCCCGCCAGGCCGAAGAACACGAAGCAAGTCGCGTATTCCTTGGCCGTCATCTCCGCGTCAGGATCGACCGCCGTAACACGGTAGGTCATCCGCTCCAGCGGGAGGCAGATGCGATCGAGAAGAGTCGGCCTTCGGGCGAAGACCCTTTCCATGTATCCGCCCAGAGGCTTCACCAGGACGGTGACGAGGACCACGAACAGCAGGTATTGAACAGCGCTGTAGAAATCCACTGAACCGATTCAGCTTGAATCAAAATCAGGCTACTCTGATTCGACGGCGGAGTCCACACGTCATCGGCACCATCCTTACGAATGCTTTATGAGTTTTTGATTCGATGTTTATGGGAAGGACGAAATCCGGAGATGAGTGAAACTACGGCGCCCCATACAGTTGCCGGTACACGCTGGCATTCCGCAGGATCGCCTGCACGTATTCGCGGGTTTCGGTGAATGGAATCGACTCGACGAATTCCTGTGCGTCGCGGTACTTGCCCTGACCCAGCCATTCCTCCACGCGGTCTGAGCCGGCATTGTAGGCGGCGAGCGCATACTCGAACGATCCGCCAAAGTGATCGACCATGCCGCGGAAGTAGCGCGTCCCCAGCTCCAGGTTCACCGTGGGTGTGTAAAGCTGGCTGGGATTGTACCGGCGCAGTTCTTCTTGCCTGGCGACGACTTTGCCTGTCTTCGGCAGCAGCTGCATGAGGCCCACAGCATTGGCCCGCGAAACCGCCTCGGGATTGAATTCCGACTCCTGCCGGATCAGCGAAGCCACCAGATACGGATCCAGCCCGTTGGCCACAGAAAATCGCTTCAGGTCCGTCCAGTAAGGCCGCGGAAACAGCGCCTCCCAGTACGCTCGCGGAAGGTCGGGAATATCCACGGCGAAGTAGCTGGGCACGGAGTGTTTCATCACTTCAATGGCGCGATCGTAGTGCCCTGTGTCGGTATAAAGCTGGGCAGTTTCGGCTAACCCCCAGTTGCCACCCTCGGCGCTCGTCGCCGCCTGCAATTCGCGTACGGCAAAGTCGATCAGTCCGCCGTTGCCCAGCAACTGCGCTTTCTGGAAATGAAGATCGTCGGCCGGTGGGTCGGTCACCGTAACTTTCTCGCCATGCTCGAGCGACGGGACGTGGTCGAGCAGCGCATAGTGCACAGAAGCGTCCGGCGTCTGCGGAAGCTTGCTCAAACGTTGTCGTCCCAGTTCCGCGTAGTAGTAGTTCCGATACCGATCCGACAACTTCTGATACAACGCGCGCGCCATCGCCGGATCGTTGTCTTCCTCGGCCAGCCGCGCCCGCCAGTACAGGGCCGCAGAGGCTTCGTTGCCCGCGGGATACATCGCGATCTGCTCTTCGAATAATTTCTTTGCCTCATCGTTACGTCCCGCGCGCAAGGTCAACCATGCCACTTTCCAATGCGCATACGAGGCGCGCGACCCGGTGGGAAAACGCTGCTGCAACTCTCGAAATGTGTCGAGCGCAAGGTCGTATTCGTGGTGCACCAGGTGCAGATTCGCGGCCGAAAGAAGCGCCGCCTCCAGCCACTGGCTGGTGGGCGCCGTTTCCCTCAACTGGCCGACGGTGCGGTAGAACGTTTCGTTCTCATCCAACGACCACGCGACCTCGCCGAGAATATAGAGCCGCTGTGCGCTCTGCTCGGCAGTCGCGCCGGGCATCGTCCCCAGCTCCGCTTTGGCCTCGCGGTTTCGTCCGCTTCGCTGCAGCGCGTCCGCCAAGTTCAGCTCCGCGGCTGGACGCGCCTCGTTCGTGGCGCGAATCAGCAACTCCCGATATTCTTCGACAGCATCGCTGTAACGCTTGGCTTTCATCAGCAAGTCGGCGCGCGTCTTGCGCTGCGCTGCCGTCGCGGGAGGAACTTGCGGCAGCTTTTTCAACTCCGCATGAGCGGTGTCAGCCTCCGCCGCGGTCGGCATGTTGTAGTAGACATTTTCCAGGGCCGCTGTTGCCTTTGCATTCTGCCCCAGCACGGCATAGGCGCGGCCGATCGTGAACTCGATATCGGACCGCACTGGCAATCTGTCGTTCTCGAGTAAAGCAGCGGCCTCACTCGGTCGTCCTTCACTCAATAATGCGCCGGCATAACTCACGTCGGCGTCCCTCACCAGCAATGAATCAGGAAATATCGCCGCGAAGTCCGCCAGAGCCGCCAGCGCTTCCGCCTGGTGTCCGGTTTGCAGATAGCTCGTCCCGAGATAGTAGGCAACGTAGTCGCCCAGATCTCCCGCCCTGGGTTTGGCACGGTTCAGCGGATCGATCGCCTTGCCGTAATCGTGGTCGAGCACGTGGGCATATCCCACCACCAGCCAGGCGAGCGCCCCGGCGTCTTCTTTGGCGTGCGCGCGGGCATAGGCCTCCACTCCCGCGTAGGCCTGTGGAGTCCGATCCTGGATCAACTGCTGCGCCATGGGCCGCAAATTCGCCGAAGCGACAAACGCTTCGCGGATGCGCCGAACGCGGGGAGAAATCGGCCTCTTCCGCTTCTTAGCCGGCGAGCTCTTCGTCGTCGAGGCACGCGTTGGACTCTTACCTGACGTTGTTTTGCTGGTGGCCGCGCTGGACTTGGCCGTCGAGCTCTTCGCCGTGGATTTCTCTGGAGAAGTCTTGGTCGGAGCGCCGGGTGCCGCCGTTGCATTCTCTTGAGTGCTCTTTTCCGATTCGGGCGACGTATTGCCAGGCGGCGTGGTCGGCTTTTCAGATGTGGCAGGCGGAGTTGGAGTTGGGGCGGTGGGTGGAGAAGTCGGCGCAGAATCAGGTGGAGTAGAAGAGGAAGACGATTGCTGCGCGGAGGCGGATGTCGCCGAATATGCGGTCGAACCAGGGACGTTGAGGAACCCGCACCACAGCGCCAGCCCGAGTACCCACCCCATCAAACCCCAGCGAATGAAGCCAGATCGAACCACGTTTTCTATTTTCGCGCGGAGACGCAAATGCCAGAACCTGTTTGCACCCTCAGGGGCTAAAGCCCCCAAAATCTCTCGTCCCTTAACGGCACCTGAAGTCGTGCCCTTCCCCTGTTATCCAGATGTACTACTTCCGGAAACTTGCCCCCATCACCGAAAGATCGTCTTCCGCCAGGCTGCGCACAACTTCTTTCTGGAAGTAGTCGCCGCTGGCGGCCGCCGTGCTGCCATAGCGTTTTTGAAACGTCGCGCGGCTCTTCTCGATGTCATCCTTCAGGCGGTCGTAAAGATCCTTGTGGCGCCGGCCTTCGGCGACCTTGGCCTGGTTGTAGAGTTTGATTTCATCCACCAGCAGGCGCGCGAACCGTTGCGCCTTGCGATGAGTGTCGGCATCTTCGGCCGAGATGCCGGCAAATGGATCAGCAGCCGTAGCCGGAGCCGATGCGGCCGCACCCGCCGCCGCGTGCGTGGAAACCTCAACGACTTCCGCCGCAGGTTCCGGCTCAGGCTCAGCCTTGGCTGCGGTATGTTTCGGAGCGTGCGCGGCAAAGGGATCAGAGAACGAACTCACCGTCTGCACGGGCGCCGCGGGCGCAGGGCGTTCCATGGCAGGAGCTGTCTCGCCCGGCTCCTTCTGCACCTGCTTGCGCAGCGAGGCAACTTCCAGCCAGGCGCTGGTGGCCAGCACCAGCAGTTCCAACGATGCTCCATCCATCTGGCCGGTTGCGCCGCCATCGGCGTAGAGCAGTGCGGCAACTTTATCTTTCAAAACGAGGGGCAGGACCAAAATCTGTTCGTTCTCCGGCCCGCCAAAGCGCTGCACAAAACGCGCATCCATCTCCGCGATGTTGCCTGGAGTTGCGACGCGATTCTGGCAGGCATGCGCAGCAGATCCGGCTGTAATGTCGAGCGGGCAGTCTTTGACGGCGTCTTCTTCGCCGAAGCCTCGGCCTTGCCATCCGCTGGCCGTTCCCGATTTCACCACGAACAGCGCGGTTCGCGCCGCGTGTGCGCTGGCCGCGTCAAGCAACGCGCGCAGGATTTCCTTTTGCGTGCTTCCGGCGTGGATGCGGGAGACGGCTTGCACCAGGTTACCGACGTTGCCTTCACCAGCGGCAGCCGGCGCCGCGGCAGCGTCAGCGGGCAACTGGGCCAGCACACTCTCCACCAGCTCTGCCTGCATGCTGCGCATCTGGCGGTCGAGGACCTTCGCCACTGCACGCTCGACGATTTGCTGGAGTTCCTTGCTCTCGCCCATTCTCAGAAGACCATTTCGAATTGCAGTTGTGTTCGGGCTGAATCCAACCCCATCGACTCAACGCAACGCCAATGCCTTAACTGCTGATTATAAGGCACTTGTGAGACTGCGTAAGGGTACGGAAGTAACTGACGAAATGCGCGCCGCTCCACCTTTTGCACTCTATCGCAAATTGCTCTCGAACGGATACGGCAAAGCGATTGGGCAAAGAGGCTGGTTACCAAGTAAAATAACAGATTCGGAACTGACCGCTGCGTCCGCCCGAAAATACTGCATCCTCAGAGCATGGGAGCCATCCAAAACAAGCTAGCAGGGCCTGTCAGTGATGAGCTGGCGCTGGTTCAGGCGGCCAAGAAGGGTGACGACTCCGCCTTTGAAGAGTTGGTCCGCCGCTATGACCGCAACGTGTTTCGAATCGCGCAGCACATCACGCAGAACCGGGAAGACGCGGAGGATGTAGTCCAGGAAGCGTTCCTGAAGGCGTACGGGAACCTGGCACAGTTTCAGGAGCAGTCGAAGTTTTATACCTGGCTGGTCCGAATTGCCGTCAACGAAGCGCTGATGAAATTGCGGCGCCGGCGCCCTGAGCGCACCGTTTCGCTCGATGAAGAGATCAAGACCGAAGATGACTCTCTACCGCGTGAGATTGCGGACTGGAGCCCCAATCCCGAGCAGCAATACACACAAGCCGAGTTACGCGAGATCTTGAGCAAGACCATCCAGGGCCTGCCTCCGGGCTTCCGGACGGTGTTCGTACTGCGAGACGTGGAAGGACTTTCGACGGAGGAAACCGCGGCTGCGC
This sequence comes from uncultured Acidobacteriaceae bacterium, assembly GCA_964407245.1. Classification (GTDB taxonomy): domain Bacteria; phylum Acidobacteriota; class Terriglobia; order Terriglobales; family Acidobacteriaceae; genus Sulfotelmatobacter. Next base: position 18,207 of record CAYOUY010000193.1, read on the forward strand.
TCGAATTGAGCGTGCCGGCAGTTAAATCGCGACTGTTACGGGCTCGCCTGCAACTGCGCGATCGATTGGGGCGTTATTTTCAGAAACGTGAGGGGGCAAATGGCAAGAGCGGTAATGTTACAAGCGGAGATGGCAACAAGTGAAATGCTCTGAGTTTTTGCAGGAGTTGACCAACTACCTGGACGGCGTCCTCGACGAAAAGACCAAGGTCGAACTGGAGAACCATCTCTCCTGGTGCCATAACTGCTATGTTGTCTGCGACACCACCAAGAAGACCATCGAGATCTACCGCGACTCCCAGCTTTACGAACTGCCCGAAGACTTGCGTAGCCGCCTGCGTTCCGCCATCATGACCAAGTGCCAGCAGCAGAAGAAGCGCGGGCCGCAGAGCGTATAGATTTTCTTCTGTTCACAATGAATCGCCGGCCAACCCCTTCAGGGATCTGCGAAGTCCATTCATTGGTACAGCCGTAAGACCGCGAAAACCTGCGTCCCCACGGCCTCCAGAGTCCTTTTTCTCCACAGCGTAACTGGTTTCTCCTCAGCGTAACTGGCTCTGGCGCAAGACCTTCGCACGTCTTCCCTTTTCGGAATGGGTTGATTCGAGATAGAGACGCGAAACTCTTTCCTTGGAAGGTGAATCTAAGTATTGTAAGAGCGGCGCACACAGTTCATCGTGGAGGGGGCGCGCACTCTAACCCAGGGATTTCGGGCACTCCGCTCGAATAGAAGGTGGGCTCATGATCGCCAAGTTGGTGGACTCTTTGTTCGGTTGCAGGCACTCCCGCTACAGCTTTCCGGTGTCCGTTCGTCGCGGCGCGCGCCGCCCCCAGGCCGCTGCCCTGACCGGAACCTATGTCGCGTGCCTCGAATGCGGCAAGGAATTTCCCTACGATTGGCAGGAGATGAAAGTCATCACGTCTCCCGAACGCCATCGCGAGCGCCTGGCCGAACTGGCCAAGCACGCCGCGTAAGGCTGCTCCAGGGAGCGCGCAAGAGCGTGCTTGTTCCATTATTCGCAGACTCACTCTAGAGCTTAGTCGTGCCTTTCCCGGTGATTCCCGGTGATCGTCTCACAAACAATAAGAAGGGCCCGCACGCGACAAATGTGCGGGCCCTTCACTTCTCACTCGCTTGAGACCAGCGCTGCGGATCTTACACCGCCACTGCGGTCCGCTTCTCGATGGGTACGAACTGGCGCACCTCGTGTCCGGTATAAACCTGGCGCGGCCGGGCAATCTTCTGCTCCGGATCGGTGATCAGTTCCTGCCACTGCGCCAGCCATCCCGCCGTTCGCGGAATGGCGAACAGCACCGTGAACATTTCCGGCCGGAATCCCATGGCCTGATACATGATCCCGGAGTAGAAATCGACGTTGGGATAGAGTTTTCGCTTTACGAAATACTCGTCTTCCAACGCAATTCGCTCCAGCTCCAGCGCGATGTCCAGCTTGGGATTGCGTCCCGTCACCTGGAACACCTGCTCGGCGGTCCACTTGATGATCTTGGCCCGCGGATCATAGTTCTTGTAGATCCGGTGCCCGAAGCCCATCAGCTTGCCGTGCCCTTCTTTCACCCGCTTCACATAATCCCAGACCTTGTCTTTGGAGCCGATTTCATCCAGCATTTTCAGGACTTCTTCGTTGGCTCCGCCGTGCAACGGCCCGGCCAGCGCCGCAGCTGCCGCCGCGGTGGACAGATACGGATCCGCCTGCGAGCTGCTCACCGACCGCATTGCGTTCGTGCCGCAGTTCTGCTCGTGGTCGGCATGCAGGATGAACAGAATGTCCAGCGCCCGCGAAATCGCCGGGTGCGCCAAATACTTCGGCTCCACCTTCTTCCACAGCATGTTCATGAAGTTTTCTGGATAGGTGAAATCGTTATCCGGATACACATACGGCAGCCCTTCGCTGTGCCGGTACGACATGGCCGCGATCGTGGGGACCTTGCCGATCAGCCGCTTGATCTGCAACAGCCGGTTGGCAGGATCCAGCACATGCCGCGCCTCGGGGTAAATTCCCGACAGCGCCGCCACCGTGCTTACGAACATCGCCATGGGATGGGCGTCATACCGGAAGCCCTCCATGAACGTCTTCGTGCTCTCGTGCAGCATGGTGTGGTGCGTGATCTCATACTTCCAGTTCTTCAGTTCCGTTTCCGTTGGCAGCTCGCCGAACAACAGCAAATACGCCACCTCCAGAAACGTGCTGTGCTCGGCCAGAACCTCGATCGGATAGCCGCGATACCGCAGAATCCCCTTGTCGCCGTCAATGAAGGTGATGCTGCTCTTGCAGGATGCCGTGTTAAGAAATGCCGGATCGTAGGTCATCAGCCCGAAGTCTTCCGGGCCAGTCTTGATCTGGCGCAAGTCCATCGCCCGGATGGTTCCGTTCTCCACCGGGACGGTGTACGTTTTATTCGTGCGATTGTCGGTAATTGTGAGTGTATTCTCTGCCATTAGAGCGTCTCCTGCAGACTGCGCAACAATGCCACCGTAGCCGAGACTAAAGTTATTCTCAAGCTGAATCTGTGATTGGAATCACCGACTTCTGTGACCCCGTAGAACCTGACGCTTTACCGCAAAGCGAAACCGGCAGCCTCAGCTGCCGGTTCAAATCCCTCGTAGCCGTTCGAAAGGCCGCGACCTGAACTAGTTGGAGTCATCGCGCCGCTTCAGCGTTGGACGGTCGTCATCCTGCGAATTGCCCTTGTTATCGCCCGAGTTGGCCGTACGCCTGAGGCTCGGCTTGTTCGTATCTTTCTGGTCGAGAACCTTGTGCTTGTTCTCCAACGCTGCCAGCCGCGTCTTCACGTCGTCGAATTCCGAGGTGGTGACGATGTACTGCGGCTTGGCCGGAAGAATTTTGCGGATTTCTTCCTGCGATTTCTCGATCCGCTCCGCATTCTGCGGGTGCGTTTCGAAAGCCTTGGACAGCGTTCCAGGTTTCTTCTTCTCCATTGCCTGCAGCTTTTCGAAGAAGGACACGAACGCGGACGGATCGTACCCGGCACGGTACATATACTCCACGCCGAGGTAGTCGGCCTCCGCTTCAAATGTCCGCGAGAAGTGCAGGAACGTCAGCGGAATTCCCAGGCCCATGCCCTCATACGCCGCATATCCGATCCAGCCGCCCATGAAGATGGCGGGCAACGACATCATCTGCAGCAGCTGTGCCCGCGTCATTTCGCGCCCGTAATGGCACGCGGCCACGTGGGCAATCTCATGCGCCATCACGCCGGCCAACTCCGCCTCTTCGTCGGCGGCGAGAATCACCCCTGAGTTCACGTAAAAGAACCCGCCCGGCAACGCCATGGCGTTGACGACGTCGGAATCCACCACCTTGATCGTAAACGGCACCTGCGCGTCGGAGTTGCGCACCAGGTTCTGGCCCACGCGGTTCACGTATTCAGTAACCACGGGGTCGGTGACCAGCTTCATCTGCGCTTCGATCATCTGCGAATAGCGGCGCCCGTCGGCCACCTGCCGCTCGATCGAGTACCAGTTCCCCACTCCGCGGCCGCATCCCACATTGCGGTTTCCCACGGCATCCACGTCGTTTTTCCCGCCGTCATGCTTGATCTGGCTGTCGTCCTGCGTGGGCAGTGCCGCCGGCTTTTGCGGAGGGGCGTTCTGCACGTCCGCGGCCTTGGGCTGACCCTTGTCGGTATCAGGGGTTGGAGCTTGCGATTGCGGCTGGGTCTGGGTCGGAGTCTGTGTCTGATTCGGATCCTGCCCCTGCCCTGAACTTGGCGTCTGCGTCTGGGCCCAAATCCCGGGTCCGGCGCTGAACGCCGCCAATGCTACCGCGCTTGCCAGCCATCTGAGCTTCATAGGACTACTCCCTGCCACGATTATACCCCCGGTGGGGAAGACACCAAGACCTGATCTTGGCCCAATAGTTAGACGCCGAAGGCAGGGGTTAGGGTTATCCGGAAAGTGGACACACGGCAGAGGGCGATCACCCACAAAACTGGTCATTCGCTCCCTCCTTGCCAGCGCCGGCATGCGGACGTACCATAGCCCCTTCCATCGCTTTGCCAGGAGGGCTTCATGCTCGACCGCCGTCATTTTCTTTCCACGACTGTAGCGGGATTTGCCGCATCCCTTGCCCTGCGCGGAAACCTCTTCGCCCAGCTCGAAAAGATTCCACCGCTGCCCGAACGCTCCCTGCTGGAGAAGAACGAAGACGCTTTTTGGGCCGAAATGCGGCGCCAATTCCTGATCCCCGAAGACGAGATCTATCTGAACAACGGCACCGTCGGTTCGAGCCCGGCGCCCGTCCTGCGCGCGATTTTTGATGGCTACGCGACCACGGAAAAAATGGACGCGCAGGATCCCGAGGACTACCCCATTTGGGGATACGCCGCCTGGAACGATTTTCGCGATCCGCTGGCTGAGTTCGTCGGCTGCAAACGCGACGAAATTGCCTTGCTCCGTAATGCCACCGAAGCTAATAGCTACATCGCGAATGGTGTGGATATGCAGGCCGGCGACGAAGTGCTCATGACCGACCAGGAGCACCCGGGCGGCGAGCATCCCTGGAATCTGAAGGCCAAGCGCTACGGCATCGTGGTGAAACGGATCACGCTTCCCCGCCCGGTGAAAGATGCGGCCCAGGTGCTGAACCTGGTCAACGCCGCCATTACGCCGCGCACGCGTGTGCTGTTCTTCAGCCATATCACCACATTTTCAGGAGTTGTTCTGCCGGCGAAGGATCTCTGTGCTCTGGCCCGCACCAAAGGAATTCTCTCCGCCGTCGACGGCGCTCATGTTGTCGGCATGATGCGACTCAACCTGCACGAACTTGGCTGCGACATGTATTCTTCCAGCCCGCACAAGTGGCTGCTTGCGCCTAAAGGTTCGGGCTTCCTCTACGTGCGCGATGAAGTGGTCGACCGCCTGTGGAACACGATCGCCACCGAAGGCTGGAACGATCCCAAGCTGCGCGCCGAGCGCTTCCAGCGCATCGGCAGCTCGAATGTGCCTGCGCTGTGGGGATTGCGCGCCTCGGTCAAGCTGGCAAACGACATCGGCCTCGACCGCATCGAGCGCCGGCACCGCGCGCTTGCCGACTACATCCTCGCCGAGATGCTAAGGCGCGGCGCCGAGTCGTGGACGTCGCCCGATCCCGCGCTGCGCTGCGCCATTGTCAGCGTCAACGTGCCACCCATCCAGCGCATGGAGCTGGAGAACTGGATGTGGACGACGCACAAGATCAAGATCCGCGGCGGCGACCCGCACAAGCTGCGGCTCTCGACACCCTACTACCTGCAGAAGAAGGACATCGACCGCTTCCTGATGAAGTTCGATGAGTACAGGCGCGAGAAGAAGACAGCGTAAAGGCCGCAGCACATAGGCCGATACTAGAAGCATGCCAAAGGCTGGAAAGAAGGTCGTTAAGACAGTCACTGCAACAGAGTTCAAGGCGCGCAGCCTCATGCTACTGCGCGAGGTTCACCAGTTGCGCCAAACCGTGTTGATTACAAAGCGCGGCAGGCCTGTCGCGCGGCTGGTGCCTGCAGGAAGGGCGCCAAAGTTCATCGGTCGCCTAAGGGGCATATTCAAGATCGTGGGCGACATTACCGAGCCCCTCGTGCCACCCGAAGACTGGGAGTGCGACTAGGGGCAAGGCCGCAGAGACACACCCAAATTATTCTTCTCAGTCGCGAAGGAGTTCTTCGACAGGCACCTGTGGGAGCTTGAGCCGAGAGACTACGATGGGGTCGTAGAGTGGATCAAGCTCGCCACTCAGACCGGCTCGATGTAGTCACAACCCGCACCTAATCGTAGTACTCCAGCCCCAAGTGCGTAATCAACTCCTCTCCTTTCAAATGCCGCAGCGTGTTCTTCAGCTTCATCAGCTGAATGAACAAGTCGTGCTCCGGGTACAGGCCAGGGACCGTCATCGGCGACTTGAAGTAAAAACTGAGCCACTCCTGAATCCCCAGTCCCTTCAGCTCTGAACATCGCTGTGCCAAGTCGAGGAACAACACAAGATCGAGCACAATAGGGGCTGCCAAGATCGAATCCCGGCAGAGGAAATCCACCTTAATCTGCATGGGATAGCCGAGCCATCCGAAAATGTCGATGTTGTCCCAGCCTTCTTTATTGTCGCCACGCGGCGGGTAATAGTTAATGCGAACCTTGTGAAACATGTTGCCGTACAGTTCCGGGTAAAGTCCGGGCTGCAGAATGTGCTCGAGCACGCCGAGCTTCGACTCTTCCTTCGTCTTGAACGAGCCCGGATCGTCGAGTACCTCGCCGTCGCGATTGCCCAGAATGTTGGTCGAATACCATCCGCTCAGCCCGAGCAGGCGCGCCTTGAACGCCGGCGCGAGCACGGTCTTCATCAGCGTTTGCCCCGTCTTGAAATCTTTGCCGCAGATCGGCGCTTCGTTGCTGCGCGAAAGCTCCAGCATGACTGGGAGATCAACGGTCAGGTTCGGCGCGCCATTGGCGAAAGGTACGCCTTCCATCAGCGACGCGTACGCGTAGATCATCGAGGGCGCGATCATTTCGTCGTTTTCCTCGAGCGCCTTCTCAAACGCCTTCACGGACTGGTGTGCTCCCGTCGGCTCGATATACGACTCGGTAGACCCGCACCACATCGTGATCAGCCGGCTCGCTCCGCTCGTCTTTCGAAACTCGCGGATGTCGGCGCGCAGCTGCTCGGCCAGGTCCATCTTGTTCTTGCCCTTCTTCACGTTGGGCCCGTCGATCTTCTTGACGTAGTTGTGATCGAAAACTGCTGGCCGTGGAGTCACCTTGGACAGGAACGGCTTCAGCTGAT
>CAYOUY010000194.1:0-8200 GCA_964407245.1 uncultured Acidobacteriaceae bacterium
CGGAAAATATGTCAGCAAGCGGCTGCCGTCCGGAGATTGCCACCAAAACAGCTTGTAGGGAAACGTGGTGAATTCGTGCGCCCACAAGAGCTTCTGTGTGACGAAATAATCCATGCCCGATTTCTTATAGATCTGCGGCAGTTGCCAGTTGTAGCCGAATGAGTCCGGATTCCATCCGATCTTTACGTCCACGCCGAAATGTTTCTGAAAGTAGCGCTTGCCCACCAGAATCTGCCGCACCAGCGACTCGCCATCGGGCATGTTCAAGTCCGGCTCGACCCACATGCCGCCAATCACTTCCCATCGCCCCTCTTTGACCCGTTGCTGAATCTGTGCAAACAGGTCGGGATATTTCTCCTGCATCCACTCATACGTGCGCGCCGACGACATGGTGAACTTGAAGTCAGGATACTCGCGCATTAGGTCGAGCACGCTTTGAAATGTATTGCGCACGACTTCGACAGTCTCAGTCCACGGCCACAGCCACGCCATGTCGATGTGCGAATTGCCTACGATTCGAATCTTGAATTGCTCGAGCCAAGGCTTGAGAGGCTGGAGTTGCGCGTGCGCCGCGCGCAGCGAAGCATCGAATGCCGTCTGATCTCCGCGATCGAGCGGCGTGAAATCAATCGCCTTGAGGGCTGCGTCAAGTTGCCGCTCGCGCTCAGCCTTGCCGTCTTCATAAGCGGCGAGGATCGGCCGCGCCGCCAGAATCTCCGTGGCCAGAAATGCGGGATCCGGGCGGGTATGCGGTGGCTCAATCGTGAGCTCACTGTGAAAAAATTCTGCCTGCACGTTTTCCTTGGTGACCACCCGCGCCGCCACCAGAAATTTCTGTCCGGGTTGCGCATTGGATGTCAGCAGCACCGGCAGAATATCGTCATCGTCGCCGCGGTAAAGAATCGCACCGTTGGAAAACACGGTGATCATTAAGCTGTCAGGACTGCCGAAGCGCAGGTCCAGCCATGCCTTTGACCCTTGCGTGGCGTAGCCATTGATCTTCTCTGGAATCTGCACCCAGCGGCGAAACACCTGTGTTCCGTTCCAGTGATTTTCCTCCGCATGCCCACCGCCCGGCCCCAGTGTGTTCTTCACCGTGAACGTGCTCCAACCTGAGTCATCGAGCGAGGCGTCCTCCGGATGCGGGATGTCTGTATGAACGCGCCACTCCGCCTCGCCCTGTCGTGTCAGCGACTGCAGCCTCTGCAGCGTGGGCTGGTATGGGTCGGGCGTTTCCGGGGTCTGCGACACTGCGGAAACAGGAGAATTCAAGATAGCGAAGACAACCAGAAGACCAAGTTTCTTCATCACTAAGCGTGCCTTTCCTTAGAGATCAGATTAAGACTGAGCTATCACCCGACATTTGTTGCGACACCTAAGTTGCTGATTCTACAGCCAGCCGCCGTCTCGGGCACGATCCACGAAAAAATTTGTGATCCCTTCCAGCAAAATTATTCGTCTAAGGTGTGCGAAAGCAAGTTGACGGCCACGGCTGCTCACCTTAGAATGCACACTCGAATGTCAGATTGCCTCAAGTCCGGCGCCATGTGCTGTTGCACCTGTTGTTGTTGTGCATGCGTGTGCGCTGGCGCGGGGAGGCGGCTGACCTAAGAGTTTTTTCCTAATACCGGCCCTCATAACCCATCGCCAGACGAACTGGCGGTGGGTTTTTGCTTTTGTGGCAAATTTATGACGAGCAGCGCGGCCAACGCAACCAAAGAAACGAAGGCCCAGTGCGTCGAGCGCCTGAAGCGCGCCACGAACCCCTGGGAGGGCCGCGACGAAATTCGGCGCTTTGCCCGCGAAGGTTTCGGTTCTATTCCACCGGAATGGATCGGCACGTATTTCCGGTGGTGGGGCGTATACACCCAGGGTGACGGCGCTGGCGTCGTGGGGGGCCAGAACGGGGAAGGCCGCGCGATCCAGCGTTTCATGGTTCGCATCCGCATTCCCAACGGCATGATGACCTCCACGCAACTGCGCGCCATCGCCGAGCTCGCCCGCCGCTACGCCAACTCCACCGCCGATCTGACCGTCCGTCAGAACATTCAACTGCATTGGGTCACCATCGAGTCGCTGCCTGAGGTTCTCGATGCCCTGTGGCGAGTCGGACTGAATACGACCGGCGCATGCGGCGACGTTGTGCGCAACGTGACCGGATGCCCCGTTGCCGGAGTCGATGGCGACGAAATCGTCGACGCATCGCCGCTGGTGCTCGAGGCTTCCCGCCTGCTGGCCGGCAACGCCGACTTCTACAACCTGCCGCGCAAGTTCAAGATTTCGATCGCCGGTTGCCGCTCCTGGTGCTCGTATCCGGAAATCAACGACATTGGCTTGACGGCAATCACGCGCACTCTGCGTACGAAAACGGAAGTAGGGTTCTCGCTTCGCGTCGCGGGCGGCCTTTCGGCCGAACCTTATCTCGGCGCCCGCCTCAACGCCTTCGTCCGTTGGGATCAGGTTCTGCCGGTCATCAAGGGAATCGCCGAGCTCTTCCGCGATTCCGATGTGCTGCGCGAGCACCGCGAGCGCGCCCGCCTGAAATTTCTTTTTCTGCGCCACGGCTGGACCGCGGAGCGCTTCCTCGCCGAACTCGAAGATCGCGTCGGATTCAAGCTCGACCCTGCCGTCGAAGAGCATGCGCCCGACGATGTCTATCGTGACCACGTGGGCGTTCACGCTCAGAAGCAGCCCGGCCTGTCTTACGTTGGAGCCGTCGCTTTGCGCGGCCGCATCAGCGCCGACCAGATGCAGTTGGTCGCCAACCTGGCCGAGCGCTACGCAAGTGGAAAACTGCGCGCCACCAACATGCAGAACCTGCTTATCGTCAACGTGCCCGCGATCAACGTCGACTCTCTAGCGCAGGGACTCGACTCGATTGGCCTGTCCGTGAATGGTTCATCTTTCGCGCGCGGCACGGTGGCCTGCAGCGGCACGGAGTTCTGCAAGCTGGCCATCACGGAAACGAAAAGCTTTTCGCGCTGGCTGGTCGAAGAGCTCGAAGAGCGCCTGCCCGGCTTCGATCAGCACCTGAAGCTGCACGTCACCGGATGCCCCAACAGCTGCGGCCAGCACTGGATCGCCGACGTCGGCATCGAGGGAAAAAAGATCAAAGTGGGCGACCGAATGGTCGACGCCTACTACTTTTGCGTGGGTGGCGCGCTCGGCCTGCATCAGGCCACCGCGCGGCCTGTCGGATATCGCTGCGCCGCCACAGAGGTGCCGTTGGCGCTCGAGCGTTTGCTCGGCCGTTATCTCGCGGAGCGCGCGCCGGGAGAAAACTTGCGGCGTTTCTTCGCCCGCCACAGCGATGCGGAATTGCGCGAGTTTCTTGCGGGCGAAGCCGCGCCCGCAGTCCCGCGCGATCTGCCCTCTCGAAAAACTATGGCTCAAGCAGGAGGCATCGGTGATTAGGACGCTGCAGACGAAACGGTTTTGGGAAGGGCACGGCTTCAGCCGTGCCGCAAGGGCCGAATCATACAAGGGGGCTTTAGCCCCTGAGGGCCCGCGTCCGATCTTGCTTCGGAGGTTTGCCTGACATGCCCGCAGCACTATTTCCCATGTTCCTGAAGCTCGAGGCCCGCCAAGTCCTCGTCATTGGCGCCGGCAAAGTCGCAGAACCAAAAATCGCCAGCCTGCTCGATACCGGTGCGCGCATTCGCGTCGTGGCGCTCGAGGCCAGCGCCAATGTTCGCGAATGGGCGCTCGAGGGAAGACTCGAACTCCACTTACGTGGCTTCTCGCCCGAGGACCTCGACGGAGCATTCCTCTCGGTCGTCGCGACTTCATCGCACAGCTTGAACGAACGGATTTACGGCGAAGCCCAACTTCGCGGCGTTCTGTGCAATGTGGTCGACGTCCCCGATCTCTGCGACTTCTTCTATCCCGCCGTCGTACGCCGCGGCGATCTGCAGATCGCCGTTTCGACCGCCGGCCAGAGCCCGTCGCTTGCCCAGAAAATTCGCCAGCAACTCGAAAGACAATTCGGCCCCGGATACGCCGCCTGGGTGGCCGAACTGGGCGAAACACGCCGCCGCATTCTCGCGAGCGATCTCGGCAAACAACGCAAGCTGGAGCTTTTGCATTCTCTCGCCAGCCGCGAAGCCGCGGAAGCGGCACTGGCCGAAGCGCCTTCGCTCGGCGCAAAAGGAGCGGGGAAATGACAGCCCCCGAAGAAGAAACGACGGGTAAAGTCTATCTCGTCGGCGCGGGACCGGGCGATCCCGAATTGCTCACGTTGAAAGCGATGCGCCTGCTGCGCACCGCGGATGCCGTGTTGCACGACGATCTGGTTGCTCCCGAAATTCTGCAGCTCATCCCTCCTGCGGCACAGGTGCACAACGTCGGCAAACGCTGCGGCACGAAAAAAATCCGGCAGGAAGAAATCAATTTCCTGATGGTCGCTCTTGCCGGCTCGGGCCTGCGAGTGGTTCGGCTGAAGAGCGGCGATCCGCTGATTTTCGGCCGCGCCGGAGAAGAAATCGGGGCGCTGCGTGCCGCCAAGATTCCTTACGAAGTTGTGCCGGGCGTGACTTCGGCTCTGGGGGCGGCCGCCACATCTGCGATTCCTCTCACGCATCGTCGCGCGTCGTCGGCGCTCGTCTTCATCACCGTCCATCAGGCGGAGGGAAGCGAAGCTGTGGACTGGGCACGGCTCGCCGGAAGCGGAGCGACGCTCGTCATCTACATGCCCGGCTCGGACTATTCTGCAATCGCCGCAAGGTTAAGGGCCGCTGGGCTGTCCTCCGACACGCCCTGCGCCATTGCTTCCCGGGCCACAACCCGCCAGCAGCAGACGTATCGCACCACGCTTGCCGAATTATCCCGCACGCCGCACCTCGCATCACCCGCGCTGCTCATCGTCGGCACGGTTGTGCGGTTTGCTGATCCCGTTTCAGTGGTTCAGCCTTTTGTGTCGGGCGACGCGACAGTAAACGTTTCGACGAACGGGGAACCCAACGCGTGAACGACAACATCAAATTCGACATCGCTGAACTTCAGCCCGCGGCCGACGCCTGGACTCCGCAGCGCACGCTCGCCTGGGCGTTCGAAACTTTCGAGAGCCGCGTCGCCATTTCCTCCGCATTCGGCGCCGAGGGGATGGTTGTGATCGACATCGCGTCGCGCGTGTCGAAAGACTTCCGGCTGTTTACCATCGACACCGAATTCCTCTTTGCTGAAAGCTATAACCTGATGGACAGGGTCGAGGAGAAGTACGACATCAGGCTCGAGAAGGTCTATTCGCAGCACTCCCCCGAAGAACAGGAGCGACTTTACGGGGCGGCGCTGTGGAGCCGCGACCCTGACCGCTGCTGCAATCTGCGCAAGGTCGAGCCCCTTCGTCGCAAGCTGGCCGAGTTGACTGCCTGGATCACCAGCATACGCCGCGATCAGACGGCGGCGCGTTCGGGCGCGCGCAGAATTGAGTGGGATGCGAAGTTCGGCCTGATGAAGATCAATCCCATCGTCGACTGGACTTCAAAACAGGTGTGGCGCTACATCCACGATCACGATGTGCCCTACAACCAACTGCACAACCAGGATTACCCGAGCATTGGCTGCACGCATTGCACCCGTGCCGTCCGGCCCGAAGAAGAAGCACGCGCCGGCCGCTGGCCTGGGTTTGCCAAGACCGAGTGCGGGTTGCACATTATCGAACCAGCGGCAAAGCGGGGCGAGGAACAAGTAGAAATCGCGAAGACTTGCGGATAAGACATTCCGAGTGTGGTCGCTGTTGTCCTCCGCGGAAGGGCGCGGCTTCGAGCCGTGCCCTTCTGCGTCACACTCGGCAGAACGCTAGGCCTCGGTCTTCTTGCCGTTGGTTAACTGCCGCAGCAGCTGGATAAACGCCGTCGTGGCCACAGAGAGCGTTCGATCGCGCCGGTACGCCAGGCCGAGCTCGCGATAAAGTTCCACATCCTCCAGATCAATCAGCTTGACTCGGCCTGCATCCATTTCGTCGCGCGCGAATGATGCGCTGATCAACGACACTCCGAGATCGGCTGCCACAAAGCTCTTGATCATCCCGATGCTCGGCAGCTCCATGCGCACCTGTAGCTCAGAGCTATAGGGACGAAACAGCTTGTCCAGCAGCCGGCGCGTGTGCCCGGTCTTGGGGAAGAGCAGAGGATGCTTGACCACCTCGCTGACCGGCACGGTCTTGTGCCTGGCCAGGGGATTCTTCGGGCTCACCATCAGCGTCAGCTTGTCACGGAAAATGGGGTGTATCTTCAGACTCGGAGATGTCACGGGCAGCGTCAGTACGCCCACTTCGACCGATCCATTTTCGAGCTTCTCCACAATTTTGTACGTGAAGTTCCGGTAAATGCTGATCTGCACCGGAGGATAGCGGCGGCAGTATTCGGCAAACACTTCCGGCAGAACGTACAGGCAGGTAGCTTCGTTCGCGCCTACCTTCAGCGTGCCTCGCGGCGTGCCGCTGTGGTCGGCGACCGCCATGAGCGATTCTTCGCGCAGGTTCTTCAATCGCTCGGCGTATTCGTAGAAAACCTGCCCCGCCGGGGTCAGCTTCACCGTCTTGCCTGACCGGTCCAGCAGACGGTCACCGTACTCTTGCTCCAGTTGCCGGATTTGGGCGCTGACCGCCGACTGCGATCGGAACACCTTCTCCCCGGCACGGGAAAAGCTGCCTTGCCGGGCGACCTCCAGGAACGTAATGAGTTGGTCGAAATCCATCGGTTTGAGCGAGTTAAGCTTTGAGCGAGGTAAGCCCTGGGCGAATTATAGCGGACTCTGCCCGTTGTGCCATTAATTCCTCGTGAAACCGTTCTCCGGTCGTCGCTCGGAAATTTGCATCCCACGCATCGAAATTCTGCGTTGTACACCGCCGCAAGCGCCGCGCTATGAAAGAGAGACGAATGCGTGTTCCGGGGCCGAGGTGTGTGCCGCTGCCTAGATGAGGCAGGCTTGAGAACAATGATTCGGAAGCATTCCAGTTCGTTGCTCCAATTGGAGCAGAGTTTCTTGGACCAAAATTTCTTGGACCATGAAGTCCAACATGACGCCGTTAAACCCGCAATCCGATCCGCTGCAACCTCGTCTCCTGCACCACAGCCTTCCGCCCGCGCAGGGGCTCTATCATCCTGCGCACGAGCACGACTCGTGCGGTATCGGGTTCGTCGCCAGCATTCCCGGGCATAAGAGCCACGACATCATCGAGAAGGGCATTCAGGTTCTTCTGAACCTGACGCATCGCGGCGCCTGCGGCTGCGATCCCGAAACCGGCGATGGCGCGGGCGTTCTCATCCAGATTCCCCACAAGTTTTTCGCCCGCGAGTGCGAGAAGCTCGGATTCACTTTGCCTAAGCCTGGAACTTATGCGGTCGGCATGACCTTTCTTCCGGTCGAAAAGCATCCGCGCCTGCAGTGCGAGGGCATTCTCGAGCGCATCGTCCACGAGGAAGGCCTCACGCTGCTCGGCTGGCGCGACACGCCGGTCTACGCCTCGGCCATCGGCCGTGTGGCGCGGGCCTCGCAGCCTTACATCCAGCAGATTTTCGTGCAGTGCGCCCCGGGCACGGACGAAGACGCCTTCGAGCGCAAACTCTACGTTGTCCGCAAGCGTGCCGAAAATGACGTCCGCGCCTCCGGCATCGAAGGCGCGGAGACGTTCTACATCCCGTCGCTCTCTTGCCGCACGATCGTTTACAAGGGATTGCTGCTCGCCCCGCAGATTGCCAACTTCTATCGTGAGCTGTCCGATCCTGACGTGGTCAGCGCGTTGTGCCTCGTCCACCAGCGTTTCTCGACCAACACGTTCCCCAACTGGCAGCGCGCGCACCCGTATCGTTATGTCGCGCACAACGGCGAGATCAACACCCTGCGCGGCAACGTCAACTGGATGTACGCTCGCCAGTCGCTGCTGAAATCGGAGCTCTTTGCGGATGACCTGAAGAAGCTCTACCCCATCATTGCTCCCGACGGCAGCGACTCCGCCAACTTCGACAACGCGGTGGAACTGCTTCTGCAAGGCGGGCGCAGTCTGCCGCACGTCATGGCCATGATGATTCCCGAAGCCTGGGCGGGCAACCCGCACATGAAGCCGGAAAAGCGCGCATTTTACGAGTACCACGCCTGCATGATGGAACCGTGGGACGGCCCGGCGGCGATCGCATTCACTGACGGCCGGGTGATCGGCGCCACGCTCGATCGCAACGGCCTGCGCCCCGGCCGATATGTC
>CAYOUY010000195.1:0-6912 GCA_964407245.1 uncultured Acidobacteriaceae bacterium
GCTACGCGCGCCAACGAGAAGCAATTTGCCGCTGTCAAGAAGAAAGCGCGCGCTGCCGAGTTTCGCGAGCTGGCCCGCGCGATTGTCCTCGAACGCGATCATGCGAAATATGGGAAAGGCGTAATCGCGGTCGTCTCGGCGGGAACCAGCGACATTCCTGTCGCCGAAGAGGCCGTGGTGACGGCCGAAGTCATGGGCAACGACGTCGAGCATTTCTACGATGTCGGGGTCGCCGGCATCCATCGGCTGCTGGCCAATCGCGAGGCACTGACCCGGGCCCGGGTGGTCATCGTTTGCGCGGGGATGGAGGGTGCGCTGCCCAGCGTCGTCGGCGGCTTGGTCGGCGTTCCAGTGATTGCCGTGCCCACCCGCATCGGCTACGGCGCGTCGTTCAAGGGCTTGGCCGCGCTGCTCGGCATGCTGAATTCCTGCGCGTCGAACGTAAGCGTAGTCAATATTGACAACGGCTTCGGCGCTGGCTACGTCGCGTCGCTGATCAACCGCTTGCCGTAAGTTTTCCTTCGAACACGTGACAAAATGGAAAGGGGCGCAGCTCTCGCCGCGCCCCTTCGCACCGCTGTCACCGCTACCGCAACCTACATCTCTTGCTTACATCCCCTGCTGCGCACCTTGTAGGCTCGCCGTGCGCGCGACTTGCAGCTTGTTCTCCACGGTGAAGGCGCCGAAAATCTGGTTGGCCCTCAGACCGGCGACTGCTTTGTCTGTGGCGTTGTCAACCGAGCCGTACAGCGTCACGTGGCCATTGGCAACGATGATCCGGATCGGCCGCGCCGGGTCCAGCGCATATTTGCTCAGCACGGAGTCGCGGTAGATGGCGCGCTCCGCCCGCAGTCGCAAGCCGTCGTCCATCGGCGAAACCGGCGCCACGGACACGTTGTCGATTACGTCCTTCACCCCGGGCATGTTCGCGATGTCGGCCAGAGCCTCATCGCGGCCCACTCCGGTGCGGTCCTGGCCTTCGACCGTTACCACGCCGTCCTGTACGTCGAGGGCGAAGTAGTCGAACGTGCTGTCATAGCCCGAGCGCACGTAGCGCATCTTCCTGGCAAGCGTGGCCTCGAGTTGAGCGTCGGGAACCACGGGGCCGGCGACTGCGATCAGATCACGCACGCCCTGAACGTTCGCAATTTTGCGCGCGGCTTTGGCGGCGTCCAGCTTGCGCTGGTAAAGATCGACCGTGCCCGTCAGGGTCACGATGCCGTCTTCCACGCCGGCCTGCACTTTTCTGAATTGACTCTTGGCCTCCAGCTTCCTGGCCACCGCGGTCTGAATCTGATTGTCGTAGCGGGCTGCCGCCGTGGGCTCGGCGAAAAGCGTTGCGCTGAGCAGTCCCACCGCCAGCAGAGAACTCGCCAGTCGTACCAGTGCCTTTCTCGCGAACATTTCTCTTGAGGACATCTTTCTTGTGAGCATCTGTCACCTCCGTGGTTGACGAATCTTTACGAATTAACCATTCAGTTAATTCTTGGATGAAGACTCCAACCCCGAAGATGCACGAAAGACGCTCCGCCACGATGTAAAAACGCGGTCAACAACAGCGGAACTTTATGGGCAGGATTGTGTTTGCAAAGAGAGGGAGAGTCTGTTGTGCCTGCGCCCGACGAGCACCCAGCTAGCGCGGCCTGTTGGCCCCACGGGGCGCTTTCCCGGCACGCCGTGAACGGTTCTTGAACGCTGCCCCGCTGAAGCACCAGTATCCTGCCATCGATCCGCCCGCAAAGACCGACCACAGGACGGTGTTGCCCCACGAGCTGTACTTTTCCAATCCGAGGTGCGCCAGGTCCCAGAACGTGAGCGGCCAGACGAGCATTCCGTAAATTCCCACCAAAGCCAGCACTGCAGCAATGCCGACCGCCAAAGCCATAGCGCCCGCCGACAGGCTCTCAAACAAGAGCATGCCCCAGTGCTGATCCGCCGGGTCGGGACGGGTCGGGATCGGTCGGGTTCGTTTTACAAGAGGAGACATCGGTCTGTTGGATGATGCACGGCGGCAAGGCGCGTGCTTCCAGCCTAGAGCATAAAGAGCTCGCGGCGACGCTCCAAGTTACCAAGGGCTCAAACGCCGCGCCCACAGTGGGTTTCCCCCTTATGGGATTACCCCCGTAACTTTCTGGCGAGTACCGGGCGTTTTACCATTCCGAAGGCGAATCTTAGGGGGAAATTCGCGCATGGGTGATCGTGTCACCCAATCCCGGCAGGACCAGATCGCGCACGCTCGGCGTCTGCAGGACGCTTTGGAGAGTGGCGCCGCCCCCGCTTTTCTAAACCCTCAGGATCGGCCTGCAGCAACTAATTCCTGCTCAGCGGCTTCGTGTCCGGCGCCGGCACCGCCTAACGGTTCCTCCCAGGATCTCGCCGTTCAGAATTTCGCCAATCCGGAAATCCGGCTGCAATTTCTCCAGCAGATGTCGGAGGCTTCAACCAACGGCGTGAGCATCGTCGATTGCGACAACCGCGCCCTCTGGGCGAATGATGCGTTTCTTCGCATGTTCGGCTACGACCACGCTGAGATACAGGGGCAATCGTTGGAGAATCTGGTTGTGCCTCCCGAGCGCCTGGCCGAAGTGCAATGGTCCCTCGAAGCCGTAGCCAAGGGCCAGAACATCACTTTTGAAACTCAGAGGCGCAAGAGAGATGGACAGGTCATCGACGTCAATCTCTCCATCGCGCCCTTGCTTTGGGAAGGAAAAATCGCCGGATATAGCACCACCTACCATGACATTTCGGACCGCAGGCGCATGGAGGCGCTGAGTTCGGCTCTCTATCGCGTCGCCGAAAAGAGCAGCAGTGCGCACGACCTGCAACAGTTCTTCGCTGCCGTGCACGGCATTGTGGACGAGCTGATGTACGCGCGCAGCTTCTACATCGCCTTGTACGACGAGGCTGCCGATCTCATCACTTTCCCCTATTTCGTCGATGAGCACGACGCTGCGCCTCCTCCGAAGAAAATGGGCCACGGGTTGACCGATTTCCTCATCCGCAGTGGAGAACCTCTGCTGGCCACGCCCGAGGTCCTGCAGGGCATGGAAGACCGGGGCGAGGTCGAGCGCAACGGATCCCGCTCCCTCGACTGGATGGGCGTGCCGTTGAAAGTGAACAACCACACCTTCGGCGCCCTGGTGGTGCAGACCTACACCAAGAACATCCGCTATGGCGAGCGCGACAAAGAGATTCTCACTTTCGTCGCCCGCCAGGTCGCCAGCGCCGTTGAGATCAAGCGAAATGAGCAGGCTCTGCGCCGTTCCGAAGCTCGCTACCGGTCCCTGGTGCAAAGTTCGGTCTACGGAATTTACCGCTCCAGTCTGGAAGGCCGTTTCCTCGACGTGAATCCCGCGCTCATCACCATGCTGGGCTACGCTTCGGCGGAAGAAGTTCTTCTGCTCGATCCCGAGAAAGATGTTTTCGCGCGCGCAGAAGAACATACGCATCTTATCGACGAATTCCGCCGCACCGGACGTTTGGATGGCATCGAGGTCAAGTGGAAGTGCAAGGACGGCAAGCTGATCACGGTACGCATCAGCGGGCGCGCGGTGAGCAGCGCCGACGAGCCCGCCGACGTTCTCGAAGCGATTGCCGAAGACGTCACCGACCGCCGTGTGCTCGAAGATCAGTTCCGGCAGGCACAGAAAATGGAAGCCGTCGGCCGCCTGGCCGGCGGCGTGGCGCACGACTTCAACAATCTCCTCATGGTCATCAGCGGCTACGCCGAGGTTATTCTCGCGGAGCTGGACATGGCGAGTCCCCTGCACGAGAAGGCGCGCGCCATCCAGCAGGCCTCCGACCGGGCCACCACCCTCACCCGCCAGCTGTTGGCCTTCAGCCGAAAACAGTTGCTGGAGCTGAAGGTGGTCGATGTCAACACCATCGTCGAGGACATGGAGCGCCTGCTGCGCCCGCTCATCGGCGAAAACGTCGACCTGATCACGAAGCTCGCAACCGACGCCGGCCACACCCGCGCCGACGCCGGGCAGCTGGAGCAGGTGCTGATGAACCTCGTAGTCAACGCCAAGGACGCCATGCCCGACGGCGGCACGCTCACCATCCAGACGCAGAGAATTTCCGTCGACGACAGCCATCGCTGGGGACAAACCTTTATCCGCCGCGGCAGCTACGTCCTGCTCTCCGTCAGCGACACGGGCACGGGCATGGACAAGGAGACCCAGTCGCGCATCTTCGAACCATTCTTCACCACCAAAGACAAGGGCAAGGGCACGGGCCTCGGGCTCTCGACCGTGTACGGCATCGTCAAACAGAGCGGCGGATACGTCATGGTGCAGAGCGAAGAAGGCCGGGGCACAACTTTTCACATCTACCTGCCGCATGTGGATGCCCCGGCCGAGAGCCATGCCGCTCCCGTGGCGCGCACCGCCGTGGGCGGCACCGAAACGGTACTGCTGGTTGAAGATGAAGAGTCAGTGCGGCAGCTGGTCCGCGAAACGCTTACAGTCAAAGGCTACCGCGTGATTGAAGCGGAAAATGGCGAGGCCGGCCTGGCCGCCGCTGCGAACCACGAAGGAAAAATCGACCTCGTGATCACCGATGTCGTCATGCCCGGCATTGGGGGGCGCGAACTGGTCAAGCGGCTGGCGGAAACGCGGCCTGAAACCAAGGTGCTCTATCTCTCCGGCTACACGGAAGACGCCATCGGCGGCGAGGCAACAATCGAGATGGGCGCCGCCTTCCTGCAAAAGCCCTTCACCCTGCAAAACCTGTCCCGCAAAGTGAGGGAAGTGCTGGGGTAGCACTTGCCCGGACCTGTAGCTCAGGCTCGCTTCGCTCGGGGGCCCCTACACAAACCGTGTAGCCCCGGACGCATTCGTCCGGGTTTGCGCGCCAGGCGCGCAATGAAGGCCTCTGCGATTCCCGACTTGGGAAACTCATTCCCGCCCTTTGGAAATAACCGAAGCCGCTACTACTCTCCCGTGCCAGAATCTGGCATGGAATTCTACAGGCGCAATCTGCCGCACTTCCAGAGAGACTCTGCTCCTCACTTCATCACTTTTGTGACGAAGTTGCGCTGGACCCTGCCGCCCGTCGCCCGCGACATCGCGCTTGCATCATGCCGGCATGATCATCGGATCAAGTACGAACTCTATGTAGTCGTAGTCATGCCGGACCACGTCCATATAATCCTGACTCCGCTCGTTGATGAGCAACAGCGCGGGATGGTCTCCCTGGTTAGAATCATGCAAGCGATCAAAGGGGCCTCAGCCAGAGCGATTAACCAGAGCCTCGCTCGTCATGGTCCAGTCTGGCAGGAAGAGTCCTTTGACCATGTGCTGCGTTCATCCGAAGGTCTCGATGCAAAGGTGGACTACGTTTTGCAGAACCCGGTACGCCGAGGACTGGCCCGAGACTGGAGGGAGTATCGGTGGGCCTGGCAGAGGAAGGATCTCCCGGTGGCGGGAATGGCGACCCGTTTAATCTAACGCTACGGCTTGCACTCGCTTCTGACGCCAGGGCTTCCACTCGCTTCGCTCGGGGGCGGAGGAATGCCTCCGCCCCTACACAAACATGTAGCCCCGGACGCATTCGTCCGGGGTCGCGCGTGAAGCGCGCGATGGAGGCTGCGGCACCCTGCCAACAGGACAAAGAAAAGGGCCCCGTTGCCGAGGCCCCTCTGAGACAAGCTGTTTAACGGGTGCTACTCTTCTTCAGATGCTTCCCGGCGATCGACGCGCGGATCGCAACCAGATGTTGCTGGGCCAAATTTGCGCTCGCGCCGGCGGTCGCGTTCTGCGTCGCGATCATACCCAGGGCAATTACGCCGCTGCCGTCGTTTACGACGCCCAGCGCAGTCGAGCTGTTAACAACATAGGTGGCCATGCCGTACCCGTTGCCGTTTGCCGGTATGGCTATCGTCCCGCGACCAGGGATGCCGGTTGTGTCCGCAGCATAGCTGGTTGAGAAAGTCTGAGCGAACGCTGTAGTTGTTCCCTCGTCGTTAAAGTCGATCAGTCCAGTCAACGTCCCGCTGGTGTCCGTAAATTCGGCAATGTCATCCTCTTCCGTACCAAGATTCAGGTTGGCGCCAGTAAGGTCCATGCCATAGCCCTGCCCGGAAGCGAAAGTCGGGCTGCTGCCCTGGGCATACAGGACGCCAGCCGTCACGCCTAGATTGTCGATCTCCAATAATTGGACGCCGCCAGTCGAGGGGTAGGCAGCGAATTGGTAATCTCCGCCAAGGCCTCCGCCGTTGTAGAAGCCGCTCAGCGAGATCACAGAGCGACCGTTAACCGGCGTTGTATAGGTGCCGCTATAGCCGGTCACCTCGGCGGCAGTGTTGGCATCATTGATGTCCTCGACAGTAGTAGTATCCGGGATCGCGCCAGAACCGTTTGTGATCAGCAAGCCGACCGCGGCGAGCGGCGCCCCGGCAGACGAGTCAAATCCGGCGACACTGAAAACGTTATTTCCGGTGGGAATTGAGCTGGACTGTGAGAACGCATTCCCGACGGTGACGAAACTCCCGTCAGTCTCGATGAAGATCAGCTGGCTCGGCGTGACCGGGTAAACGTCAAACGTAAAAGGGCCCCCAACCGTCGAAAATGTAAACGATGCGGTGCCTTGAGCCCCAGCGGTGGTGGATAGCGCAATGTTTCCCGCGGTGATGGTGCAGTTGTCGCCCAGGCCGCAATCGGCGACGCCGTCGTTATTCACGTCCCCAACGCCTGTAGTCGAGACGCCAACGTTCCCGGTCGCGTCCAGCGTAAACGCTCCTGCCATCCCGAAAGTGGCCTCGGCTGAGGCCGACACACCGCTGGTACTGAATGCGTACGATTGATTTTCAATACTGCTCTGCGTGACCGAAGTCTGCAGCTGGAAGCTGCCGCTGCCCGAGCCGCCGTCGCCCGCGAGGGTCGAGTAGTACGTAATCAGGCCGCCGTTGCT
>CAYOUY010000196.1:0-3892 GCA_964407245.1 uncultured Acidobacteriaceae bacterium
TCCAAGGAAGACTACCTCAAGTCCATTCTCGAAGCCGAGAGCGAGGGCGAAACGGTGATCTCCGCCCGGCTCGCCGACTTGCTGAAAGTCTCGCCACCGGCCGTCACCATGGCGTTGCGACGTTTGAAGAAAGACGGCCTCGTGCGCGTCGTGGGCGGCGGCGAGATCCGCCTCACCGCTGCCGGTCGCAAAATCGCCCGCAAGCTGACCTTGCGCCATCACCTCATCGAACGCATGCTGTCCGAGCTTTTCGGCATGGAATGGTGGAAGGTTCACGACGAGGCTGAGCGCCTGGAGCACGCCGTCTCGCCCGATTTCGAGGCCAAACTGCTGGCCAAACTTGGCTCCGGCGGCGCCTGCCCGCACGGCAATCTCAGCGAACTCGAAGGCCCTGCCAGCCGCCGCCGCCGCGGCCTGGTGCTGCTGTCTGAGGCCGAGCCCGACCGTCTCTACACGGTCAGCGGCATCTATGAACGCGATCGCCGCCTCCTCGAATTCCTGGAGCACCGCGGAATCCGCCCCGGCGCACGTCTGCGCCTGCTCGAGCGCAACTACGACCAGACGCTCACTCTTTCCACTCCTACGGGAACAGTGTCTTTGGGCCCAGCCGCGTCTCAGCGTGTGTGGCTCTCCCCCGTGGCCCGTACCAAACAATAGAAGCGCTCTGATAGGGAAGGGCACGACTTCAGTCGTGCCGCCAAGCACCACCGCTGTCCTCCAGAACAGTTAACTATGGTTTATCCCATCGTGTATACTGACACTAACCTGTCAACGTTGCCATCGTTCAGGTCTTGCCCTTTATTTCCGTTGCACAAGGAGTTAAGAAGAAGAGTGGCCTCGGAGGGAAAAGCCGTTTCCAGTGCGTCCGGCGACGGCGGCATCGTTTCCAGCGGCGTCGTCATCACGCACGAGGACATTGACCGTGCGCACGACCGCGAGCGCGTCTGGCAAACCCGCGCCAGTCGCGGCGTCTGGTCGCGTGTCCGCTTGCTCTGGCTGCTCGTCGGTCCCGGCATCCTGGTCATGCTCGGCGAGAACGACGGCCCAAGCATGCTTTCCTACGCCGCCACCGGAGCTCGTTTCGGCATCGGCTTCTTTCTCCCGTTTGTGGTGCTCACCTTCCTGATGGCCTGTGTAGTCCAGGAAATGACCGTCCGTCTCGGCGCCGCCACCCATCGCGGCCACGCCGAGTTGATCTTCGACCGTTTCGGCCCGTTCTGGGGATGGTTTTCCATGGCCGACCTCATGCTCGGCAACTTCCTCACACTCGTCACCGAGTTCATTGCCATTCGTGCCGGCCTCGGCTACTTCGGCATTCGCCCTTCTGTCGCAGTTCTGGGCGCGTGGCTGATCCTCTTCGGCGCCCTGATGGCCCACCGTTACTGGACCTGGGAGCGCGTCACCCTGACCGCCGCCTTGGGCAATCTCATCTTCGTTCCAGTCGCGTTATTGAGCCGACCTCATTGGACCGAGATCGGCGCATCGCTTTTCACTTGGCGGCCGCTTCCCGGCGGCCTCACCCAGGGAACCGTGCTCATCCTGCTCGCCGATATCGGCGCCACGGTTACGCCCTGGATGTTGTTTTTTCAGCAGAGCGCCATTGCCGACAAGGGACTCACCACCCGCGACATCCGCTTCGGCCGCGTGGATACCGTGCTGGGCGCGGCTTTGGCGGCGCTCGCCGCGCTCGCCACTATCATCGCCACGGCCCCGCTCTTCGCTCATGGCATGTCCGCCGACAATTTCGAAACCGCCGCCTTCGCACAGGCCCTGCAGCCATTCGTCGGCCGCTGGGGGGCATCCCTGTTTGCGCTCGGAATGTTCGAAGCCGGCATGGTCGCCGCCGTCACCATTTCCACTTCGTCCGCCTACGCTTTCGGAGAAGTCGCCAACCGCCCGCACAGCCTCAACCTTCCCTTCACGCAGGGCAAATCCTTCTATCTCGTCCTACTGATCGAAGCCGCCTCGGCTGCCGCGCTCGTGCTCATCCCCGGCATTCCTCTCGTCTATATCGTTCTCGTCGTCAATGTGATCGCAGTGCTGGCCATGCCGCCCGCGCTGCTCTTTCTCTACATGCTGGTCAACGATCGCGGAATCATGGGCGATCTCGTCAGCCCCTTGTGGGCCAACATTCTCGCGCTCGGCGTAGTCGTGGTTTTGATTGCAGCTGGTGTGCTGTTTGGCGTCAGCGTCGTCGCTCCCCACGCGCTCTCGCTTTTTGGAGGTGGCTAGGAGTGAAGGGTTTGAAAGACGAGTGATGGTTTTGAAAGGGCGCGGCTTTCAGCCGCGCCGCCAGATCCGATAAGAACGGGGCTTTAGCCCCTGACAACCCGGCACTGCGTCGGCCAACAAAAGGTATCGAGGTCGAACCAAATGATGCAGCCCCAATTCCGTTCCGCTCCCGCCGCTGAAGTCAGCCGCGAAGATCTCGCCTCCGTCGTCGCCGCCCTCGAACCCGACCAGCTCATTTCCGCCAAGCAGCTTCACCATTGCCCACGCCGCAGCCTGACCCCAACCGAGAAATTTCTCTTCTGGTTTCTCCGCCTCTATCTCGCCTTCATGTTCGCAGTCGTCCTCTACCAGGTCTGGACCGGCATTAGATGAGGTTCGCAATTCCTCACTGCGTTATCCCGAAGGCCGGGTGCCCCATTCAAGCCCGGTTTTGGCTTGGGTGGGGTTTCTGATTTTGGAGGGCAGGTTGCTGGGAAGGAAAATGAATTGTCATTCTGAGCGACGCGCTCGCGACCGCGAGCGCAAGTCGAAGAATCCCTACCGCCCTGGAAGAACCCCAGCGGCATCCCGAATGACTCTCGTCAGCGTAGAAGAGCGGCGCTTCAGCGCCGCGTAACGAAACGGCCCTTTAGCCTCTGAGCGTCGCGAACGCGCATTTCCGCTTCAAACGCATTACACTAATAAGTTGCACTTCAGCCCGGCGTCGCTCGCCTTCGCCAGGATTCATTCCGAAGGATGCCATTATGTCTGTGAACAGCTTCAACACACGCTCTACTCTCAAAGTCGGCAGCAGAGAATACGAAATCTACCGCCTCGACGCACTCGACCAGCAGGGAATTTCCACGAAACACCTGCCCTTTTCTCTGCGCATCCTGCTCGAGAACCTCCTGCGCACCGAAGATGGCCGAAACGTCACCAAGGAAGAAATCCGCGCCCTCGCCGCCTGGAATAGCAAGTCGAAGCCGGAAAAAGAAATCGCCTTCACTCCCAGCCGCGTTCTCCTGCAGGATTTCACCGGCGTTCCCTGCGTAGTCGATCTCGCCGCCATGCGTGACGCCATGAAAACCCTCGGCGGCGACGCGGGCCTGATTAACCCGCTCCAGCCCGTCGAGCTTGTCATCGATCACTCCGTGCAGGTCGATGAATTCGGCTCCCCCAACGCCTTCGACATGAACGCCCTGCTCGAGTTTCAGCGCAACAAGGAGCGCTATTCGTTCCTTCGCTGGGGACAAACCGGATTCCGCAATCTCGCCATCGTTCCTCCCGACACCGGCATCGTGCACCAGGTCAATCTCGAATATCTCGCGCGCGTGGTCTTTGTTCACGAACCCAACGGTGACCGAAGCACGAAGCCGACTGCATACCCCGACACGCTCGTCGGCACAGACAGCCACACCGTCATGGTGAATGGTTTGGGAGTCTTGGGATGGGGCGTGGGCGGCATCGAGGCCGAGGCCTGCATGCTGGGCCAGCCCGTCTCCATGCTGCTGCCGCCGGTGGTGGGGTTCAAGCTGCATGGCCGCATGCCCGCCGGATCGACCGCCACCGACCTGGTCCTGACAATCACCCAGATCCTGCGCCGGAAGGGCGTAGTGGGCAAGATCGTCGAGTTCTACGGCCAGGGCCTCGGCGCCCTGAGCCTGGCGGACCGCGCCACGGT
>CAYOUY010000197.1:0-3023 GCA_964407245.1 uncultured Acidobacteriaceae bacterium
GTCACTAGGCTAATAACGGTTGCTTCGAGCTGAGGGTTGTGCCCAAACTAAGATTTGTCATTCCGAGCGCGGTTCATCGCGCGAGGAACCTGCTTTTCGCAGACTCGAGAGCGTCTCAGGTACGCCGTGGAAGAGCGGCGCTTCAGCGCCGCGTAAAGTGTGGAATGAATGAGGGGCTTTAGCCCCTGGGCATGGCGTAACTCAATTCAGTTTCAGCCCCTTCAAATACTCCAGAAACGCCCCGCCCAAATCGTCGCGCTTCAACGCGAATTCTACTGTCGCCTTCAGGAATCCCAACTTGTCGCCGGTATCGTAGCGCCGACCCTCGTACACATAGGCGTACATTTTTTCCTGCTTCAGCAGCGTCCGCATTCCATCCGTCAGCTGTAGTTCCCCGCCCGCGCCCGTCCCGGTTTTCGCCAGGCAATCAAAAATCGCGGGCGTCAGAATGTAGCGCCCGATGATTGCCAGATTCGACGGCGCCTCCTCCGGCCGCGGCTTCTCCACCATGTTGCGAATCTCAAACAGCCGTCCGTTGAACCCGGCCGCCGGCTGCGCATCGAACACGCCATATGACGAAATCATTTTTCCTTCGATCACCTGCGCCGCGATCACCGAGCACTGCTTCTGATTGAACACTTCCACCATCTGCTTCAGCGCCGGCACCGGATTGTCAATCACGTCATCGGCCAGCAGCACGGCAAACGGCTCGTTGCCCACCAGTTCGCGCGCCATCAGCACCGCATGTCCCAGCCCCAGCGCCTCTTTCTGCCGCACGTAGGCCACGTGCATCATGTCGGAAATCGAGCGCACAATTTTCAGCAGATCGTTCTTGCGCCGCTCCTCCAGCATTTTCTCGAGTTCGTAGCTCACGTCGAAGTGATCTTCGATCGCCTGCTTGCCCCGCCCCGTGATGATGATGATCTGGTCGCAGCCCGAGTTGATCGCCTCCTCCACGCCATATTGAATGATCGGCTTGTCCACCAGCGGGAGCATTTCTTTGGGCTGAGCTTTGGTCGCAGGCAAAAAGCGCGTGCCCAGTCCGGCGGCGGGGAAGACGGCTTTGCGAAGTTTCATGGGCATGAGCGTGGGTCTTGGGCGTTAGGTCTTGGGACCTCGTCGTTGGCCATTAGTCGTCAGTCGTTGACTCAGGGCAGCGCGGGACAATTGTAACTGGTCGCGTTTGCGGGCGGCGAATGGGAGAACATAAAGTAGAATTCCTGATCGAGCGTTTACGCGCTCCGAGAGGTGATCTATGCGGCGATCGTACTTCTGGATGCTGACCTCGCTAGGCATTATTACCATGGCCAACGTTGCCGTTAGGTTTCTCAAGCATCCGCCCGGATGGACGGTCATGCACTATGGAGCGCTAGTACTGATCGCAGCCTCCACCGCGATCGTTTGGTGGCTTTACGTTGAACACATGCGCATTATTGCTGAACTCGCGGGCCGGGTCGATGACCCGAATCTGGCTCGCCTCGCAGCCCTCCCTTACAGCATGGGTTTTTTCTGCTTTTTGATTGTCAATCAGGCGCTATTGCTGCTGCTCCGCATCTGAGTTGCTTCACTCCGCGCCCGATCCCACTTCTGATGCCGACTCTTCGCTTGCCAGTTGCTCCAAAACCGTGTGCAGCGCGCGCAGCACTTCCTCAGCTGAGGTTGCCTTCAAAACAAATTTCAGCATCCCATCCGGCGTGAACTGCGCCCCGCGCTGCGCCGAGACGAATCGCGCCAGCTGCTCCGGGTCGACCGCCGCATTCTGTCGGAACTTCAGCGTGACGGCATCGCGCTTGCGCTCGATCGCGTTCACGCCCACGCGCATGCACAGCAACTTCAGCGACGCATAATCCAGCAGATTTTTCACCGCCGCCGGAGGCGGCCCATACCGGTCTTTTATCTCAACCTCGACATCCTCCAGCGCTGACTCCCTTTCTACGCCCGCCACGCGCTTGTACATGCGCAGGCGCTGATTTTCCTCCGGAATGTATTCCGCCGGAATGCGGATGTTCAGCCCCAGATTCAACTGCGTCTCGGCCTCTTCTGGCGCGGCCTCGCCCTTCATCTCGCGCACCGCTCGGTCGAGCATCTGCGTGTACAGTTCAAATCCAACCGCCTCGATGTGCCCGCTCTGCTCGCCGCCCAGCAGATTTCCCGCGCCACGCAACTCGAGATCGAGCGCGGCAATCTTGAATCCCGCACCCAGATCCGAAAATTCCTTCAACGCCGCCAGCCGCCGCCGCGCAATCGGCGTCAACTCCAATTCCCGCGGCACCATCAGATACGCATACGCTCGCCGGTTTGACCGTCCCACGCGCCCGCGCAGCTGATAGAGCTCCGACAATCCCAGCCGGTCCGCGCGGTTGATCAGGATCGTGTTGCACAGCGGTATGTCGAGGCCATTCTCAATGATCGTCGTCGCGACGAGAATGTCGGCCTCGTGATGCATAAATTGCAGCATCACTTTTTCGAGTTCCGTCTCGCTCATCTGCCCGTGCCCGACGATAATCCGCGCTTTCGGCACGAACTCCTGCAGCTTCGCCGCAATCTCCCAGATGCTCTCTACGCGGTTGTGGACGAAATAGACCTGCCCGCCGCGCTCCAACTCCTGTTCCACCGCCGACTGGATTAATTTGTCGTCCCAACTCGCGACAACGGTCTGGATCGCCATGCGATCTTTCGGCGGCGTCTCGATCACGCTCATGTCGCGCAGTCCCACCAGCGACATGTGCAGCGTGCGCGGAATCGGCGTGGCCGACATGGTCAGCACGTCCACGTTCTTGCGCATCTCCTTCAGCCGCTCCTTGTGCGCCACGCCGAAGCGCTGCTCCTCGTCCACCACCAGCAGGCCCAGATCGTGAAACTTCACGTCTTTCGAGAGCACTCGGTGCGTTCCGATCACGATGTCGACTTTCCCGGCTTCGAGTTCCTCCAGCGTCTTCTTCTGTTCCTTCTCGCTGCGAAAGCGACTCAGCATCTCGATGCGCACCGGGAAGGCCGCGAAGCGCCGCTTGAAGGTCTCGTGG
>CAYOUY010000198.1:0-26377 GCA_964407245.1 uncultured Acidobacteriaceae bacterium
GAGCTTGTAGTGGCTTGCTGCAGCGGAACATCAAACTTCTGTACCGTGGCCAGCGACTCGCCCAGCTCGGTGCGGAGTTTGGCAGCAGCCTCATCCAGTGCTCTCAGAACCTTTTCTTTGGCCGTCGCCGTTGCCTGCTCCTGCGCCAGTATGTCCCCATTTGCACAGTCGATTGCTTTCAGCCCCACTACGTACTGACTGCCAAGGTTCGCAATCGAGCCGGCAATATATGCCTTACCGCCCGCCCGCTGGCAAAGTTCGCGAGCCATGTCGGAGGTGAGGGATTTGCTCGCCGTTCGGGCCATCATGCGTAACGTCGCAGCTACCTTACTTTCCGAAAGCACGTTCAGAAATGGGGACTGATTCAAAGAGATGGTAAGGGCTTGCTGCAGCGTGCTGTCGAAAACGGGATCGCCGGTTGTATTGACGAAATCGACCAATAGCACAGTGTCTTTCTCGGTGAGTGGCAACCGTGGCTGCCGGCGGTGGTACAAGCTGTTGACAACCAGCGCGACCGCAGCGAGAAGGAACACCGCAACGATAGCAGTGGTCCCCCTCTTGATTCTGCGAGGACGTTCAACTCCGGCCACAACCGTCGGCAATAGGCTTTCGCTAGGCCCGCTCTCGACGGGCCCGATGAACCGGTAGCCGTAGCGCGGCAGCGTTTCGATGAACTGTGGCTGCTCCGCCGAGTCTCCCAAGGCTTGCCGCAGCTTCTGGACCGCGTGGTTAAGGCTATCGTCGAACTCGACGAAGGTATCCGCCGCCCATAGCTTGGCCCGCAATTCTTCCCTGGTTACGACTTCGCCGGGACGCTCGACTAGGGCCCGGAGCAGTTCGAAGGACTTCGGGGGAAGCGGGACTCTGTGACCGTCTTGGTGGAGTTGTCCGGATGTAAGGTCAATTTCGAACTGACAAAATCGGAACCGCAGCGCCGATGGAACCGACACAGGCATGATGACGCGGCTACCCCAGCGAAAACTAACATACGGTCATTGCAGATCCAGTGATTACCGTCACACGCTTCCGGTGTTGCCTTTTTCTGCTCTAAGGCCGTTCATCCAGATTTCACGCGATAGTCAGACGGTGTTCATTGCAAAACACGCTGTGGGCATGAGATAGAAGGCCCGTGTACCGGGAAACCAGATGGCTCCCCCGACATCAAGGTATCCCCCCAACAAGAGGTAGGGCAGCAATAGGCTCCGCACGTAGCACTCGTTGAACTTTGGAGGCCCCTATGCCAACCGACACCCTCACCATTGCGCTCGACCAAATGCTCTCCTTTTACCACAAGGGCATTCACAACATGACAACGCCGAATCAGCCTTATCGCGTCGGTGACGAAATTGGCTTTGAGGTATTCGCCAAGAATGTGTCTCCCATCTACACGTTGACGAACATCTCCGGGTGGATCAAACACGGAGCTATGACGGAGTTTACGAGTGTTTACTTCTCAGTCTTGACACTGGCACCAGGCGCAGAAGCAAGTCTCGGCCCCGAAGTCCGGGGAAAAGTTGTCGCCGTTGCCCAGACGCATCCAATTGCTGGGTTCTGGGTGGAGACGGTTGGACTTGTAGACGCTACTGCAGCGGCGAATCTGGGTTCCGTGGCTTTCAAAGACTCGGGCATGCTCATCGGCGGCATCCCAAAGGGGATACCGATTGCCAAGGCCGCCTGAATGCATCCGGCTGGTCGAATTATCGAATGGGAGAAATCATTCCGCTCGGAGATCAATGAAGTGGGCAATGCAGGTTCTCACGCTGTCCCCGAACTTGAGGACAGTCAACACAGCGCGGGTGATTCTGCTGGGGAACAGAGTGATCCGCCTCTGGAGGTCCAAATCACAGAACGCCAAGTTCTATGGAGGCATTGATGAAACGCATCAGTATTCTCCCTTGCATTCTTGTTGTCTGCTTCGTTTCGGCGACGTGGGCACAGCAACCTGCGGCCCAGCAATCATTAGGCAGATATGGACCGCATCGAATGGCCAACCAGGCCTCAAGGACAGCGGGCCAAACAGTAAGCCGGAGTTTTCAGGCTAAGGCCAATCCGGATCACGAGAGAATTTGGGAACTGGGCACCTACCCCGGCGGCAGCTGGGTTACTACATGGCATATCAATGACCTCGGCGTGATCGCCGGCCTTGGCGATGTATCCGCTCCTAACGCTGGTTCGGGTTACACCCACACGCTGGAGGTACCTTTGTTCGGGCCGACTGCCGGGGAATGGACCGACCTGGGTGCACTTCGCAGGAAACAGTCCAAGGGGTGTGAAGAGCCCATGGCCGACATTTCGGACGCAGGACTGGTCGTCAGTCACTCTGTCACATCGGAGGGCCAGATGCACGCGGTGGCCTGGACCAGGGAAACCGGCATGGTCGACTTGGGCACACTTGCGGATACGGGCGACCCGCGCTACGCGAACCATAACTCCAGCTATGCCATCGGCACCAATAAACTCGGAACACTGATCGTGGGCGGCAGCGGCTTGGATCAGAATCCCGTTCAGGGTTTCGACGCGCCCGTCGTCTGGACGCCATCGAAGCAATGGAAGAACGGAAAGCTCGTTACGAAGTGGAATATTCACGCGCTCGACACCTCTGCGTACCCTAACTTTTCGTGGACAGCTTGGGGCGTAAACAACTACGGTCAGATCGTTGGCGTAGGCGGTGACAACAACAACCCACAGACGACCGTCATTGGTACGGTGTGGAACCCTCGCGCCGACGGGAAAGGTTGGAAGAAACTCATCTCCCTTCCATCATCCACAGCTTATCCATTCACTATCCCTTACGGCATTAACGATAACGGGGAAATCGCAGGCATGGTCACTTTGACGGACTGGAGCGTTTGGCTTCCTACGTTCTGGAAGCCGCTCGACCGGGCCAGAACAATTTACTCTCCGGTGACAATGCTTCCGCTGCCCCAGGGCGTATTCACAAACGCTGAAGCCGTAGGCATCAACGATCTCGGCGACATAGTCGGCGATACCTGGAACGACGACGGCTCGATCGATTTGGCTGTGCGCTGGACTACGAAGGACCTGACCTTCACTGAGCTTCTCAACTTCCCGGCCGATTGGAGTTTTTCCTGGGGAGTCAACAACAACCGAATTGCCACGGTCACCTATACCGGCGGCGCGAAGTGCTCGGAAGGCATACCGTGGGTCTACACATGCGGCGGTGCAATCCAACTCCATTAAAGGACACGGAGACTTCAAAGGGGCGAGCCATGTATGGCGACAGCAAATCTCGAATACCTCGTGCGCAGCCAGACCGACACCCCGAACCTTGGGGTCAGGAAGTTGGCTCAGAATTACCAGGCCCGC
The DNA here is from genome assembly GCA_964407245.1 of uncultured Acidobacteriaceae bacterium. GTDB lineage: Bacteria > Acidobacteriota > Terriglobia > Terriglobales > Acidobacteriaceae > Sulfotelmatobacter. Next base: position 3,328 of record CAYOUY010000198.1, read on the forward strand.
AAGAGCGCCATAACGGAGTGCTTCTAGGGCTGCCCTGCGCTTACTGCCGGGCGTATCTCGCGGTCAACCTTGAGATCTGCCCGATCTGCGGCAGCAAAGAAAGAGTGTCACTTGCAAGCAGCACCTCGCGTTCGTACGACAAAGAACGCGACATAGGTCAGATTCATGCAGAGGAACGAAGGTATTTGCGGGTTCGCCAGAAGGATGGTGATCCCGTACCGAACTTACAACCGTAATGTTGGCCTACGGGAGAACGCGAATTGATTCAACTATCAAAGAGAGGAAAGGATTCCGATCATGCGAAATCAAGTATTGCTATTCACAATGATGACTCTACTCATTGGCGTGGTTGTTCTGACTTGCAGTCTAGCGTCAGCGCAGGGCCGAAATGACCAGACGTTCACTTCTGCCTCAGTGCAGGACCGCTGCATCCCTTTTGGGGGAACCGTCTATGGCTGGCATACCGACAACTGGTATGCCACCGGCAATTTCGTCGTGGGCCGCAAGGTCCGGCACGCGAGCATAGTGGATGTCAACACTGGATTTTTCGACAACGGAGGAGTTTCCACCGGCACCGAGATTGCCACTTTCGATTTTGGCAAAGGCAACACGTTCCAGATGAACGTTGATTTCATCGCCGAGCACATGAATAACGATGCTCTCACAACGTTCGGAGTTTTTGACGTCAAGGAAAACGGAACCTTTAGCAAAGGAACTGGAATCTTCAAAGGCGCATATGGCCACTGGGTTATGGAAGGGCCCTTTGGACCGAATGTGAAGCTCCCGGACAACATTCAACCGGCGCCCGATTCCGACATGTTCTGGATCGGCTGGTACCACGGCATGATTTGCGGCGTGGAGTGAGGACACCCAATGCGCTCCCAAACGTGTGCTGTGTCGAAACGTGTGGGATAAGAACACTGTCGAGGGCTGCTCTGCTGGGACGGGTAGCGCCGGGCAGCCTACTCCACCGACAACCCGCCAAAGTAGAAGGAGGTTTCTCATGCGCAAGTTTCTGTACTTCTCCCTGATTCTTTGTGTTGCTTCCTGGCTGACAGGCTGCGGCAGTTCCAGCAAACCCGTGGTGCAACCGCAAACCAGTTCATTCGCGTTTATGCAGGCGGCTCCAAGCGCGGGCACTGGAATGTTCACTCCGGCGCTGGGAACGTTTTCGACCCTCAACGGCAACACGACATTCAGCTACAAGCTCTACATGGACCCGACGACCAACCAAGCCATTGCTATGGACATGGGTTCAATAGTCCTCTCGGCCAATGGCACGAAAGCGACTTTTGAGTTCTATGGCGGGACGGCGGATTTTCCCTCCAACCAATGGGACATCTGGGTAGCCAACACGGATGGCACCGGGAACCCGGTCCAAATCAGCAACGACGCTTACGACGACGCCTTTCCAAGTTTTTCGCCGGACGGGACGAAGGTCGTCTACGCGTCCTATCGTCCAATCCCCGGCGACACGGCCGGAGATTATCAATGGCAAATTGTGGTAGCAAACTCCGACGGCAGCGGCACGGCACAGGTGCTACCGATTCCCGTCGGCATTCTCTACCAGATGCATCCCACGTATTCGCCGGATGGAACGAAGCTGGCGATGATGGCCGGGGGTTACATCAACGAAGGATCAGTCGCGGTTGACGGAATCATGCTCACCAACGCAGACGGGACGAATGCGCAGGTACTCAGCAACCCGTTGTACTCGGATGCGTGCTACTACTGCGCGGACGAACTCCCGGCGTTCACTCCTGACGGCAGCCAGATCGTCTTTAGCCGTGACAACTGGAACCAATCCACGGAATTCGAAGACATTTTTGTGATGAACGTGGACGGCACAAACCAGACCACGCTCACGGACAACATCGGGCTCAACCACGACCCGCTGGTTCTGAACGTCAGCGGAGCCGGACCGAGAATTCTGTTTAGCTCCAATCGCGACAATCCGACGGCAGGCGATAACGGCTTCGAGATTTACAGCATGAAGATGGATGGCACCAGCATCACCCGGTTGACTTCCAATTCGCTCTTCGATGCCTTCTCTCAGTGGTGGTATGAAGGGCAAGAGTCCGCCGCTGCCCGGCATGCGAACCTGCTTACCCGGGAACATCGGATGTATCGCGGTCGTGCTGCGGCGCATCCAGTCCGCTGGTAAGGAGGCAACTTTTCCGGCGTGGTCATCGCAGCTGCTTTGGCCTCGGTGCGGTGTACGACGCCTTCACCGCGAGTGGTACGGAAGCGGGGATGCGGCAGCGCGTGCAACGGCTTCCTGCATCGCATCACCCGTTTCCGCCAGGGCACAACACAGGATGCAAAGTGCGGCGGTAGTCATCAACGAGCCTGTGAAAGGAAAACGAAATTCATGCTGCTGCACCGCAAAATCGCAGCTAAGGGAGGTCATTATGATTCGGACAATCGCTCAAATCGCAGTCGTCACATGTTGCACCGCTCTATTTTGCCGCGCTCAGGAGCAAATCCTCGTCACTCCAAGCGCCGCGCCTCTGTACCAAATAAAAACAGTTCAGATCGACCCGACAGTTGTTCCGAACCCGGAGAAGGTCAAAGATTCGTCGGCGCCAAACCTGGTTCAGGACAGCTTGAGGAATGCATTCCGTTCCGCCAATTTCGAAGTGGCCGAGACCGCGCCCATTCGCGCCCACATCGTGCTCGATGAGTTCACATCGGGGAGCGCCGCGAAACGATTCATGGTTGGCTTTGGTGCGGGCCGCAGCACGATCGACTGCCACCTGGTTCTTCAGGATGCCGAAGGGAAAGAACTTGCAAATGTCCCGATCCGGGTACGTGGGAATCTAGTCTGGAGTCCCTATGAGGGCAATAACACACAACGCAGGCAAGCCGTTAACAGCTTTGATCAGAGAGTTCTGGAAGAAATCGAGAAGATGAAGTAGTGGGTGTGCGGGAGGTCAACAAGCAGAGAACGAGTGCCCGAATCAGGAGTCTCCCTATGAAGCATGAACATACGGTAGGCTCAAACAAATCGTTTCGAGTGCGTTTCGGGTCTAACTGGGTGCGGTTGGCTGTCGGCAGTGCAATTCTGTTGCTTCCGCTCGTCGGGGGCATCTGCGCCTGGAGGGCGCCACATCTTTTCGCCTTCCAGAACCGCCTGTTCGCATTGGCGGTGACGCTTGGTCCGGCAGCTGTTTACGCCTTTGGCTACTTCCGCGTGTTTCCCGAGGTGCTGGGGACAGAAACAAAAGAGACCGTGGACTCGCTCGTGCAGCGGTGGACGTCTCTCGCCCGCATGTCGTCAGCGGTAGCGATCGTCGTTACCTGGGTCTGCTGGGCCTCCATTGTGGCAAGGCACTTTCGCGGGATCGTCGTTCCGCTCAACCAAACTCCGGCATTCATCAATTTTTTCGTTCTGGGAACACTATCCGGCAGCCCCGGTCTCTGCGTCGTCGGCGCCATCTTCGCCGCGGCCCTGATGACAATCACTGTGGTGGCGAGCGAGCAGTTCGTGGCTCGGACGATAGATCCGACATCTGCTTGCTCCAACAAGAATTGGCCTGCCGTCGTGCCGCGAATCGTGGGACAGTGTGGCGAGTGGTTGATCAGCCTCCTGCGGCCGAAAGCCGCCTTGCTGCTGGGAGCGGTGCTGATCCTCTTCAGTTTGATAGTAGCTATGGGTCCATTTGGAGGCTCCGGACTGGAGATTGTAACTGGGGACCAGGATTGGCCGACGGCGGAATATAGCTTGCAGTGGCCGGCATGGCGGGTTCTGTCCGAGGCCGGCCGTTGCATCTACGTCGCAGCTCTCGCCCTCGCAGTGCTCGCGCTGGCAGTTGTGGCGCGACGCAAGGGTGACCGACTGCGCAAAACGAGGGTGCTCACGGCCGTCTCGACGATCATCGCAATCTTTGCATTGTGCGATCTGCTGCTGGGCGTAGCCCGACTGGATTCAACGGTGCCGCCGTTGCTCAACCTTGTTGTACTGGGACTGCTCTGGGTATTGCCGATTGCTCTCTGGATATGGCGGGAGGGCGGCGACAGCGTGCGCTGGAACCGCACATGCATCGGAGTCATGGTTTTGTATCTACCGGTTGCTTTGGCGGCACTCGCTCTGCTTCCCCTTGCTCTTATTCTCGTACCCGGTTACGCGAGTTTCATGTTAGGCACCGGGTTTCTGACATTAGGCTTCCTGCGAAGCCGCTGGGAGGCAAGAGTTCTGCCCATACCGCTCGAAACCGTGCCGAAAATCCCTCAGGCGGCTTGACCTGAGGATGGAAGTGAACGCTACAACAACTCAAGCGGAGGCGGCACTTTGCTTCACGTTGGCCTGGATGTTGGGTCGGTCAGTGTGAAACTGGCGGCCTTCGGCCGTCACGAGGATTGCTCCGTCATTTCTCGTCTCGCTGACTCCAGTCCCTCCTTCTTTGTCCCCAAACTACCTCGAGTGAACGGATGGGCGGATTGTGCTGTCGTCTGTTCCATCTACCGGCGAATCGGGGGCAATCCTCTGCAGGCCGTGTCCCAGCTTTTGTGCGAATTCCAGGAAACAGTGCCGGAAGAATCGATCGCCGCCATCCGCTTCACGGGATCGGGTGGGAAAACGATCGCCGCTCTGTTCGATGCCGAATTTGAAGACGACATTCGCACGCTGGTTCGGTGTATCCGCGTGTTTTATCCGCACGTCCGGACCGTGTTCGAAATGGGCGGGGAAACCTCGAAGTACGTCCTATTGAGCAAGAATGTGGGCGGATCGAGCAACCTTGGAGTCCTCGACTACCAATTCAGCACCGATTGCGCTGCAGGGACGGGTTCTTTTATTGACCAGCAGGCCTCCCGTCTGCAGTACGACGTTGAGGAAGTAGGCGCGGCAGCGTGCCATGCCAGTTGCGCGGCCCGCGTGGCAGGCCGCTGTTCGGTGTTTGCTAAGACCGACATGATTCACGCCCAGCAGAAGGGATACACAACAGACCAGATCCTGCGCGGCCTGTGCGAGACGGTTGCCAGGAACTTCAAGTCCAGCATTGTCAAGGGAAGGCGCGTTGCGACACCGGTAGCGTTTGTGGGCGGTGTGGCGATGAATGCTGGCGTAATCGAGGCACTCCGAGAGGCATTCGGTCTTCAGCAATCAGATTGCCTGGTCCCGGATCTGAGTTGTTGGATGCCCGCTTTGGGCGCAAGCATAGGTGCCATGGAAGCGAGCACCAACTGCACTGTGGCCGGATTTGACAAGATGCCGTCGGAAGTTGCAGCGGTAGAGCAGATCCCGAGGAACGATCCACTTTCGCTTGACAATGTGACTCTGCTGCGGAACAGAGCGTCTGCGCCGTCGCCGCCGCAAGGGGGAAGATGCACCGATGCTTACCTTGGCATCGACGTTGGCTCGGTGAGCACGAATCTGGTGGCGCTGGACGCCGTTGGCAATCTGCTGAAGGAGATCTACGTGCCTACCTCGGGCCGGCCGACTGAAGTGGTAACCGCGGGACTGCGCGAGATCGCGGAGGAACTCGGCTCCCGCCTCCACATTCGAGGCGTTGGCACTACTGGATCGGGGAGGGAACTGATCGGGGAACTCACCAGAGCCGACACGGTGAATGACGAGATCACAGCGCATACAACCGGAGCCTTGCACGTATGCCGCCAACTTGGAATGCCGCTGGTGGACACCATCTTCGACATTGGCGGGCAGGATTCCAAGTTCATTCGCATTCGCAACGGCGCGGTGGTCGACTTCACCATGAATGAAGCTTGTGCCGCCGGAACCGGCTCGTTTCTGGAAGAGCAGGCCGAGAAACTGGGAGTTGCGATCAAAGACGAATTCGCGCGGCTCGCTCTCTGCTCTCGCAGCCCGATCCGGCTCGGCGAGCGCTGCACCGTCTTCATGGGACGCGATGTGAGCAACCTGCTCTTGAAGGGCGCGTCCGTGGCGGATTTGTGCGCCGGGCTGGCATACTCGGTTGCCCTCAACTACCTGAATCGCGTCGTCCGCGGGCGAAAGGTAGGCGACGTAATTTACTTCCAGGGAGGCACGGCATTTAACGACGCGGTTGCTGCTGCATTTTCCATGATTTTGAAAAAGCCCATCGTGGTGCCGCCGCACAACGGCGTGATCGGTGCCATCGGCATGGCGCTGATCGCACGCGATCGCATGTTGGCCAGCGGAGGGAACACCAGATTTCGCGGATTCAATCTGCAGCGGGTGAAGTGGACCAGCCGCGACTTCGTTTGCCGTGCCTGCTCCAACTATTGCGACATGAAAGAGTTCGTGATTGACGGAGAGAAGAGTTATTGGGGCGACCAATGCTCCGACAAGTTCCGTAAGCGCTCACGCACCGATCGCCAGCCGGTGATCGAAGATCTGCTGCCTTGGCGCGATAGATTGCTCGTGGCAAGGCTTCAACCGCCTCAGGAAGGACGGAAGACAGTCGGTATTCCCCGGGCCACGTTTTATTACGATCGCTTTCCCTTTTGGTGTACCTACCTGCAGGAACTGGGATACAACGTCGCAGTTTCGGACTCGACCGACCGCACCACCGTGGCCAAGGGGGAAGAGTTGGCAATTGCCCAGCCGTGTTTCCCAATCCAGGTGGCGCACGGACATGTGCAGGCCTTGCTGGAATCCGGCGTCGACCATGTTCTCCTTCCAAACGCCGTGGATTCCGAAACAGCGTTTATGCAGGCCGAGTCCAAACTGTGCCCCTGGAACCAAACTTTGCCGTTCGTGGTGCGCGCTGTCGAAAAGCTGGAGCGTCGTCTCGACGGCAAGCTCCTCTGCCCGACCATTCACTTCCGCCAGGGACCGCAGTTTGTTCGGGTGGAATTGCACCGGCTCGCGGACCAGCTTGGAGTGCGCAAAACCGCCAGCGATCTTGCCGTGGCCGAGGCATATCGAGCTCAACGCGATTTCGCAGACGCCATACAACACGCGGGGCAAGCAGCGCTGCAAATCTTGAAGGCGAGGGGTGAACCGGCAGTTGTGCTGCTCGGCCGCCCCTACAACATCTACGACCGGGCCGTGTGTTGCGACATTCCCCGCAAGCTGCGGGGACTGTACGGAATTAACCTGCTGCCCTCGGATTTTCTGCCGCTGGATAGCGAAGATGTGTCCGAGATCAACGACAATATGTATTGGCACTCGGGGCGATTAATCCTCGCGGCCGCTCGCTTCGCGCGAACCAACCCTAACCTCCACCTCATCTATATTTCCAACTTCAAATGCGGTCCGGATTCTTATCTCAAGTCATTTCTGGAAGAGGCCAGCGGCAAGCCCAGTCTGGTGCTGCAGTTTGACGGTCATTCCAATGATGCCGGCTACATCACTCGGTGTGAGGCTTTTCTCGATAGTACCGGGTTCTTACGATGCCAGTCTTTAAACATCGCTGCCTAACTCGCAAGGTCGGCGCGGACCATCCTCTGGCCGGGAAGAAGGTCTATGTTCCGGATATGGCCGAGGGCAGCGTCGAAGCAGTTTGTGCCGCAATGCGATGGCTTGGTATTGATGCGCGTCCAACACCGCCGTCGGATGCACGCACCCTCGAGTTGGGCAGTAAGTATACCGGGGGCGACGAATGCTTCCCGGCCAAAGTGACAACCGGGGACTTTATCAAGATCGCTCAGGAGCCGGGCTTCGACCAGAAACGTACCGTCTTTTTCATGGGAACAACCGATGGTCCATGTCGATTCGGGCAATATGCTCCGTTTCTGCGCAAGGTGCTGCGCGAGCAAGGTTACGGAGAAGTACGAGTCTACTCTCCTCACGGAGAGCACGGCTACAGCGACTTCCAGGGTTTTGACACCGCTTTCGTGAGGACGGCCTGGCGTGCCCTGGTTTCAGCCGACATTCTGCGAAAACTCTTGTTGCAGATCAGGCCATATGAAATAGAGCCGGGGGATGCCGATCGCGCTTACCGTGAATCCGTCAGCGACCTCTGCAAGACGATTGAGCAGAGTTGTTCGAGCACCGCGTGCCAGATGCGCTCACTGGCAGCCTCATTGGTGCGCGCCAGAGATCGCTTTCATACTGTCCGGGCAGTTTTCGACCGCACACGTCCGCTGATCGGGATCGTTGGAGAGATCTACTGCCGGCTAAACAACTTCAGTAATCAAGAGCTAGTGCGCCGGCTGGAAGCCCAAGGCGCAGAGTGTTGGATGACCGACATCGCCGAGTGGATTGCCTACACCAATATGGAGGAAGTGCGCAATCTGACGCTGGCGGGGCGCGCTCATTCCTGGGCGATGCTCAAGTCGAAGCTGCGCTCCAGGATCCAGCGACGGGATGAGCACACGCTGCGGGCACTATTTTCAGAGGATTTTGCCGGCTACGAGGAACCTGGCGTCGAAGAAACACTGGAGTTGGCGCACCCTTATCTGCCGTTTCCAGGAGCCGAGGGCGAGATGGTCACGAACACGGGCCGAAGCGCCTACCTTGCGCAGCACGGAGTGGACGGGATCGTTGACATCAGCCCCTTCACCTGCATGAACGGCGTCGTCAGCGAAGCCATCTATCCCAAGCTCAGCCGAGATTTCGCGGGCATCCCGATCCGAAATTTCTATTTCGATGGGCAACAATCAGATCTCGACCGCGACTTGGGAATGTTCCTCGACATTGCACGGTCATATCGGGATAGAAAATCTAAGGAGCGCTCGTACCCGGCTCGGTTTTCATTGCAAAAGCAGACGGCAGTGGCGCATTAGTGGAGCCAACGCAGAGTTTGTTTCTGCACTCGCTGCGGATTCAACCTATCAAGCGTGTGTTTCCTCTGACATTTACATTGCAACGGCGGTGGCCTTGAGGAAGGCTTGGGCAGTCATGGCTCTCAAAGAATTCGGCGCACCGCGGAAACCGCCTATCGAACCCCTTCGCACCTTCACCCTTTGTTGACGGATTGTGTAAAGGACTGAAAATCTGATCCACATGATCGGCCATTCAATTCCAACCTCTGTCGCGACAAGGCAGAGGCCTCACGTTACAGAAGCACAATACTGGCACACTCCATGGACAGCAATGCAGAGCCAGAGCTTCTGATTTGAGAAAGGTTGGCTTATCGGCCGTCATCCGTCCGTTAGCTTCGATGCTCTGCCGCATGGCTGATCGTGACATTTGCCACCCAAAGTGCGCGAAACCAGATTTGTTCCTGCACCCACGACTTCATGGGGTTTGCGCCATTTCGCCGCCTTGTTGCGAAGGAGGATAAGGGAGCATTAGGAGAGAGCCGCAAAAGTTAATCATTGCCATATGGCCGGGGAAGGTGCCGCAAACAAAAAATGAACCTTCAACGTACTGATGGAACGTTAGCTCAATAGTCTTCGCGCCGAAACAACCTCCCCAATTTCCGCGCACGCAGTAGTAGCTTCCATCCCCGCTTGAGTTTCGGAGGAAACATGCATTTTGAACTGTTTTGTCTCGCCTGCCTGGCGCACGCTTCTTACCTGCTGATTTCAGATGGAGAGGCCGTGGTAGTCGATCCACAACGGGATGTGGACAACCATCGGACTCAAGCCCGGAAATGCCGACCCCTCGCGGCATTTCGACACTCTCCAGGACCTCCCCAGTTCAACCGCAATTCGCCTCAAATCACGGTCATCCCCTTCCCACGTGGCGTGCCAGAGGGCTCCATCGACCAAGGTGACTCCCCTGACGAAGGGTTGGACTCGATAGTCCGAAGAATCGCGGTTGCATCAGGATCGATTTGATGGATCTTCCGATTCCGATGCTGCCCGACCCAGAGTGTCTTCCGCCCACGCGAGCCCCGAGTCACCGCCACCGCCGGGTGCTGGGATCGTGGCGAGTACACGGCCTTGGCCTGTCCTTGTTTGGGCGCACGCACAACGTGGTTTGCCTATTGATTCTGGAGCAGAATGGGCTTCAGACCTACCGGGACGGTCTCATTCGTTATGGTAATTGGGGGATCTCCTGCCAGATCGAGATACTGGGTATATGGAGTACTGGCCACCGACTGGTTGGAATATGTACAGGTCCCATTCGTGCACGTCTGTGAAGAGTCCCAGATAATCTCGGCTTGATAGCCGTTCGCGCCAGTCATGGCGCAAGTCCAGATCGTGCCGCTATTGGAACACGGAGTTGAGAGAGTGTTACCCACCAGCCAGCGGGATACCTGATCGTAAGCGACGCCGACCTCAGTGAGATTGTTGTGGCCGGTTTCCAGTTGGCCATCGTTGGTATCCCAGGCAAACCAGGAAACAAGCTGCAATTGGGAAGTCTTATACATGGCTGCCTGCAGCGCGTAGTATTGGGCCAGCCAGGCAGCCCCTGTATCCAGGTTGATGGCGGCGCTTTCGAAGCCGCCTTCCGTATTAAAGAGGGGAGTGGTGCTCATGCCGTTCTTGGCGAGCACTTGGCGATACGCGCTGACCTGCGCGGTGATCGATCCGCCACAGGTTGAACTGCTGCCGCTGCAGTCTTGCGTCGGCAGGGGATAAGGCACGACACCGAGGCTTGCAACCAGTCCATGGAATGATGCTATGTCGGCATATTGATTGCCGCCGGCGGCAAGATAGTTGCTGAAGAACGTTAACGTTGAAGACGATCCCGAAGCATGTACGTTGCCCGACATCGAAGGTGTAATCACAAAAGAGTAAGGATCCTGCTTGATGATCGGATATGCCGCTGCGGCCAGCTGCTCCAACTGTGCCGCCGTCCCTGTCCAGTAAGGCGACTTGGGATCGGCTTCATTCCAAAGCTCGTAGTACTTGATGTGAGGTGCAGTGCTGCCGTTGTAGTGGCTGATCAGGGCAGTAATGAAGTTGATCCAATCCTGAATGTGGTCCGGTGGCGCTGTACAACCGGTTCCACCGGCGCTATTAGCAGAAGTTCTGCAAGTCGCCGTACCGGTAACCGGTAGAGCCCATGGCGGAGTCATTCCCAACGTCATAATCATCAGGGCAGTTCCGTTCGCGTCTTTTGGCGCAATATTGGCGTATTCATCGAAGACACTAAAATCGAATACTCCGCTCGCCTGCTCGATCGACTGCCACGCCAGCAATATCGGATGACCTAGCGTTCCGTAGTTCAGAAGTGGTGGAACCAGCGGATTGGAGTCGCTGACTGCGAAAAATGTCAAGGGAATGGCGGAAACAGGAAGGCTGGCGGCATTGACTGTAAGGACCGCCGAACCGGTCGCCGAGCCTGTGCTTGCCGACACGGTCGTCGTGCCCACAAGTGTGGCGGTCGCAAGTCCAGAGGAACTCACTAGAGCTACATTGGGATTTGATGATGCCCAAGTCGCCGACTGGGTAACGTCCTGGGTCGAGCCGTCGCTATAAATCGCAACCGCCGTGAACTGCTCAGTAGAACCCGCGATAATGGAAATGGACGATGGCGTCACCGTAATGGATATTGCCGTCGCCTGCCCTACTGTGATGGTGGTAGAAGCGGATATGGAGCCGGAGGTCGCGGTGATGGTTGCGGCTCCCTGTCCGGAAGTGGTGGCCAGCCCATAGCTGCCCAGGGTGTTGCTGATGATCGCCACCGTCGCATTCGATGTACTCCACGTCACTAACGAGGTCACATTCTGGGTTCCACCATCCGTGTAAGTTCCCGTTGCCGTCATCTGCTGGCTGGTGCCGAGGGCAATCGTGAACGACTGCGGAGTAATCGAAATCGAGGCAAGCACCGCGGGATTGACAGTAAGCAAACCGGTAGCGTTGACTCCACCCGAGCTGATTCCGATCGTCGTCGTCCCCGTGCCCAGCGTCGTTGCCAGCCCAGCCGTCGCTGCCGAGTTGCTGATGGTTGCTACCGTGGCCGCGGTCGAACTCCACTGTCCCGATTGCGTTATATCCTGCGTCGTGCCGTCAGTGAAAGTTCCTGTGGCCGTAAACGGCTGCGTAGTGCCCAGCGGTATCGTCGCCGTCGGCGGATTGATCGCGATCGATACCAGCACCGCCGGCGTCACCGTCAGCAGCGTCGAAGTAGTGACACTCCCCGAGACAGCACTGATGTTCGCCGTCCCCGCCGCCGCACTGCTGGCCATCCCAGCATTGTTAATCGTCGCCGTCGAGGGCGTGTCCGACGACCACGTCACGGTGCTGGTCAGGTTCTGCGTGCTGCCGTCGGTGAAGGTCCCCGTCGCCGTGAACTGCTGCTGTGTACCCAGCGCCAGGGAAGGCGTTGCCGGCGTAATGGCCAGGGAAACCAGGACCGCCGAACTGACCGCTAGAGTTGTGGACCCCGTTACCGTTCCCGCCGCGGCCGTGATCGTGGCCGTGCCTTGCCCCACGCTACTGGCCAGGCCTTGCGCATTGGCCGCATTGCTGATCGTCACCACCGCGGGCGTATCTGAACTCCACTGCACCGTCCCCGTGATGTTCTGCTGGCTGTTGTCCGTGTACGTGCCGGTGGCCGTGAACTGCTGCGTTGTCCCCAGGGGTATCGTCGGAATCGCCGGCGTCACCGCGATCGATACCAGCACCGCCGCTGTGACCGTCAGATTCGCAGACCCGCTGATCGCTCCCGACGTCGCCGTCACACCAGTGCTGCCTACCGCGACACTGCTCGCCAGCCCTTGCCCATTGGCCGTAGCAATTGCTCCGTTCCCGGTGCCCCAAGTGACGGCATTGGTCAGATTCAGAGTGCTGCCGTCGCTATAGGTGCCTGTCGCCGTCATCTGCTGCGTCGTCCCCAGGGCAAACGAAGCATTCCCCGGCGTCACCGCCATCGACACCAGCACCGGTTGTCCCACGCTCAGTGTGGCCGCAGCACTCGTAACCGATCCCAATGTGGCCGTGATCCCGGCCGTGCCGATTCCGACTCCCGTGGCCGACCCGCCCGAACCAATCGTGGCCACCGTCGCCAACGACGTGCTCCAGTTCACCGTGCTGGTCAGGTTCTGCTGGCTGCCGTCGCTGTACGTCCCCACGGCCGCGAACAGCTGGCTCTCTCCGGCAGGAACCGAGGCTGTGGCCGGAGTGACAGAAATCGAAGTTAGCACCGCGGCCGTCACCGTCAGGGTTGCTGATCCGCTGATTGTTCCCAGCGTCGCCGTGATCGTGACCGCTCCTTGAGTCACAGCGGTGGCGAGTCCCGCGCTGCTTATCGTGGACACGGAGCTGGACGAGGATGTCCAGGCAGCGCTGCTGGTCAAATTCTGGGTGCTGCCGTTGCTGTAGGTTCCAGTCGCCGTGAACTGCTGGCTCTCGCCCGCAGGAACCGAAGCCCCGGCCGGAGTGATAGAAATTGAAGTTAACACCGCGGCCGTCACCGTCAGGGTTCCTGATCCACTGATTGTTCCCAGCGTCGCCGTGATCGTGACCGCTCCTTGAGTCACAGCGGTGGCGAGTCCCGCACTGCTTATTGTGGACACGGAGCTGGACGAGGATGTCCAGGCAACGCTGCTGGTCAAATTCTGGGTGCTGCCGTTGCTGTAAGTTCCAGTCGCCGTGAACAGTTGGCTCTCTCCGGCAGGAACCGAAGCTGTGGCGGGAGTGACAGAAATGGACAAGAGCAGAGGCGCAGTCACAGCTACGCTGACCGAGCTTGTGACTGTTCCCGATGTGGCGCTGATGTTGGCCGTTCCCATCGCAGTGCCATTCACTAGCCCTGCAGTCACGGGAGCGACCGCCGGGGAATCAGAAGCCCAGGCAGCGGAAGCGGTCAGGTTCTGCGTGCTGCCATCGGTGTAAGTTCCGGTCGCGTTGAACTGCTGACTGGTGCCGAGCGGTATGGACGATCCCGCGGGCGCGATCGTGATTGACACGAGCGCCGGGCCGGCCACGGTGAGGTTGGTCGAGGAGGACACGGAGCCGAGTGTGGCCGTGACCGTCGTCGTCCCCTGCCCCGCACTGGTGAGCAATCCGTAACTGCCCACGCCGTTGCTGATGATCGCCACCGTCGCCGCCGACGTGCTCCACGTCACCACCGACGTCAAATCTTGCGTGCTGTTGTCGGTGTATGTCCCCGTCGCCGTGAACTGCTGACTAGTGCCAAGCGGAATCGAAGCGCCAGTGGGAGAGATTGCAATTGATACCAGCGCCGCCGGATTCACCGCCAGCGTCGCCGTCGCATTCACCCCAGTCAAGCTGATTCCGACCGTCGTCGAGCCCACCGCCACACTCGTCGCCAGCCCGTTCGTCCCCTGCGTGTTGCTGATCGTCGCCGCCCCACCATTCGTCGAACTCCAGTGCCCCGTCTGCGTCACATCCTGCTGGTTGCCGTCCGTATACGTTCCCAATGCCGTAAATTGTTGCGTGTCCCCCAGCGGGATCGTCCCCGTCCCAGGACTCACCGCGATCGACACCAGCGCCGCCGCCGTCACCGTCAACTCCGTCGTCCCGCTCACCCCTCCCACACTGGCCGTGATCCCTGCGGTCCCCTGCCCCACACTGGTCGCCAACCCCACCGTCCCCGCCGTGTTGCTGATCGTCGCCACTCTCGTCGTGTCCGAACTCCATGTGGCCGTGCTGGTCAGATTCTGCGTGCTCCCGTCACTGAACGTCCCCGTGGCCGTGAACTGCTGCGTCGTCCCCAGCGGGATGCCTAGCGTGGCCGGCGTTACAGCGATCGTCTCCAGCACCGCCGCCGTCACCGTCAACTGCGTCGATCCGCTCACACTCCCCACGCTCGCCGTGATCGTGGCGGTGCCTTGCCCTACACTGGTCGCCAGCCCCGCCGTCGCTTCTCCGCTGACGATCGTCGCCACCGCAGGAGTGTCCGAGCTCCACGCCACCGTCCCCGTAATGTTCTGCTGGCTCGCGTCCGTGTACGTCCCCGTCGCCGTGAACTGCTGCGTCAGTCCCAGCGCGATCGTCGGAATCGCCGGCGTCACAGCAATCGATACCAATTGTGCCGGCGTCACCGTCACCTGCGTCGTCCCCACGATCGCCCCCGAAGTCGCCGTCACCCCCGTGCTCCCCACCGCCACACTGCTCACCAACCCTTGCCCATTGACCGAGGCAATAGCACCGTTCCCCGTGCTCCAAGTAACGGTATTGGTCAGATTCAGCGTGCTGCCATCGCTGTAGGTCCCCGTCGCCGTCATCTGCTGCGTCGTGCCCAGGGCAAACGAAGCATTCACCGGAGTTACCGCCAACGACGTCAAAACCGGGGCGGTAACGGTCAGAGCCGCCGAACCAGTGATCGAACCTGAAGTTGCAATGATCGTAGCCGCTCCCTGCGCCACGCCTGTGGCTAGTCCACCGCTGCTTACCGTTGCCACGGCACTTGCCAACGAAGACCACTGCACACTGCTTGTCAGGTTCTGCTGGCTGCCATTACTGTATGTTCCTGTGGCGGTGAATTGTTGAGTATTGCCAGCCGGGATTGACGCTGTGGCTGGCGTGACCGCGATAGACTCCAGGACGGCTGGAGTCACGGTTAGCGTGACCGAACCTTGTATCGTTCCTGAGGTCGCTGTGATCGTGGCGGTTCCTTGCGCCACCCCAGTGGCCAGACCTGTGCTACTTATGGTTGCCACTGAGGTCGCGGAAGAGGCCCAAGTGGCGGTGGTGAGCTTCTTCTGCGTACCGTTGCTGTAAGTTCCCGTCGCCGTAAACTGCTGTGTATTGCCGGCCGCGATGGAGGGCGTCGAAGGCGTCACGGCAATCGAAGTCAGCACCGCCGCTGTGACCGTCAATGAAGCCGTGCCGACGATGGTGCCCGAGGTTGCGCTGATCGTTGCCTTTCCCTGTGCCACGCCAGTCGCTAGGCCCGCGCTATTCACCGTCGCGACCGCAGTCGACGACGAAGCCCACTGCACGCTGCTGGTCAAATTCTGCTTGCTGCCGTTGCTGTAGGTTCCCGTGGCAGTGTATTGCTCAGTGTTTCCGGCAGCGACCGACGCCGTAGTCGGCGTCACCGCAATCGATGTCAGAACAGGCGGTGTGACCGTCAGCGTGGCCGAACCCGTGATCTTCCCTGAAGTCGCGGTGATTGTGGCCGTGCCTTGCGCCACTCCTGTGGCTAAGCCCGTGGCGCTCTTCACAGTCGCCACTGACGTCGCTGAAGAAGTCCAGGTCGCGGTGAGAGTCTGCTGGCTCCCGTTGCTATACGTCCCCATCGCCGTGAACTGCTGGGTGTTGCCTGCCACGACCGACGCTGTGGCCGGCGTGACCGCGATGGAGACGAGAATGGGCGCTGTTCCAGTGCCGCTAAGGGACACCGTCTGCGGCTTCGAAATTCCAACCTCGGAAATCGTCAGCGTACCTGTGCGGGATCCAGTTGCGCTGGGCGTAAAGGTCACGGAAATGGTGCAAGTTCCGCCGGCTGCCAGCGTGGCGGGACTTACGGGACAATGATCCGTAGGCGCAAAATCGGATAAGCTGCTTGAAATACTGGCGATGGTTATGGCAGAAGAAAGACCGTTCTTCAGGGTCACGGTCTTGGCAGTACTGGTAGTTCCTTCCGCTTGATTACCAAAAGAGAGACTGGTGGGCGAAACAGTTACGCTCTGAGCTTCCGCCATTAGGCAGCCGGCCAGTAGCGTACCTGCGCAAAGTAGCGCCAACGGTAAACATGAGCCCTTGCCCCACATAGATAGCTCACGTAGTGCTTGGCGGAGGAGTATACGCCAGCAAAGGATTCTTGATCAGCTTTATTAACGCATTATTAACGCATTTCAGTGGAAAAAACCGACAGGAGTAGTCCGGGACTAACCCCTCCCGGGCCTGTGACAGGTAGGGCTTCGATTGAGGATCGCCGCTCCCTTAATTTATTGCAGCTTCGCGTACTCGGCTTTGGCTTGCTTCAGGATGGGGAGGTCCCGGTCGGCGTCTTTCCAGAGCGTGAGGAAACCCTGATAAAGGTTTCGCGCCTTTTCCTTGTCGCCTATCGCCAGATAGCTTCGCCCCAGTTGCAGCCTGGCTAACGCCCCCAGAGGCGAGTTCAGCAAAATACCCTGATTGTCGAGGATCTTTTGAAATTCCTCTACCGCCTTTTCTCCTTGCCTCGCGCGCAGACAAGCCTGCCCGCGCACATAGACCGGATACAGAGTTCCAACCTGGAATTGCGGTGGTAGGCCCAATTCGTAGGGCGCGGCTGCCTCGAGCAATTCAATGGCCTGGGCCGCATTGTTCCGGCTGAGCGCGATTTCAGCCCGGATCGTAGGGAGCCAGTAATCTTGCAAGATGGTGCTGCGCGGAAAGTCGTCATCCAGTTTGTTCACCAACTGTTGCGCACGCGCGACATCGCCGGACCTGGCTAGCGCCAGGGCTACAAGCAAACGCACATCGCGGCCTGGGGACATTGACCTGGCAGTCGCTGCAGCTGCGCGAGCTTTGGCTGTATTGCCGAACTCCGCTTCCCATAGTGCTTCGTTGGCTTGCCAAAGTGCGGCAGCTTCTTTTGCATCGTTGCGTTTTGCCGAGTCGACCGCCCGGCGTGTCAACTCCCGCGCGTTCTCCATCCCTCCGTAATAAGCCTGAGTCTGCGACTCATCGGAAAGAAGCAGGTCTTCTGCGCCAGGCTTGCCCGTGGCCCAATTCACCTGCTGCTGCATGCTCGCGAAATCGTTCTTCAGAAAAGCCAGGAAATACCGGTTCTGGCGCAGATAAGGATCATCCAGATTGTGCGACAGGGCTTCTCGGAAAGCGGTTTCGGCATCCTCCATGCGATTCAGAGCGAGGCTGAAGAGTGCTAGATTGCCATAGGCCAGAACGCTGTTCGGTTCAAGCCGGAGGCTCTCACGAGTTTCAACTACGGCTTGTTGGTATTGTCCCAACAAGGCGTAGTTGTCCCCCAGATCAAGATGGGCGAGGGAGTCGCGCGGGTATTCTTGTATGCAGAGCTGCAGCTCCTGGTTCGCCTTTTCCACCTGTCCGGTCACGAACGTGTAGTACTGGGTGGAGATGTAAAAGCTTTCGTGTTCGCTCGATCGTTGCCGCAGTTCGAATGCCCTGGTCAGATTGTCTATGGCCAAGCCGGCTTGCCCCAGATTGCTGTAAGCGACTCCCAGCCGGGCGTAGGCAAGCGCAAAGTTGGGATCCAATTCCAGAGCTCGCTTCAGCAGAGGGATCGCTTCAGGGTCCCCATGCTCCAGCTCTACTCTCATGCTTTCGGTATAAGCCTGAAGCGCCGGCAGCGAAGAAGTTGTGACCTCCTCAAGAGGATGGTTGAATTTCTCAATTGAGATTCGCGATTCGCCAAGTTTTGCTCGCACAGAAGTCACAGCGGAATCAAGAGCCTGCAGTACCCTCTCACGTCCCGCGGCTTCGGCTTTAGTGATCCCGATTGAATCTCCAGTCTGACAGTTCAGAGCCTTCAGGGCGATGGCGTAATGGCTCCCAAGACTCGCTATTGCCCCCCCAAGCACGGCCTTGCTTCCGGTGCGCAAGCAAATCTCCATGGCAACCGCATCGCTGATTTTTTCATTGGAAGATCGGCCCATTCGCCGAAGGGTGCCAGTGACTCTCTGTTCTGACAACACATTGAGAAACGGTGATTGTTCGAGATCGGCTGATACCGCCTGTTTCAGCGTATCGTCAAATACATGCTCTCCGGTAGTGTTGTCGAAATCGGCAAGAACGATCGTATCTTTATCGGTGAGTGATTTGCTTCGATGGGAGCGGTAGTAAAGGCCGCCAACCACCAAAGCGACGGCTAGGACTGGAACGGTAATTCTCCACAGCTTCGCGGGCCGACCTGCAGGAGCTTCTGCGACCGATGCCGTGCCTGCGCTGGCTGCAGAAGCCTGTGCGCTGGGTGCCGGGGTAAGGGAGTTCATTTTTTCCCGGACAATCTCGAGCGGAGCGATGAAGCGGTATCCCAGACGGGGAACGGTCTCAATATAGCGTGGATCATCGGCCGAATCGCACAGCGCGTCTCGCAACTTTTTGACGGATGTGTTGAGCCCGTGTTCGAAATCGACGAAAGTGTCCGCAGGCCAAAGCCGTTCCCGGATTTCTTCCCGAGTAACCACCTTGCCCGCGCGCGCCAGCAGGACTTCCAAAATCAGATAGGGTTGGCCGCGCAGCTTGATTCGTGTCCCGTGCCTGGACAATTCTCGAGCTTCTGTGTCCACTGCGAACGGGCCAAAACGAAAATTATGCGGAGTTTCCATGGCTCCCCGTCTACCATGGTTGTGGTTTCGGGATTTTACCACCACTCGGCCACCCCGTGATTCCCAATAACTATTCTTATTTTCAGTGGGTTAGCAGCTTACCTCTAGCTTATCTACATTTCACCTCCAGTGCCTTGCGGCAGATGTGCGGGTTTGCGGATAGTGGCGCAGCGTTTCGAGCAGCTTTGTGGGTGTTTTCAAACGGACGGGAAGTAGCCATCTACATGAAAAACCAGAATGAAAAAAAGGAAAAAACCCTAAGCCCGCGTGTGATTAAACAACCTCAACGGTGCACGGAGTGTGAGGCATGGTGGCTTCCGGTCTCAGTCAGCGCCGCTGCCGACTGAAATGGGAGGAGGGCCGCGCGGGCATAGCACCTGAATTGTGGGGGAACAATCCAGGCCAGCCGATGCTTGCGCGGCACCACCCTGGCAAGAACTGGTGCGGACTGTACATTAGCAGGTTCGCCGTGGCTGCTGACGCCAGCTTCACACAGGAGGATGACGATGTTTGCCCGTAAAGTCTCGGTTCGTCTTAAATCGAATTCATTGAAACAATTTGTGAATCTTATGGAGTTTGAAGTCCTTCCTTGGCTGAGAATGCAGAACGGTTTTCTGGACTTAATCACGCTGGCTGCCCCCGACGGCGATGAAGTCCAAGTCCTTAGTTTCTGGAGCCACGAGGGTGACGCACAAGCTCACTTCTCCAGCGCGTACCCCGCGGCATTGAAGATTCTGGAGGCAGTGCTGGGCGGAGTTCCCTACGTCAAGACGTTCGAGGTTGTCAGTTCGACATTGGAAAAGTTGGCCTTACTCCCGTCGCCGGAAATACAAAATGAGGTTGCGCAGGCTAGTCCGGAAGAACTTGGCGATGGCCCTTACGAAGTGACCGTCTGACGCTGTCCAAATTCACGCCCTTTGTTCTCCGAGCTCACCGTGGAAGTGCTCGGCTTCTTTGCCATGAACCAGGCGTCGGTCACCAAGGCCGGGGAATTTCTCAAGATTAAAGTTGTATTCGACCTGGCTTTTAGGCGGCTGCTCCGGGGGATTGGCCACTGGCGTCCTGGCTCCCTGGACTAGCGATCTGAAGATTGTGATCCGCGTCATTGCTCGGCGTCGTCGGCAATGGTCCACTTGGCACGAGGGACCATCAAATGCCAGCCCAACTGATCGACACCAAAACTCTTCCCGAAAATGCGTACAAGCCGCTGCACGATGGCGAACTATATCTGCCCATCGTTCCGCCTTCCGCTCAATTACCAGAAATCACCTGGCGCGCAATCCTTTGGGGCGTGCTGTTTTGCGTGATCTTTACGGTGGCGTCGGCCTATTCCACTCTCAAGGTCGGCCAGGGAATGGAGGCGGCGATTCCCATCTCCATCCTCGCGATCGGGCTAGCGCGCATGTACCAGCGTCGCTCCTCCCTGCTGGAAAACGTGATCATCACGGGCATGGGCGGCGCCTCCGCCGCCGTAGTAGCGGGCGCGGTCTTCACTGTGCCGGCTCTTTATGCTCTCCACCTCGAGCCGCATCCCGTGCAGACCATTTTCATCTGCCTGGCCGGCGGGTGCCTTGGCATCCTCTTCCTCATTCCACTGCGGCGCTACTTTGTGCGCGAGATGCACGGCAAGTTTCCGTTCCCGGAGGCCACGGCCATCACCGAAGTCCTGGTGACAGGTGAAAAGGGCGGCTCGCAAGCCAAGCTTCTGCTTCAGGCCACCGTTGTCGCGGCGATCTACGATTTCTTTGTCACCACCTTTCATGTCTGGAGGGAATACCTGAACTTTCAGTTTCTGCCTGTAATGCGGTCACTCGCCGAACGCGGCCGCATGGTCTTCAATTTCGATGCGGTCAGCTTCATTCTCGGTCTCGGATATGTGATGGGCCTGCGCGTCGCCATGATCTTCTGTGCGGGCGGCGTGCTGGTGAACTTCGTGCTGGTGCCGATGATCTGGTTTGTTGGCAGCCACCTGGGCGAGGTCACCGTGTATCCCGCCGCCATCCCCATTTCACACATGGCGGCTGCGGATATTTACCGCAACTATGTGCGCTTTATCGGTGTGGGTGCCATCGCCAGCGCTGGGCTGGTCGGAATCCTGAAATCCCTGCGCGTGGTTGCAGGATCGTTTGGCATCGCGCTGCACGCCTTCCGCCACGGTGAAGCACCGCACATGGAACGCACGGACCGCGACATCCCCATCATCACTATCCTGCTCGGAGTTGTCTTGGGCGCGATTGCAGTGGCTGCCTTCTTTGGACAGCTTCATGTTTCTTGGACTGTGGTTGGATTAGGCCTGGCACTGACGCTGTTGTTCGCATTCTTCTTCACCACCGTAGCTGCCAACGCCATTGCCACCACCGCCAATAACCCAGCCAGCGGCATGACCTTGCTCACCGTGATCGTTTCTGCGGTCGTGCTGCTGAAGTTCGGCCTCTCCGGCGCCACCGGCATGTTCTTCGTGATGGCCCTTGCCGGCATGGTTTGCGTTGCCTTGTGCTCGTCAGGACAATTCATCACCGACCTGAAGGCTGGCTACTGGATCGGTTCCACTCCGGCGGCGCAAGAGAAGGTGAAGTTCATCGCGGTCGTCGCGTCGGCCATCACCGCAGGCTTCACTATCATCCTGCTGGCCAAGGCATTCCAGTTCGGAGAGGCAATGCCCGGCGACCCGAGGCAGGTCCTGGTCGCCCCGCAGGCATCTGCGCTGAAAGCCGTTGTCTCGGGATTCATGAGCGGCCAGCCGGCTCCTTATATATTGTTCGGTCTTGGCGCCATGGTGACGGTCGTGTTGGAGATGCTTGGCCTTTCCTCGATGGTCTTCGCGCTCGGAATCTATTTGCCGCTGCAGTTGACCACGCCCATCCTGGCCGGAGGATTCCTCTCGCACCTGGTGAACAAGCGCGCTGAAAAGACCGGCGGCGAGCGTGGGAAGACAATCCGCGAGCGAGGTATCATCATTGCGGGCGGCCTGATGGCCGGGGGCGCACTCGGCGGTGTGATTGGAGCGGCCCTGCGTGTGCTGCCGCACTTCAAAGAAGAGTGGATTCAGACGCCGTTTTACGGCAATATCCCGCTGTCGCAGTCTATTTCCGCATTGTTTTTTGTTGGCTTGTGCCTGTACGTCTGGTTCACTTCGCTGAAAAAAGAAAAGGAGGCGTGATGGACAAGGCAGGGAAGTTTGCTGCGGATGCAATTCTTGCGATCGACACTCTCTGGGGCGGTGATGTGATGTGCCCCTCCGGAACCGGCCGCTTCATCGCCGATTCCTGGTTTTCGGATGAGCCCTTGCCTCCTGCATACACGCTGCCCGCCGCAGCTCGCATCCGGGAATCGGGCGGCGTCGCCGGCAAGAGTGTTGACCGCGCTGCGCTGGATGATTACCTGGCGAAGGTGAATCCTCCAGCCGCCATTGACGGCGTTCGCCGGGAAGGCTCGAAGATCGGCGGACTGCGCGGTGACTATCTGTCAGGCTTGGCCGTTTGCCTGGAAACCATGTGGGATTTGGCCATGGAGATTCTTGGCAAAGGCGATCCTGTGCCCTATGAACGAAGCGTGAAAGCTTCCACGGGCCATGCGCCGGAGCCGTCCCAGCCCGAAGCGAAACGCAAGCGGGTTGAAGAGTTGTTGGGCCGAGCGGGCTATTCGCCGTCCGGCTCGGGCGGAATTCTCGGCGCAGTGGACGCCTGGCGCCGTGATCGGATGGTCCCCATGGCTTCGGTGCGCGCTCTGAGTACGGCAGTGATCGCCCACTTCGACCGGCTCAGTGAAGTGAACCTATTACCTCATCTTCCGCGGGAGCTGGCCCGTGTTCCGCGTGCCAATATCGACTTTCTCCCGATCAAAGACGCCTGGTTCTCCGGTTCCATGAACTACATTGGACGCGCCCGCACGCCGGACGGGAAGCCGAAATACGAGGCCACTTACGAGATCAATGCCTCGCTGCAGATTTCCGTTCCGGAGTTCGAACAACTCATCAGCCACGAGGTCGTACCGGGTCACGTAACTACTTTCGCTTATCTTCAGGATCTGTACGTGCGCGGCATGGTGGGGTTTGAAACCACTGT
>CAYOUY010000199.1:0-17951 GCA_964407245.1 uncultured Acidobacteriaceae bacterium
CTCTGTGCGCTCCGCGGCCCGTATTCGTCAGCAGCGGTTCGCAGCAGGTCGAAGGCGGCTGGGTGGACGCGAAAGGCATGTTCCTGGGCGCAGTCGGTGCCGGCCCGGTGTACAAGCTGCTCGGCAAAAAGGATCTGGGGACGACCGAACTCCCGCCCATGGAAACGGCTCTCATCGACGGCGACATCGCCTTCCGGCAGCACAGCGGTGGCCATACAACCGGCCCCAACTGGCCGACCTTCCTGAAGTTCGCTGGCCGATATCTGCATTCGTCGTCTGATGTCGCGCCGCACTAGCTGAGACTGGTTCACGACTGTGGAACAGCTCTGAGATGGCGCGGCTTGGTAGGCCATGGCTTCAGCCATGGCTCGCGCAGCGACCGCGCCGCATTTAAGCCGCCAAGAATTTAGACTTTAGCCCTTCACGCTTCCCGAAACGAAACGCCGCGCCGCGAAAATCACGACGCACAACCGCATTTCGGGATTGCTGCGATCTATGCTTTTGGACGTGGGCCCGTGGTGTAATGGCAGCACCGCGGGGTCCTTCGCTCCGCTCAGGATTTCGGCACGCGGCTCGGACGCCGCGTAAGCGCCTCAAGTTCGAGTCCAACCGCCGCCACCAACTCGGAAATCACTCGTTACCTTCGCGTGGACTTCGTCACCTTTCGATTGGCTTTCCGGTGTTATCTTTGTGGGGTCCGGAGCCACAGAAACCCAATTCATGGACGTTCTCAAGACTCTCTTCGAGCAGCATTTTCGCGTGCCCGTGGAACGGGTGCAGCCATTGCAAGGGCAACTCGGCGGCTCGGGGCGCAAGATCATCCGGCTGGGCGCAGCAAAGGTCACGGCGATTGGGATTTTGTACGACGTGCGTGAAGAGAATGCCGCGTTTCTCGAATTTACGCGGCACTTTCACAGGCGTGGCCTGCCTGTTCCTGAGATTTATGCCGAAGACCTGGATCACGGGGCTTATCTCGAAGAGGATCTCGGCGACACGTCGCTATTCGAGTTTCTTTCCGAGAATCGAACGGGCAGCAGCGTGTCTCCCGTCGCCGTGGAGGCCTATCGGCGGGTTGTAGCCGTGCTGCCGCGTTTTCAGATTGAAGCCGGCCGCGACCTAAACTACAAAGTGTGCTATCCGCGGGGAAGTTTCGACCGGCAGTCGATCGCGTGGGACCTGAACTACTTCAAGTATTACTTTCTTCGGCTGGCGGGCATCTCGTTCAACGAGCAGGCGCTCGAAGACGACTTCAGCAGCCTGACGGAATTCCTTCTGAGCGCGGACCATGACTACTTCTTGTATCGCGATTTCCAGTCGCGCAACGTCATGCTGCGGGACGAGGGACATGGAACGCCGCAGCCGTATTTTCTTGATTACCAGGGCGGACGCAAAGGCGCGCTACAGTACGACATTGCGTCTCTGCTATACGACGCCAAGGCCGACCTACCGCCGGAACTGCGCCAGCAGTTGCTTGATCACTATCTCGACGTGTTGGCGGGATTCGTTGATGTGAAGCGCGATGCGTTCATGCGGTACTACTACGCGTACGTTTATATCCGCATCATGCAGGCGCTGGGAGCGTACGGATTCCGCGGATTCTACGAGCGCAAGGCGCATTTCCTGCAGAGCGTGCCGTATGCGCTGAAAAATTTGCGCTGGCTGCAGCACAACGTAACGCTGCCGATCGCGCTGCCGACGCTGCTGGACGCGTTTCACAGCATGCTGGCCTCGGAGAAGCTGCAGGGACTGGCCGCCGAGGCCGACAATCTGGTCGTGCAGATCTTGAGTTTTTCGTTTCATCGCGGCTTGCCCAGGGATGACAGCGGCAATGGCGGAGGATTCGTATTCGATGGGCGCAGCCTGCCGAATCCCGGGCGGGAAGAGCGTTTCAAGGCGCTGACGGGCAAGGACGCCCCGGTCATCGACTACCTGAATCAGCAGGAGAGCGTGCACCAATTTCTGGCCAACGTGATGTCGCTGGTGGATTCGAGCGTGAACAACTATGCGCGGCGCGGCTTCAAGCACTTGATGGTGTCGTTCGGGTGCACCGGAGGTCAGCATCGGTCGGTCTATCTGGCGGAGCAACTGGCGAAACATCTGCGAGAGCGGGGCGGCGTTGAGGTTGTGGTGCGGCATCGCGAACTGGAGCGGATGGCGCAGGAGACCGTGGAAGCCGACAAGTCGGCGTCGCAAAGGTCCGGAAGATGAAGGCCATGGTTCTGGCCGCTGGCCTGGGCACGCGGCTGCGTCCGCTGACCGACGATCGTCCCAAGGCTCTGGTGGAAGTGGCGGGACGTATACTGCTCGAAATCACTCTCTCTCGACTGCGTACATTTGGGATTCGTGAAGTGATCGTCAATGTGCATCACTGTGCCGACATGGTGGTCGAGTATCTGAAGAAGAACGACAACTTCGGTATGCGGATCGAAATTTCGCGGGAAGAGACTCTGCTCGACACCGGCGGGGGGCTGAAGAAAGCGGCGTGGTTCTTCCTGGAAAATTCGGGAGACGCGGAAGAGCCGTTCATTCTGCACAATGTTGACGTCATCAGCACGATTGACCTGGTGCGCATGGTGCAGTGGCATCGCAAGGAAAAAGCGCTGGCTACACTCGCCGTGCAGGATCGCGATACTTCACGATATCTGCTGTTCGATGAGAAAGATCAGCTCTGCGGACGTCGCGCCTGGCGTGATGGCGCGCCGGAGATGGCGCGGTCGGCGCGCGAGACGCATGCACTGGCATTTTCCGGTGTGCATGCGATTTCTCCGCGGTTTCTTTTGAAGATGACGGAGCAGGGGGCGTTTTCCATTATTTCTTCGTATCTGCGATTGGCTGGCCAGAGAGAGAAAATTCTCGGGTTCCGCGCCGACGAATATTACTGGCGCGATCTGGGCAAGCCGGAGAATGTGGGGCGAGTCGAGCAAGATGTGACGCAGGGCGTCGTTCGCATCTGAAGTCGCTTCGTTCCTTCTTGGGGAAATACGGAATACGGGGAATACGGGGACAGACGGGACATTCCCCAATTGCTTGCGGCCACGAAACGGGGGAATGTTCCGTCTGTCCCCGTATTCCCCCCGTATTCCCCTCCAGGCCGAAGAGGATGTCGCTCGCGGGGTCGTTCGGATCTAGATACGGCTTCGCCCTTTCCTTCGATTTTCGACTACACTTTACTTTCCACTTGCGGCTTGTCCCGGGCTTAGGTACTATCTGTGCACCTGTTAGTGCAGCTATGACGAACCGGAATCTACACCGAATTAGCCTTAGAACCTGTGGCGTACGGGTCACGGTACCCGTGCCGGTGTGGAGGGATCCGGTGAGCTGAGAGACAGAAAAATCCGAAAGGCTCCCGAAAATCCCGCCCCGCCAGAGACGCTGGCCCGGTGGGTTTCGTTTTTTAGGACGACAGTTGTCTCGGACGATGGCTTTGCTTTAGAAGCATGAGAGGGCCCTATGAGTAACAAAGACACTGCAACGACAAAAATGACAGGAGCGGGCATTCTGTGGGAGTGTCTGGAACGTGAGGGTGTGAAGCACGTCTTCGGCTATCCAGGCGGAGCGATTCTGCCGGCATACGACGCGCTCAAGCACAGCAAGATTCATCACGTGCTGGTGCGCCATGAGCAGGGCGCGACGCACATGGCCGACGGCTACGCGCGTGCCAGCGGAGAGGTCGGAGTCGCGGTCGCCACGTCGGGTCCGGGCGCCACCAACATGGTCACGGGCATTGCCACCGCCATGCTCGATTCGTCGCCGATCGTGTGCATCACGGGCCAGGTGGGCAGCAAGTTGATCGGGTCGGATGCGTTTCAGGAGACGGACATCACCGGTGTGACGCTGCCCATCACGAAGCACAATTACCTGGTCACGCATGCCAGCGAGGTTGCACGCACGATTCGCGAAGCGTTTTACGTGGCACGCTCCGGGCGGCCGGGGCCGGTGTTGGTGGACATCACGAAGGACGCGCAGCAGACGACGTGCGACTTCGATTGGGACGCGGCCAAGCCGCAAGTGCCGGGATATCGTCCGGATTTGTCACCCGCACCGAAAGAGTACGAGCAGGCGCTCGAACTGATTCACAACGCCAAGCGGCCGGTGATTCTTGCGGGACACGGCATTGTGATTTCCGGAGCGATGAACGAAGTCCGCGAATTCGCCGAACGCACCGGGATTCCCGTGGCGATGACGCTCTTGGGGATTGGCGCGTTTCCGGCGGCGCATCCTCTCAACCTGGGCATGATGGGCATGCACGGCGAGGCCTGGGTGAACCACACCATCCAGGAAGCCGATTTGCTTCTGGCCTTCGGCATGCGCTTTGACGACCGCGTGACCGGCAACCTGAAAACCTACGCGCCCAATGCGAAGAAGATTCATGTCGAGATCGATCCCGCGGAGATCAACAAGAACGTCAAGGTGGATGTGGCCCTGGTCGGAGATCTGCGCGAGGTGCTGAACGAATTGATGCCGAAAGTGGAGTCGATTAACCGCAGTGAATGGCTCGACTTCATTGACAAGCTGAAAGGCGATTCTGCGGTACGCGACATTCAGAACCTTCCCGACAGCGGCCATCTCTATGCCGCGCACGTGATCAACGACTTGTGGCGGGAGACGCGCGACGGGGACACCGTCGTTGTCACCGACGTGGGCCAGCACCAGATGTGGGAAGCGCAGTACTACAAGCACGAGAAGGCGCGCAGCCTGATCACCTCGGGAGGGTTGGGCACGATGGGATTTGCCCTGCCCGCGGCAATCGGCGCGAAAGTGGCGCGACCCGAAGCGGAAGTCTGGGTTGTCGTGGGCGACGGCGGTTTTCAGATGACGATGGCGGAGCTTGCGACGATCGTGCAGGAGAATCTGAAGGTGCACATTGCCATCATCAACAACGGATATCTCGGCATGGTACGGCAGTGGCAGGAATTCTTCTATGACCGAAACTACGCGGCCACGCCGCTGCTGAATCCGGATTTCGCCAAACTCGGCGAGGCATATGGCATTCGGAGCGTGACCATCACGGAACGCGCGCAGGTGGTGCCGTCGGTGCGGGCTGCACGAGAGCACGACGGCCCGGTGCTGATGAATTTCCGCGTCGAGCAGGAAGATTCGGTGTATCCCATGGTCGCGGCGGGAGCGGCGTTGCATGAGATGATCCGGCGGCCGAGCAAGATCGTGGAAACGGCGGAAGACGAGTAATGACGAATCGGCAGAGCGGCGCGGGAAAAGAGCAGAGACAAATATGCTGAATACATTTGTGGTGTACGTGGAAAATAAACCCGGCGTGCTGACGCGAGTGGCGTCGCTATTTCGCCGGCGCGCCTTCAACATCGATTCGCTCACCGTCGGGCGGACGGAGAAACCGGAAGTCTCGCGCATGACGATCACGGTCGATGCCGACCGCGACCAGGCCCGGCGGATCGAAGCGAATCTCTACAAACTGGTGAATGTGCTGCTGGTGGAAAACATCACGAACCAGCCGTCGATTGTGCGCGACCTGGCGATGATCAAAGTCGCTGCCACGCATGAGGCGCGCTCGCACGTGCTCGAACTGGCCAGCGTGTTTCGGGCTCGCGTCGTGGACGTCGCTCCCGAGTCGCTCACTATCGAGATCACCGGAGCCGAAGACAAGATCGACGGCCTGCTCGAGGTGCTGCGTCCGTATGGAGTTTTGGAAATGGTACGAACTGGAATCGTGGCCATGCGGCGTGGGAAGTCCTCGTCCGGGGAGGCGGCGGTTTCCCGAAACGGAGATCAGGCGGCGAGCGGCGAGGATGTGGCGTACTCGGTCTAGCAGTCTCGCCATCCCGTTCTCCATCCTGGGCCCGGACCTTGCCGCACCATTAAGCCCCGACGCTGCAAAGAGTTAATCAGGATTCGGGC
Organism: uncultured Acidobacteriaceae bacterium; assembly: GCA_964407245.1. GTDB lineage: Bacteria > Acidobacteriota > Terriglobia > Terriglobales > Acidobacteriaceae > Sulfotelmatobacter. The sequence goes on from CAYOUY010000199.1 coordinate 5,872, forward strand.
CATGGCCATGGCCTCCAGGCCAGCCTCCGCATAATACTTTTGCCGCCGTGGCAAGTTACCGAAGTTTCTTCGAATCCTTCCAAGTTGCTGTTTCTAAATGCCTTAATTGCTATTCTGAACCCTTGCGGTCCGTCCCCCGGGGCCGTGGTGTTTTTGTTCTCATGACTGGTGCAACCGGTACCGCTATACGTCTGCCCGAGCACTCGCACTCGTGGAGAGGCTTGCCCTGGTCCGGCAAAGTGTTCATCAGTTCGGTCGTTATTGCAGGACTGGGCACACTCCTTTACGGGGGAATTCACCAAAGCAGCAAGAATATCGCCGAGTTCATCTGCTACATGGGCATCGCGATCCTGGCTTCGCGGCTGAAGGTGACGCTGCCGGGCATCACCGGTACACTGTCGGTGAATTTCCTGTTCATTCTGGTCGGTGTGCTGGAGCTGAGTTTCACCGAGACCCTGATTCTGGGTTCGGTCGCGATGCTGGCGCAGTGCCTGTATCCAGAGCGTCCGAAGGCAATTCAGGTCACGTTTAACATCTGCGCCGGCGCGATCTCGACCGCGCTGGCTTACGGGATATATCACAATCCGCTGGCCAACCAGCTGCTCGACAGCCGCCCGATTCTGCTGGGCATCGCTTCCAGCGTCTACTTCTTTGCCAACGCGGGATCGATTGCGACCGTTATCTCGCTTACCGAGCGCCGGCCGCTGCGGCGAATTCTGGTGGATTGCTATCTCTGGTCGTTCCCCTACTACCTGGTGGGAGCGGGAATCGCCGGCGCGATTGCCTGGTTCGACGAGAATTTCAACTGGGAAACTTCACTGCTCCTGGTGCCTGCAGCATATCTGATCTACCGCTCGTATCGCCTCTACCTCGGCAAGCTGGAAGATGAGAAGCGCCACGTCGAGGAAATGGCCAACCTGCACCTGCGGACGATCGAGGCCCTGGCGCTGGCTATTGAAGCCAAAGATCACACCACGCACGAGCACCTGCAGCGGGTTCGCATCTATGCCATCGAAGTCGCGAAAGAGCTGGGCATGAAAGGCGACGAACTCGAGGCGTTGCACGCTGCCGCGCTGCTGCACGACATCGGGAAGCTCGCCGTGCCCGAACACATCATTTCGAAGCCTGGCCGGCTCACGCCGGAAGAGTTCGAGAAGATGAAGATTCACACGCTGGTCGGTGCGGAGATTCTGGAGCGTGTGCGCTTTCCCTATCCGGTGGTGCCGATCGTGCGCGCCCACCACTAAAAGTGGGACGGCTCGGGATATCCGTTGGGGCTGAAAGGCGCGGAGATTCCTATCGGCGCGCGTATTCTCTCGGCGGTGGACTATCTCGATGCGCTGGCCTCCGATCGCCAGTACCGGCGCGCGTTGCCGCTGCGCGACGTCATGCAGAAACTGGCCGCGGAGTCGGGCAAGTCGTTCGATCCGAAGGTGGTGGAGATTCTGCAGAATCGCTATCAGTATCTAGAGCGGCTGGCGATTGCGAAGTCGGCGGAGGATCCGAACTCGCCGCTCTCGACCGCCATCAAGATTGAGCGCGGCAGCGAGCCCGCGGCTGGCTTTGAGAACACGGCGGCGCGGGATTACGCGGGACGGGAAGCGACCTTCCTGTCGTCAATCGCCGCCGCCCGCCAGGAAGCGCAGGCGCTGTTTGAGTTGAGTCAGGATCTGGGAGCCTCGCTAAGCCTGGGCGAAACGTTGTCGGTGTTCTCAGTCAAGCTGAAACCGATGGTGCCTTACGACGCCATCGCCATTTACATCAGGCGTGAGGATGAACTGGTTCCCGAGTATGTGAATGGCGACAACTACCGGTTGTTCTCGTCTCTGCGCATTCCCGTTGGGCAAGGGCTTTCGGGCTGGGTGGCGCAGAACCGCAAGCCCATCATCAACGGCAATCCCTCGGTGGAACCGGGATACCTGAACGATCCTTCAAAGTTCAGCTCGCTGCGTTCTGCTCTGGCCGTGCCGCTGGAGGGGGTTGCGGGCGTGATCGGTGTTCTGGCGCTCTATCGCGCCGAGCGCGACTCGTTCACCTCCGACCACCTGCGCGTGCTTCTGGCGGTAAGCGGCAAAATGGCTCTGGCCATCGAGAATGCGCTCAAGTATCAGCAGGCGGAAAACTCGGCGACCACCGACTACCTGACCGGCCTGCCCAATGCCCGCTCGCTGTTCTTGCAGCTTGATCGCGAGCTGGCACGTTGCAAGCGCGACAACACGTCTTTGACCGTCATGGTTTCGGACATGGACGGATTCAAACAGATCAACGACCGCTTCGGGCACTTGGAAGGCAACCGCGTGTTGCGTCTCTTTGCCCAGGCGCTCAAAGAAAGCTGCCGCGAATACGACTACGTGGCGCGCATGGGCGGCGACGAATTCGTAGTGATCGCGCCCGGGCTTGCGGCCGATGCAGCGGGCAAAAGAGCTGGACAACTGCGCGCGCTGGCCAAGCAGGCCGGCGTCGAGGTTTGCGGAGAGGACATCCTGTCGCTCAGCGTGGGGCGCGCAGTCTATCCTGAAGACGGCAAAGATGCTGAGCAGTTGCTCACGGAAGCCGACCGCCGGATGTATCTCGAAAAGCAGAAGCAGCTTTCGTACAAAGACCGGCGTCTGCATCCCAGGATGAAGTGCCGTGTGACGATCGAGTTGCAGACGGAGGCGGGAGGCGCGCCGCAGTTTGCGAATTTGACTGATATCAGCCTCGGCGGCTGCTACGTGGAAACCAGCACCATTCTTGGTCCGGGCAGCAAGATCAAACTGGGATTCTCCATCGACGACGGCAGTCTGAGCGCCGAAGGCGTAGTGGCACGGCTCGATCCCGGCTCCGGCATCGCGGTGCAGTTCCCCGAGATGAACCGCGAGGGCCGTGAACGGATGCTGAAGATTCTTGAATTCGTGCAAAAGACAACTACCTTCTACAACACCCGCTACCTCGACAGCCTGAGCAAGCAAATGAACCGGAACTGATCTCGGTGCACGGCAGGAATACGGGAAATCCAAAGAGAGGATTACGGCCGGGCGCTGGCAGCAGCCGGCGCAGTCGCAGCGCGCACGATCTGCGCGTCAATCTGATCCAGGGGCACCGGTGGCGACGCTGTGCAGGTTCGTGCTCACTTGCTGCGTCGTGTTTGACTCTGCAGTTGCTTCAGAGTTTCGAGCAGTTCCGGATAATCGTTGTCTCCGTCCTTTTCCGTGGACTGAATTTCCGACAGCATGCGGCGCACCGCGTCGACCATCGCCAGCAATCCGCTGGTCACCTCGGTGTTCAGCAGCAGCTTTTCATCCCGCAGGCGGGCGAGCAAATTCTCTCCCACGTGCGCCACTTTCTCCAGATGCGTGAATCCCAGAAACCCGGCGCTTCCCTTGATGGTGTGAATGGTGCGGAAGATCGAGGCCAGCAACTCTTTTGAGCGGGGGTCGGTCTCGAGCTGCACCAATTCCTGGTCCAGGCGGTCCAGGTTTTCACCGCTCTCGATTAGGAATTCCTTAACAATCTCGTCCATAGCCGGTCGATCTCTCGACGACTTGCATCCGGGGGGCCGTTAGGCGAACCAATGACTTTCCATAGGGACGATCTTGTGCCGGTCCCATCTCGTGCGAGTCGAGTCCGGAAAACCATTGGCGCAGCGGGGCACAACTTGAATCCCTGCTGAGCCTGTCGTGCTCCGCGCCAGTCCGGCGTTGCTGGCCCACAGGTTGGCTTGAAGCCCAGCTGGCCGCCCCGTAAACTGAACAGGATGCATGTGCACAGCCATGGCGCGGGCGGTCCCACGCGGGTTTTGAAGATCTCGCTGGCCGTGACCCTGGGCTATATCGTCCTGCTGGTCGTGGCCGGAATTCGGGCCCACTCGTTGGCCCTGCTTTCCGAGGCAGGACACAATCTGTCCGACTTTCTCGCGCTTCTACTGTCTCTGGTTGCGGTGTATTTCCAGTCTCGTCCGGCAAGTTCGACCAAAACCTACGGCTATCACCGCGCCGGTGTGCTGGCGGCTCTGGTGAATGCGACTTCACTGGTGGCGGTTTCGTTTTTCATCTTCTACGAGGCGGTGCGGCGCATTCAGCATCCCGAGCACGTGCAGGCCAGCGTGATGATGTGGGTGGCCGCTGCGGGCGTGGTGATGAATGGAGTGATTGCCCTGCTGCTGTATCGCACCGGGGGCGACGTGAATATCCGCAGTGCGCTGCTGCACGAAGTGGGTGACACGCTTTCGACGGCGGCCGTGATTGCCGGCGGCTGGGCGATTCTGGTCACGGGGAATTACTGGATCGACTCGGCGCTATCGGTCGGGATCGGCGCGCTGATCCTCTGGTCTGGCTTCGGCATCGTGCGCGAGACGCTGAACATTCTGCTCGAGGGCACGCCACGCGGAATGAAGCTCGAAAAGATCGAGACGGCGATTCGCGCGGTCGAGGGAGTCAATGACGTTCACGACCTGCATGTCTGGAGCATCGGATCGGAGACCCACGCGCTGTCGTGCCATATCTCGATTGCCGACATTCCTCCCTCGGTCAGCGAGCGCATTCTGCGCGACGTGAAGGAATGCCTGCACCACGGCTTCCGCATTGACCACACCACGATTCAGTTCGAGCACGTGGAGTGCGAAGTGGCGCACGGCTGCGTGATGCCGCTGAGCGAGGAAGAGCACCACCATCACAGCCACTGAACCCTCGCGAGATTGAATGGCGGCGAGAGGTCGCAATGGGAATTCAGCCGATCCAGAGTCCTTCGAGCCGCACCTGAATGCCGGCTGGCGTGCGGTTGATGAAGTTCACCAGCCCGGAGTGACGCCACTGCAGCATGCACATGCGCGGCTGGAAATAGTAGCGGCAGCCAATCTTGATGTCAGTCTTGGCTTCTTTGATCAGGCCTTCGTAACCTTCCGCGATGTAGTAGCCCAGATCCTTGTAACCCTGCGAGCGCGGGGCGAGCGGACCCGTCACGCACCACACGATTACACCGGTCCTTTGATCCACTTCCATCGCAACGCCGCAGTGTGTGATGGGACAGCCGCAAGACATGCCGAGCGGCCTCCCGATCAAAATGTCCCCTTTCTTGACGGGAAGCTCGCGCGTGATCATCGGGTTATGGGGAAGAATGATTTCCCGCGGACCAGGATCCTCAGGAAAGTGTTCAAGGTAAAAATCAAAGTCCCGTCCCAGCGTGTCGACAAAGGGCGCCAGTCTGGAAGAAGAGGGAGGACGGGTTGCGGAGCGCGCAACGGAGGGAAGTGCGCTGGCAGAAGGTGCACTGGGAACTGGAGGTGCGCTCTGTAGGCGCGCGTCCAGAGTGTCCTCCGAGATGTGAATACACCGTTTAAGAAGCTCCGGCCGCAGAACCAATTCGCGTTCGAGCTCTTCACAGTGCTTGAATCCGCAAAGACCGCAGTCCAAGCCGGGCAGTTCTACTTTTGTGACTTCTGGCATTGCCTTTCTCCTTGTGACGCGAAGCTGGCGTAACTGGCCACGGGCCTAAGCGATTCGACGGCTTGTGGCACGATCTGAAGGAAGCGATCGACTTCTTCTTCTGTATTGAATCTTCCAAGAGTGACGCGAAGAGCGCCCCTTGCCCGGATGGAATCAAAGCCCATGGCTACAAGCACGTGCGAGGGCTCGGAGGCATGGTGGGCGCTGCAGGCGCTGCCCGTCGAAACGGCAACCCCGGCCTCGTCCAGACTCAGGAGCAGCTTGATGGCTTCGCCCTCGCGCCCGGAAAAGCCCAGGCACAGATGTCCGGGAAGCCGCTTGAAGGGATGGCCTATCAAGTAGGTCTGGGGAAGGACTGCGCGCAAGCCATCCAAAAGACGTTCGCGTAACCTCACCAGCCGCACTGCCTCATCGGCCATCTCTGCTGCAGCAAGCCGGGCAGCAACGCCGAATCCCACGATGGCGGCGACATTCTCGGTTGCGGAACGGAGTCCACGCTCCTGACCTCCGCCGAATATCACCGGCTGCAGAGCGACCCTGCTGCGAACATAAAGCGCACCGATTCCCTTCGGACCGTGCAGCTTGTGCGCCGACATAGACACCATGTCCACTGGCACTTGGCTGACGTCGAGGGGGACCTTGCCGGCAGATTGCACAGCGTCTGTGTGGAACAGGGCCCCGTGCTCTTTGGTGATGCGCGCGAGCTCGGCAATGGGTTGAAGAGTCCCCACGACGTTATTCGCCGCCATCACCGATACAAGCCGGGTGTCGGGGCGCAGAGCGCGGGCCACGTCGCCGGGGTCCACCATGCCGTACTGATCGACGGGAAGATAGGTGACCTGGACCCCGCCTTGTTCAAGAAACCGGCAAGTCTCCATTACGGCTGGGTGTTCGATGGAGCTTGTAATCATGTGCCCAGGCTTCTCGATAGAGCGGAACACTCCGAGCAAGGCGAGGTTGTCGGCCTCGGTTCCGCTCGCAGTGAAAACAATCTCCGACGATGCAGCGCCGATGAGCGCAGCTAGGTTGGCTCTTGCCTCCTCCACCAAGCCGCGGGCCTGGCGTCCTTCCGAGTGCAGGCTCGACGGATTGCCAAAAACCGCACCCTGGGGCAATTCCACGGCGGCAACGACCCGGGGGTCGAGCGGAGTCGTGGCGGAGTGGTCGAAGTAAATACGGTTTGCCATGGATCACTCCCCCCGGTAGAAATTCTGATTCTCCAGGGCACGCACAACCCCGAAGTGTGACTGCCAACCAATCTCTTTCTTTCCGACACATATCGTGCAAGTGCCGATGGGCGGGTTCCCGCGCAGAAACAGGGGAGGAACTACTTCGTTGGCGCGTTCAATGCGGCGCACCAGCGGCTCAATCCCAACCCCATAAAGGGCGTTGGATTCGATGATTGCGGTGCCTGGCGCAGCTTCCTGGATGCGAGCCCGGAAAACTTCGCGTTCCGCCTGGGAGACGAGATCAATCTTGGTCACGACGGCCACGTCCGAGAGGGAAAGCATGGGGCCGATCTTGCGAGGGAGGTTCATTCCGCTGGTGGCTTCCAACACCACAATTCCGAGAAGCCCTTCGATGTAGGGGGAACATCGCAGGCAAAGTCCAGCGGTTTCGACTAACAGGAGGTCCGACCCTGATTGCTCCGCCCACTGCAGCGCGTCCCCGAGGACCATGACGTTGCAGTGGTCGGGACAGAGCTCGCCGGAGTAGACTTTGCGAACAGGAACGCCGAACTCTTTCTGGAAGATCTCATCTTCGTCGGCGTACTGCACGTCGATTTTGAGAAAGCTGACCTTCTGTTGTTTGGCGACAAGACGTTTCGTAACTTGGCGCAACACCGTGGTCTTGCCGCAGGTAGGTGGTCCAGCGCAGATAACGAGTTTCATTCTTTCCTTTTCCTTTCAGGCCGCGTATCCCAGTCCGCGGAGTTGTTCGTGGATCTGACAGCGATCGAGTTCTTCGCCGGCGCGAATGCGCTGCCGCAAACTGAGCAGCAGGTCGTCGAGCCTGCGAATCTCCTGTGCCACACCTCTTTCCTCTCCGTTGGTGACAATGAGTTTCTGCATGGCTCCGTCGCGCATCACGATTCGGTAATCGGAAAGCAGAGCGATGCGGGGGTCATGGGTGACGAAAATGAAGATCTTTTCGTATCCCTTGAGCAGTTCGAGGGCGCGCGTGCGGTGAATTCCCGCGTTCTCGATCTCGTCGAGAAGGATGATTGGTGAGTTGCCGATAACGATGGCGTCCGCGATAAGCAGAGATCGCGTCTGGCCGCCCGAGAGCTCGGTCATTGCATTTTCCAGAATGATCGGCTCCCCAGTGAGCTGATTGGCGAAACTCGCCACCTCTTGCACCGCCTTTGCCGGTGATTCCACTCCGCGAATCCGGGCATGTGTTTTCAGAAACTCGTGCACCGGGAGGTCGGAAAGAAAATTGGTGTGCTGGGAGATCAATGCAATCGGATTGCAAGACGGATCCGATGCGTAGTCTTCGGGGGGCGGTTCGCCGTTGATGAGGACGGTTCGGCCGGTCGGCGTGTTTCGGTTGGCATACAGTTCGATGTCGTTGATCAGCGTGGTTTTTCCGCAGCCCGTCGGGCCGACTACGCTGAGGATGTCGCCCATTTTGAGGCGAACTTCCTGCACCGGTTCCGGGACACCGTTCTTGCCTTGTCCCCCCAGGATGGTGATGGTGTGGATCTTACGCGTGGCTGCATCAGTTGGCTGTTCCAGGACATGAGAGTTCGGCATGCTTTCTCCTGTGGCGGCAGATTAGGGAGAGGCTGAAGGGCTCAGAGTGAAGGGGAGGAGCCAATAAACACGATTAACATAATAGACTTAATTCCATATTTCTGTGACGACAATCACAGAACGTTGTGACGCTCGACACGACATATCGCCCCTAGCCGAGCATCATGCCGTGGGCTTTGATCGCTGGGATGCCCTTGAGCTACAAGCAGATCGTGCCGCCCGCCAGCAGATAGAACATCAGCTTTGTTGAGCGTAAATTTCTTTGACGCGCTCCAGCGTGTCTCCGTCTTCCGGTGATTTATCTGGCCTTAGCCGCACGATTCTGGGGAAGCGCAGCGCATAGCCGCTCTCGTGGCGGCCGGATTTCATCATGTTGTTGAAGGCCACTTCGAGAACAATTTTAGGCTCGACAACCCGCCGGAATCCCTGATCCTCGATTGTGTGCTCGAGGAACCAGTTCGTCATCTCGGCGATCTCGGCGTCGGTCAGGCCGGAATAGGCTTTGCCGATGTTGACCAATCGCTCTGTATTCGTGTCCCACACCGCAAACGTGTAATCGCTGAGCACGCCGATGCGCTTGCCATGTCCGTACTCGACGGCGGTGACGACGACGTCGAGCGTAGCCAGTTCGCGCTTCATCTTGAGCCAGGCTTTGCCGCGTTTGCCGGGCGTGTAGGGCGAATCAAGGTCTTTGATCATCAGGCCTTCATTGCCGCGCTCCTGTGCGGCGGCGAACAGCTCTTCGAGTTCTTCGGCTGAAGCCGCGCGAAAAACCGGGGCGCGGATCACGCTCGCTGTTGCGTCGTCCTGACTATCGAATTGCAATTTCTTTTGCCCTCCCGACCTCCGTGCCGCCGCTGCTCCGTGGTGGGTCACTTTCTCCGCCGTCAGCAACTCATCCAGCATCCTGGCGCGCTCCCGTAGAGGCAGGTCAATCAGCAAGCGGCCGTCCGCATACAGGAGATCGAAAGCAAGGAATGCGACCGGGATCTCCCGCAGCATTTTGTCGCTGACTTTTTTCCGTCCCAGGCGTTGCTGCAGGGCGCTGAACGGCTGCGTCCGCCCGGTGAAATATTCCCAGGCCACAATCTCTCCATCGAGAATCGCGTCGTGAGGCAGTCCGGCCAACGCGTCGGGCAACTCGGGGAACGACTCCGTGATCTCATCGCGCGTGCGGGAAAACAGGCGAACGTCTCCGCCTGAGACATGCGCCTGCGCCCGAATGCCGTCGTATTTGTCTTCGATTGCAGCTTTTTCGAAATAACCCAACGCTTCCTGCGCAGACTCGACGGGGCTGGCCAGCATGAATCCCAAGGGGTGGAACAGTCGCATCCTCGCATCAGCCAACTCGCCCGCGGCCGCTAGGCGAACCGTCTGCCCGATATCGCCCAGCAGCATGTTGGCGCGCTGCACAACCGCTGGTGTCGCGCCGTAGGCCTTGCCAATCGCCTCCTCGACCAGGCTTCCCTTCAGCCCGATGCGAAGATCACCGGTCACGATCTTGACAATGTATTTGGCTTCGAGCGGGGTTGCGCGCGAGAAAAGGTCGCGCAGCAGTTCCGTCTTGGCGCTGGACCCGCGCGCGGCAGCGATCTGGCGAAATGCCTTTTCCACTTCGAGAATTTGTACGCCCTGGCTGCCCCGGGCGGGGAGCACATCTCCCGCGACCGCCCCCAGATCTCCGTGGCGGCGATAGGCCGCCGTGAGTTCCCCCTCGTTCTTTCCGGCCAGTTCGGCCACAATCTGCCAAAGCGACCGACCGCCGACCTGCAGCGTGGTTTCCTCCCACGCCGGGAAAGCGCGTCCGGAGAGGAACACAGCCGACACGGCAGCCTCACCGACGCTGCGCGCTTTCAGGTAGTCGGCCACGATGGCGGTCTTGGCCAGCTTCTTGGTCGTGGCCGCGATCGCCTCACACACCGCTGCGAACTGCTGCATGGTCTTCTCGCCTTCCCCTGGATGCTTTCCGGACATCCGTTCCGATTAGCCCCGTCGCGCCAGCCTATTGATATAACAGGAGTTCCGGGCATTCATGCCATTCTCAAGCTATCCGCAACGTGTGATACTCTATGGTTTGGTGCGCGTCCGCCTGAAGGATCATCTAACACCCGTGCGTTTTCTCAAGAATTATCTGCGATTTCTGGCTGCGGTGCAGCTGCTGCCCGCCCTCGAGAACGGGGAAGAGACCCTTGTTGGCGGGCAGGCTGTGCTGGAGGGCGTGATGATGCGCTCTCCGCACGCGTGGGCGATCGCCTGCCGCAAGCCGACCGGCGAGGTGGTCACCATGACTGAACCGCTCGAGCGGCCGTCGGAAAAGCACAAGTGGATGGCGTGGCCGATCGTGCGCGGAGTCATGACGCTCGGCTATGCGATGAATCTCGGGTACCGCGCGCTTCGCTTCTCGGCCAATGTGGCGATCGAAGACGCGATGGAAAACGAGAACGAAGATCGCGGGCCCAAGGCCGCCGCGGAGGTGAGGGCCGGGAGCAAGTCAGAGACAAAATCAGAGAGCCGCGAGAAGGCAGCCACGTTGAGCAACTGGCTCGCCGCCGTCAATCTGGTCATCTCGCTGGCGTTTTTCATCTTCATGTACAAGTACATTCCGCTGCTGGCAGCGACGGAACTGAAGAAGATTGACCCCGCACTCGGTGGCCGGATCGTGTTCAATCTGATTGACGGCGCTATCCGGCTCGGACTCTTTCTGTTGTTTATCTGGGGAGTATCACTGTGGAAGGACATCCGGCGCGTCTACGAATATCACGGCGCCGAGCACAAAACAGTTTTCGCATTCGAGAATGGCGACCCGCTCACAATCGATGCGGTGCAAAAGTATTCGACCTACCATCCGCGTTGCGGTACGAGTTTTCTGATGACCGTCATGCTGATCTCGATCGGGTTCTACATGCTGATTCCGTTCACCTCGTTCTGGGCGCGCTTTGCCGCGCGCATCGTGCTGCTGCCGGTCATCGCGGGCGTCTCCTACGAAATCATCCGCTACGCGGCCAAGCACCGCGGCTCGCTGTTCGCGCTGATGACCGCTCCCGGACTGTGGCTGCAGCGCATCACCACCAAGCCGCCGTCTGATCCGCAAGCAGAGTGCGCCATCGTCGCTCTCGACCACGCCATGTCGCTCGAAAAAGAGCGCGGCGGAGAATTGGTGATTGCGTAGGGGCGCCTCCCCGCCAATACAAGTTCCACCTCCAAGTTTCCAAAGAATAAAATGGAGTTCGCCCGCTCAAGGACCGCCGTTCTGTCGGGCGGACGAGCAGTAACAACGAGATTCTCATGTTTGAACGCCTCGACCAAATCGAAACCCGCTACGAAGAGCTGACCAAGGCTCTGGCGTCGCCGGAGATCATCGGTGACTCGGCGAAATACCAGAAGACTGCCAAGGCGCACAGCGAAATCACTCCGGTGGTGGAGAAATACCGCGAGTACAAAGACCTGAAAAAGGGAATCGCCGAGAGCAAGGCTGTTCTGGTCGAAGAAAAAGACGCGGAGATGCGCGCCTATGCCCAGGAGGAACTCGACAAGCTGCAGGCACGGCTCGCCGCGGTGGAAGAAGAGCTGAAAGTCCTGCTCCTGCCCAAGGATCCCAACGACGAAAAGAACGTGATTCTCGAAGTTCGCGCCGGCACTGGCGGAGACGAAGCCACTCTGTTTGCCGCGGAAATTTTCCGCATGTACACCCGCTACGCCGAATCGCAACGCTGGAAGGTGGAGGTGCTGTCGAGTTCGGAATCGTCGGTGGGCGGGCTGAAGGAAGTGATCGCCATCGTCGAAGGCCAGGGGGTCTATTCGCGGCTGAAGTACGAGGGCGGGGTGCACCGCGTGCAGCGCGTGCCCCAGACCGAGCAGCAGGGGCGCGTGCACACTTCGGCGGTCACGGTTGTGGTGATGC
>CAYOUY010000200.1:0-3166 GCA_964407245.1 uncultured Acidobacteriaceae bacterium
CGGCGTTTTCAGAGCACTGCAGCCTGTTTCCCACGGCCTCGGTGATCGAGGCGTTTAAGGATGAACTCAAGGGCTTCTCCACAGCCAAAGGGACCATCCACTTCCCCCTCGACAAGCCGCTGCCGACTTCGCTGCTCAAGAAGATCGTAAAGGCGCGGGTCGCGGGGATGGAGGGCAAGAAGCGGTGACGACCCGAAGAATTTGAATAGATGGTCGGTCCTGGCATGGCGAGTCGCACCGGGAACATGTCACTTACGCGAAGCCGAGCTTCACGTAACCTTCGATTCCGGGCCGCCCGGCGCTTGTGTGAAGCCCCGAGTCACCGCCGGGCCAGCCGCGCGTCCCGACCGCGGCTGGGACGCCGCAGTTTGGCGCTTTCGGAAGCCGGGGTGGAGCGGTTATTCCCGCCGCCAGATCCTACCCGTAACGAAAGCAGGGGGGGACTGTAAGTATATGCTGCAGATCTATACACACCGGCGCCTGCCCACCGCTATGACATGCGTCTAACCAGCGTCAAAAGCGGTACTGAGCGATGGGCGAAGCACGATTGGAGTTGAAGCCGGTGTTCCCATAGCTGTGCGTGCCGTCACAGACTTGACTGTTCTCTTAAGATATATGTTCATCCCCCCTCGCGGAGCGCTATGTTTTCCCATTTTTATGCTTCTCGCCTAGGAGTCGCCGATGAGCGTCCGGGTTTAGACTCCACGGGAATGATTCGGATGAACTGTAGGCTGAGCAGAAGCGAATGTCTTTACTCATAATAACTCGGAGACATATCTTCCGACTCCTCTTGCTAACCTCCCTGCTGCTGATGGTTTTGCCTGCAATGCTGTTTGCTGGAGTCCCGTCTTATAACTACGTTCGCACTGACGATTCCCCTTATGCCATTCTCTACGATCCAGTTCACCAAGTAGTCTTTGCCAGCGTACCCACGCTCAACGTGGTTGACGTTATCGCGCCTTCTACGGGTCAAATTATTGCGAAGATACCCGTAACCTCGCCTGCAGGGATGGACCTTACTCCAGATGCCAGCCGGCTGATCGTAGCAAGCGGCGGACGCTACGCTGCAACCAGCGGCAGCGAATTCCTGACTCTTATTGATCCCGCGAATCTCCAGGTTGTTAGTCGCGTACCGCTTCCAATCCTGGTCTGGGGCCAGAACGGCGGTTTATTTCAGAACACCGTAACTCAACAAGTTGTGGCAATGAGTAACGGCAAAGTCTTTATGAGGGCAAATCAAATAAACTCCGTTACTACTTACCTGCTGGAATGGGACCTCGCGAGTGGAGAAATCCAACCGCGTCCAACTCCCACAAATGGAGAGACACTTCAGCTATTTCGCAGCGCCAACCGAAACCGATTTGTAGCTTTACCGGGATTCTTTTTGTACGACGTTTCCGCCGATGATTTCGTTGCTCAGAGCAACGCGGGTGCCACGGCGGTTGCGCTCAACAGCGATGGCAGCCAGGTCGCAGCAATAGTAGCCTGCTGCGAGCTCACCATTTTTGACGGCAATCTTAACCAGATCTTTGATCTACAGGGAGACACTGATCTGTCAGCTGTTTTCTATAGCCAGAATGGAGCTGAACTCTTTGTTGTCAGCGACCGCATTTGGGTCTACGACACGCACACGTTTGCCTTGCTCGGTGAAATCCCCGTGCTCCAGACACCAGGAGAATTCACGTCGACTCAAATTCTGGGTTTTGATGGAAGAGGCTTTGCCTTCGGAATCAACGAACGCGGTGTCGGCTTTGTGGATGTGAGCAGTCCGCGAAAAATGCTCGGTACTGCAGATTTGTCCCAACCTAACGGCGTATCGCCGCCGCAGGGTGCGATGGGAGCGCCTGGGCCTTCCACGTTGTCGGGCTTGGGACTTCTCACATCCACGGGCACGTTTTTCGGCGGCATACCGGTTAAGACAGCTAATGTAGTGAGTGACAACATGATCAACGTCACGCCGCCCCCAGCGGCCAGTCCCGGCCCCGTGGATGTGTCGGTACAAACGGCCCTCGGATGGACCGTATTCGCGCCTCAGGGATATAGCTACGGTCCGCAGGTGCTCTACGAGCAGATTAATGGGGGCCCCACTAGCGGCGGCACGGTTATGCAGATCATCGGCTACGGGTTCGGTTCAAATACGTCGCAAATTCAGGTCCTGATTGGCGGAGTCTCGGCGGTTGTTCAAAGCGTCAGCATCCCCGGCATGGGCATAAGTCCGTTTCCTCTGCCGATGCAGACGCTCACTGTTACAACTCCACCCGGCAACCTCGGCCCGGCGGATCTGACCGTATCCACCACGACGGGGACCACCACCGTGAAGGGTGATTTCACTTATCACACGGTCACCCAGGCAGGTGGCTCGGCCAACGTCAGCCAGATGATTTATGACCCAACACGACAACAACTTTATCTTGCCGACGACGACGCCAATCGCATCGACGTATTCTCCACGGTGACCGGCAGCTTTCTTGCCCCACTTCCGAGTGGGCTGGGCCCAGCAGGCCTGGCGTTGACCCCGGACGCGTCTACATTACTGGTCACGAACTACAGCGAAGGGACGGTTTCGGTCATCAGCCTGGCCAATCCCGCGAGCGCCTACAAACTCTCGCTTAGTTCAGGGGGCGTGAGTGGGCAACCTGTTCGCATTGGAGCTACCAGCACAGGTAAAGCGTTCATCACCGTGCAGGGAGCCGGGGGACTGACCGAACTGGATCTTGCGAGCGGCACCTTCACAGTCCGCAACGATGGACCTCCTACGCCCGATGAAATTGCTCCTTCCAGCGATGGTAGTCGCGTCTATGTGGCGGAGGGCGGGCTGAGCAATACCACATTGGGACTGTGGAGCGCAGCCACCGACAGTTTTCAATTGCGCATCGTCGGCGGCTGGGTGGACTTTGCCGTGAACAGTACTGCGGATCTGTTCGCCGGCGGCTTAGAGGGGACCTTCGCGATTTATCGTGACGACCTACGCTTGACGTACCAGCTCGATTCGCTTGACCTGCTCAGTTTGCCGATAGAAGAATATGGCCAGAAGCTTCATCCCTCCGGCGCCCTGCTCTACGCTCCCTTTAAGAACGCCGTGGAGATTTTTGACGTTCACACCGGTGCTTTGCTGCAGACCATCGGATTGCCCACGCTGCTCTCGCCCATGCCCGACACTATGGCC
>CAYOUY010000201.1:0-33347 GCA_964407245.1 uncultured Acidobacteriaceae bacterium
CATAGGAATCTCTGTCTCGTATTCACGCCGAAAACCAGAGCAAACACTTTCTTCCGAGATATGAATGAGCCTAGCGTAAACGCACCAAGGGCTCGGATCGCGGCCGCAGACTTGAGTTTTGTACTGAGGACCCAGGAGGCACGGGGCCAAGCTTCGCTCAAAGAAATCTTAACATCCGGTCGAACCGAACAGACTCCCGTCAAGATGAGAGCGGACTGGGCAGTGGTTCCAGAACCGCTACTGAGGGCCGGCGCCGGTTATTTTTCAGTGCAGAGATTTATTTCTGTCAGGCCGGCGGGGCGTCGTCTCCGGAATCGGCTTGCCTCTGCAATTGTTCACCAAGTCCCTTTGCCAGAGCGGTCAAGCCGCTTGCCAGCTTGAGCCGCCAGCGCTCTGCTGAGAGCTTGGCCAGTTCTTCCATGGAGAGTTCGAAGGCCTGCAGAGCACTCGCGGTTTCCGCTTTCAGCGAATCGGAGGCTGAGCTTAAGATTCCCGTCTGGACAATCCTCATGTTCTCGCTGGCGGCGTCTTGCTGACCAGCGAGCGTCTTCGCACTGCGGGCTGTCAGTTCCTCGAAGATTTCGCGCGCGGCAGCCTCCAGCTGGCCGCGTGCATCGCGCACCGTGTTGCTGGACATCTGGCTCAGGCGCTGATCCAATCCCGACTCCAAGCTGCAAGCCGCATCGTCCAATTTGGCGATGCGACGGTCGAGGTCTTCAATCTGCCCCTGCAGGCGCAATGACTCCGATGAGACTGCTACGCGAAGCTGCTCCAGATCGACGCGGCGCGCGTGAAATTCCTGGTTCAGGCTCTGTTGCAGGAAGTCCAGAAGCTCTTCACTCAGCCGCTTGAGCGAGTGGCCTCCGTTCAATAGCTGATCGTGAAAGTCGTCCAGGCCGCGGTGCAAGTATTCTCGCGTTTCGTGGGAAATATGGGCGGAAAGATCCTGGGCTCGCTTCTCAACCGCAGTCAACTCCTCTCCGACTCGCTGCAGATAACGCTCGTGGGTCTCGGCGGCTTGCCGGTCCAGCGTGGCCTTCGCTGCTGACAGCAGCTGTGTGGACTGCTGGCGCGCTCCCTCGAGAACGATTGGACCGAGGTCCCGGCGAAGACGCAATTCGAGTTGTTGTTCAAGCTCAGTTGGAATGCTGGAGAGCGAGACTTCAAATCGGCTGGGATTCGCCTCCCGGTCAGCCAGCTTTTGATTTAATGTAGCGACCTGCTCGTTTAACGTAGTGACCTGGAGTTGGAGCGGGCGAACGGCCTCTGCAACCATTCGCACCAAAGGCGCTTCCAGTTGCCGGGCCAGTCGGCCAAGCGCGGCGTCGGCGGAGTGGCTTACTGCTTCTCTTGGAGACGGCGGAAGAACCACCGGCACGAGTGTCTGCATGACCCTGGGAGGTACAGACACCGCCGCAACTGGCCAATCCTGGGGATAATCTCGCAGCCCCCAGAAATTTTCGGGCTGATCGAGGCTCGCCCCCAATCTCCAGCGACGATTCTCGGGTCCGACGGGTTGGCAATAGACCACATGCGCGGCGGCCTCTCGCCCTTCTTTGCTGTGCAAGTGCAGCGGAACACCGGCGTCCAGCTTCGCAGGCGAAAGCATAGCGCAGCCATGAGCATTCACGACCAAGGTTTCACACACTTCGGAGAAGCGCGTTCCGGCCAGACTGGTCACCAGGATGGATACTGCGGCTGGTACTCTCGAACTTCGCCTGAGGGTCGTGGGCACTGGGGGAGTCTGCATGGGCTCAGCCTCGTGTGGATGTTGCTTGCGCCGTCCGAGCCGGGCGCAACACAGTTCCTAAGATAGCCCGAAGTCAAGAAATGGCAGACAGGCCGTAGGTATCGAGGCAGGAGTGTCCCATAGGACAGTAATCTGGCTTGAAAACGGTCGGGTCACCGTACTGGCCTTGGGCTCGCCATTCAGCAGGCGTCTGCTGGCCGGTCAACGAATGAAACCGGGAATGGAGTGTCCACCAGCCTTCGGGCCGCAGCCAACCTCTCTATCTTCATTGACTTGCCTTACCACTAAATCTAAGATTTCAGCCCAATGATCGGCCAGGTCATCTCGCACTACCGCATCGTCGAGAAGCTCGGCGGCGGAGGGATGGGCGTCGTATACAAGGCTGAGGATGTCAAGCTGGGCCGCTTTGTCGCGCTCAAATTCCTGCCCGACGATGTGGCTAAAGATCCTCAGGCCTTGAGCCGTTTTGAGCGCGAGGCCAAGGCGGCCTCAGCGCTGAATCATCCCAGTATCTGCACAATTTATGAGATTGACGATCAGCATGGCGAAGCCTTCATCGCCATGGAATTCCTCGACGGCATGACGCTGAAGCATCGCATCGGCGGCCGGCCGATGGATTTGGAAATCCTGCTGCCGCTGGCCATTGAGGTGGCTGACGCGCTCGATGCTGCGCACGCGGAAGGCATCGTTCACCGTGACATCAAACCTGCGAATATTTTCGTCACCAAACGCGGACACGCCAAGATTCTCGACTTTGGACTGGCCAAGGTCAGCCTGGCGCAGAGTTCATCGAGTCAGATTGCAGCCCTCAACACCCAGACCGGTTCGGTGCAGGAAAAAGACTTGACCAGCCCGGGAACCATGGTTGGGACCGTGGCCTACATGTCGCCGGAACAGGTGCGAGCGAAGGAATTGGATTCTCGCACCGATCTGTTCTCCTTCGGCGCAGTTCTGTACGAAATGGTCACCGGTGTTTTGCCTTTTCATGGCGAGAGTTCAGGAGTCATCTTTAAGGCCATTCTCGACTCGGTCCCCACTCCGCCGATTCGCTTCAATCGCGACCTCCCGCCCAAGCTGGAAGACATCATTTTCAAAGCACTGGAGAAGGATCGTAACCTTCGCTACCAGCATGCGGCGGACATTCGCACCGACCTGCAGCGGTTGAAGCGGGATACGGACACCGGTCGCGCCACGGTTGCAAGTTCTGCAAGCGTGCCTGTGGCGGTGCACGACTCTGACTCTCGCCAGATTACGCCACAGCCAATGCGGCCGGAATCTGGCCTCACGCCCGCGCCGGCCATGCCCGCCTCTGCCTCGGCGATTTCCGCGCCGCCAGCTGCGACTGCGTCGTCATCGTCCGCAGTGGCCGTCTCGGGAACGGCTGCAACGGCGGCGCCCAGCGCCCGCAAGCGGTTCGTCCCTATTGTGCTCGCTGCGGCAGTGCTGGCCGCAATTGCCGTTGGCGGTGTGTTTTATCTGAAGTCCCGTCGGTCTCAGGCGCTCACCGAGAGAGACACCATCGTGCTGGCCGACTTCACGAACACGACGGGCGATTCGGTGTTTGACGGAACTCTGAAACAGGCACTGGCCGTGGACCTGGAGCAATCGCCATTCCTGCAGGTGATTCCACAGGCGAAGGTGCGGCAGATGCTCAGCTTTATGGGACGCCAGCCCGACGAGCGCCTCACCAGCGACCTGGCGCGCGATCTGTGCCTGCGTGTGGGCAGCAAGGCCATGCTCTCGGGCTCGATTGCCAGCCTGGGCAGCCAGTATGTGGTCACGCTGAACGCCATCAACTGTCAGAGCGGAGATTCGGTGGCCCAGGTGCAGGAACAGGCTGGCAGCAAAGAGCAGGTATTGACCGCGCTCGGTACCGCTGCTTCGAAGTTGCGCGGGCGGCTCGGCGAGTCGCTGGCATCCATACAGAAGTTCGACACGCCGATCGATCAGGTCACCACTTCCTCGCTTGAAGCGTTGAAGGCGTTCGCGACGGGGAATGCCGAATTTGATCATCGAAGCGAGATGGAGGCATTGAAATTTTACCGGCGCGCGGTCGAACTCGATCCCAACTTCGCCTGGGTGTATGCCCGCATGGGTGTCATCTACAACAATTCAGGAGAGAACGACAAGGCAATCGAAGCCACGCGAAAAGCGTATGAACTCAGAGATCGGGTCAGCGAGAGGGAGAAGTTCTACATCACGGAGCACTATTACGAGACCGTGACCGGAGAGCACGAGAAGACAATGGAAGCGCTGGAGCTCTATGCCCAGACTTATCCGAATGACAATATTCCGCCGCATAACCTCGCTGTGGGATACGAACTGGAAGGAGACTTTGCCAAGGCCGCGGAAAACGCGCGGGACGCAATGCGGATCGGTGATGATTCAGAGAGCAGCTGGGGCAATGTAGCGTATTCCTACATGGGGTCGAACCGGACGGACGAAGCCCAGCAGACGTTTCAGCAGGGGCTGACGCGGTTTCCAGACGGGCAGTTTCTGCACTGGGCTCACTACTTTTTCTTGCTGTCTTCCGGAAAATCGGCTGATGCCGAGCGGGAACTGGCGTGGTCAAAGGGAAAACAGTTGGAGCACCAGTTTCTGATCAGGCAGGCTCTTGCGCTTGAGGAGCAAGGCAAGCTGCGATTGGCGGAGGAGATTACAAAACGAGCCGGGGAGCTGGAGCGGAGCCAGGGTTTGAACCAGACCGCCGAAGGCTATCTTGGAAATCTCGCCGTCGTGCAGGCGGATTTCGGCTTTTGCGATCGTGCCTTGCAGACTGCAGCGGCGTTGGAGTCCAGCACCAACCGGGACACAGTCACAGCGACCGCCATGGTGTTTGCCACTTGCGGGCAAGCACAGAAAGCACAGGCCAGCGTCGCGAAACTGAATCATGACTACCCGCTCAACAGCTTTACGCAAAAGTCCGAGATTCCCCAAATTCAGGCGCGCGCAGATTTGCAACGAGGCAACGCCGCAAAGGCCATCGAGGATCTTCATCCTGCCGAGGCCTACCAGTTCGGATACGCCGAGTGGGGCATCCCCGCTTATTTGCGCGGTCTAGCGTATCTGCAGAACAAGCAGGGAGGGGAGGCGGCCGCTGAATTTCAGAAGGTGCTGGAACATCGGGGCGCCACAGGTGCCATGCCTCATCAGGCGCTATCGAAGCTCGGCCTGGCACGGGCTTTCGCGATGACGGGTGACGGCGCGAGGGCGCGTACGGCATATCAGGACTTCTTGAGTTTGTGGAAGGACGCCGACCCCGACCTCCCCATTCTGAAGCAAGCGAGAGCGGAGTACGCGAAGCTGCAATAGCTGCCTTGTCGCTTTCAATTGTTGGTGAGATGGGAAGACAGCAGGAGCCATGTTCCCCCTCCCCCCTTGGAGTTTGGTGACCCCTGCTGTCGTCTCCCCCGTCACACGAAAAATGCTCGTGGTGGGCTTTGAGAATCCTGTGACAGTAACGAGCGGCCGATCATGCCCGACGTTTTTCTCGTGCAGAACAAACGATAGCCGGTTTCAGTCTCCCGGATAGTACGCTGAGAGTCATCCCCACCCCTGTCTCGTCGCCTATTAAGCATCGGCGACGAGAACAGTGGGGGTGATGCAAATTACTCGCCCGAACCGCAGCTGCAAACACCAGAGCCGCTGCCGTCGGTCTTGATTGCGCTGCACTCGGTTTCCAGTCTCCAAACTTCATTCGAGCTGAGAGTGGCGTCTTGCGAGGCCGTCTCAGTGATGCTGTAGTTGCTGTTCTGGATGTGCGTCGCCCACGCCCGCACTGCTGCGATCGGCGTGAAGGTGGTTGGCAGGGGGCAAAGTCCGCCCACCGTCGTGGTCGAAACGATCTTGATCAATCCGGTGGTGAGAAGCTTTCCCGTCAGCGGGTTGTTGGTCAGGTTCGCGTTCACCGAGAAGGTTTGCAGACCATCCGGAGTTTCCAGGCAGCTGCAGCACTCAGTCATCTCCTGATTGCCGTCGAACACGAAAATGCTGGCGCACACATTGCCACCGCCCGTGTTTGGGTTGGTGATGCGCACGGTAGCGTCGGGGGCCCCAGCGGTATTGGCATTGGCAAAATAATCGACCTTCAGAGTGTCAGCAGGAGGCGGTGTCTGAGTAGTAGCTGCCAGCGCCGGCCCTGTACATAGGGCGAAGGCCAATGCACATACCACAAGCACTGTGGTTCTGTTCATTTGTTGCCCTCCTTTGAAAAGAGAGAATGAAGAGTGCGCCGCCAAGCCGGGGGAGGTGGGTTGAGTAGCTTTCGTGGCGCATATCGTACTTTATAGAGATTCAACACGGTCACAAGTCCCCATATGTACTAACCCGATATTACTAACTGAAACAAATCATTCCCACTCTCTTTCAGGAGCTCAGACTTCACACAAAGTAAGCCGACAGCCAAACACCGGGTGACTCCCGTCACCGCAACCAGTGACGCCTTTCACTGCCGCCAGGTGCCTGAGGAGAGACGATGAACAGGGTGTTGCCGTGTCCTCAGCACGCTACAGCGAGCGGCAGCAAGACCAGCAGACCGTTCGTGTAACTGTATTTGGCCGCATTAATTCGCCGTTTCCTCTAATCTGCCACTACTTTCAGCAAGTCGGCATGCCGCGCATCCCCTGCGCGTTAGAGCGTAGCAAAAAGAACCCCGCTGAATTGCCAGGTGGGTGCCGATTTGCGCCTGCCCGGAGAAGTGAGGCACACCATGGGCCGTCATAATTTTGTCTCCATCAAGGACTTTTCGCCGGAGGAAATCCGGTATCTGCTCGATCTGGCCCGCGAGATGAAAGCTCACCCTTGGGCGCACACCGGAGTGCTCAAGGGAAAAACGCTGGCCATGATCTTTGAGAAACCGTCGCTGCGCACGCGCGTGTCGTTTGACGTTGGCATTCAGCAGCTGGGCGGATTCTCTCTCTATCTTTCGAACGCCGAAATCAATCTCGGCAAGCGCGAGTCCGTCTACGACGTGGCCAAGAATCTGGAGCGCATGGTGCAGGCCATCATGATCCGCACCTATGCCCATCACATCGTCGAGCGCATGGCCGAGTATGCCAGCATCCCGGTGATCAACGGACTGACGGACTACAGCCATCCCTGCCAAGCTATGGCGGATTACCTTACGATCCAGGAACTGAAAGGCGAGGTCGCAGGACTGAAAGTGGCGTTTATCGGGGATGGCAACAACGTCTGCCACTCGCTGATGTTCGCCGGAGTACAACTGGGAGCCCACGTGTGGGTGGCGACTCCTCCGGGATATGGACCGGTGGCGGACGCAGTGGAATGGGCGTTGCGACGGGGCGCACAGACCGGCGGCACTTGCACGCTGACGTACGATCCGGCCGCTGCGGCGGCAGACGCCGATGTCATTTACACCGACGTGTGGGCGAGCATGGGCCAGGAGGCCGAGGCGGAAGAGCGTCGAAAGATATTTGCGACTTATCAGGTGAATTCGGAGCTGTTCCGCCATGCCCGGTACGACGCGCTGTTCATGCATTGTTTGCCGGCGCATCGCGGCGATGAAGTCACTGATGAGGTTATCGATTCGGCGCACTCAGTGGTCTATCAGCAGGCGGAGAATCGTTTGCACACACAGAAAGCGATCCTGCTGGAACTGATGCAGTACCGCGAAGTGCCGGAGACAGCACCGCTCCGCGAAATGGCGCCTGTGTACAGCGAATTCGAGATCTGAAACTGAGCAAGAGGCGAGGACTGCTTGAAATCGATGCTCATCGCCGTCGGTGGTAACTCTCTGGTGCGAGCCGGGGAGAAGGGAACTGTCGCCGAGCAGATGGCAAACGCGCGGCGGACGGCGGCGGCGATCATCGGCCTTGTTCGCGAGGGCTATCACCTGGTGGTAACCCATGGCAACGGGCCGCAAGTAGGAGCGCAGTTGCTGCGGTCGGAGCGGGCGGCTGACCAGGCGCCGGGCCAGACTCTCGATGTGTGCGGCGCATCCAGCCAAGGCGAGATCGGATACATCCTGGCGCAAGCTCTTTACGACGAGTTGGCGGCAGCGAGCCTGCACATTCCGGTTGTCAGCCTGCTGACACAGTGCATTGTGTCGGCCAATGATGACGCGATGAAGCATCCGACCAAGCCGATCGGACCGTTTTATTCCCGAGCCCAGGCGGAGGAGCGTCAGCGACAGCTGGGATGGCAGATCGTGGAAGATGCCGCCCGCGGTTACCGCCGCGTCGTTCCGTCCCCGGAGCCGGTGGAGATCGTCGAGTTCGAAGTGATTCGTTCGCTGATGGCGGAGGGAGTGTTGGTCGTCGCGTGCGGCGGAGGGGGAATCCCAGTCGTGCGAGAAAAGGGCGATCTTCACGGTGTGGAGGCGGTGATTGATAAAGACCGCGCCTCCGCATTGCTTGCTTCGCAACTTGGCGTTGAAATCTTCGCGATCTCCACGGACACCGATTTCGTGTATCTCGACTACAAAAAGCCGACTCAGCGCCCACTCACTCGCGTAACCGCCTCTGAACTCGAACGGCATCTCGAGGCGGGCCAATTCCCGCCGGGAAACATGGGACCCAAAATTGAATCGGCACTGCACTTCCTGAAGGCCGGCGGCAAGGAAAAGGAAGTGGTCATCACTTCGTACGAGCATTTGTGCCAGGCGGTTGTAGGACGAGCCGGCACCCATATTGTTGCGGACGCGGAAGGGGTCACCCATAAATTGCGGGTGGCGTTAGGCGTGTCGGTAGGAGGACGGTAACGAATGTCAAGCACGGCGCTCACATCTGAAAAGGCTGGAGTCGGCAGCTCGGTCAACACTGGCTCGAAACATGATGCGACGAGGCTGCGCCATCTGATCGAGTCGCAACAACTTACGCTGCCTTTGCTCATGGAGTTGTTTAACCGCTCGCGGGGGATGGAGCGCGTCGTGGCGCGCGGAGGCACCCTCGACTATCAGAACAGAATTCTAGCCACACTCTTTTACCGGCCATCCACTCGCACCCGCTTTTGCTTTGAGGCTGCGATGCAGCGGCTGGGCGGCAAGGTGCTCTCCACCGAGCATGCCGGCGCATTTTCGTCGGAGGTTGAAGCGGAACAAGTTGAGGACTCGATCCGGATCATTGGCAGCTACGCCGACGTCATTGTTGTGCGTCATCCTGAAGCCGGAGGCGCCAAGCGCGCAGCCCAGGTATCGCCGGTCCCGGTGATTAACGCTGGAGACGGCGAAGGCGGGCAGCATCCTACGCAAGCCCTGCTGGATCTGTACACGATCTATCGCGAACGCCCGCTGGTCGGCCTGAGCGTCGCGATCGTGGGAGAGTTGGACAAGGGCCGCACGGCCCGGTCCCTAGCCTATCTGCTGGCGAAGTTCGAGAGGGTCAAAGTCTTTTTCGTCAGCCCGCCGGAATTACAGATGAAGCCCGACATTCTCGAGTATCTCGACGCGCACGGCGTTCACTATGAAATGGAAGCGGACATCGAGCGCGTGATCCGGGAAGTGGACGTTGTCTATCAGACGCGCATCCGGCCGGAACGGGTTCGGGATCGGAAGGAACTGCAACGTTATGCCATCAATTCCGGCGTCGTCGAGAAGATGAAGTCAGATGCACTGATTCTGCATCCGCTGCCGCGAACTGTGGAACTGGACAAAACCGTGGACGACGATCCACGTGCGCTTTATTTCAAACAGGCGGCCAATGGCCTCTATGTACGCATGGCTCTTCTGACCATGTTGCTGGAAAGAGATCACGAATAACTAAATACCGAGGAGAAAACCAATGTCCTTGCTGGAAATGACCCGCTCTGCCGAACTCATAGCGTTGGAAGATCAATTTGGTGCCCACAACTACCGCCCGCTCGACGTGGTGATTGAGAGAGCCGAGGGCGTCTGGGTTTACGACGTTGAGGGCAAACGGTACCTCGACTGCCTCGCCGCCTACTCAGCGGTCAACCAGGGACACTGCCATCCGCGGATTCTGCACGCAATGATGGAGCAGGCCTTCAAGGTGACACTGACCTCGCGGGCCTTCCGCAATGATCAGTTGCCGCTGCTCTGCAAGGAGCTGCATGAACTGACCGGGTTCGACATGGTGCTGCCCATGAACTCCGGGGCGGAAGCCGTGGAGACGGCCGTAAAGGCTGCGCGGAAATGGGGATATAAGGTCAAAGGGATCCCGGAAGGCAAAGCGGAAATCATCGTCTGCGCGAATAACTTTCACGGGCGGACGGTAACGATCGTCAGCTTCTCGAGCGATGAGCAGTACCGCGGTGGTTTCGGACCGTTCACACCCGGCTTCACTGTCATTCCTTTTGGCGACGCTGCCGCACTGCGCAACGCGATCACTCCGAACACTTGCGCATTCCTGGTCGAGCCGATCCAGGGTGAAGCAGGGATTATCATTCCGCCCGCCGGATTTCTCAGCGAAGCGGCAGCCATCTGCCGGGAGCATCGCGTTCTGTTGATGTGCGACGAAATCCAGTCTGGCCTGGGCAGAACCGGCAAGCTCTTCGCCTGCATGCATGAGAACGTGACGCCAGATGTTCTCATCGTGGGCAAGGCGCTCTCAGGAGGGTTTTACCCGGTGTCGGCCGTCCTGGCGGGGAAGGATGTTCTGGGAGTTTTCGGACCGGGCGACCATGGCAGCACGTTCGGCGGCAATCCTCTTGCCTGTGCGGTGGCAAGAATGGCGCTCCACGTCCTGGTGGAAGAGCGACTGGTCGAGCGCTCTGCAGATCTGGGGAACTACTTCCTGAACCGATTGCGAACCCTGCGCAGCCCCGATCTGAAAGAAGTCCGCGGCAAAGGACTTTGGATCGGGATCGAGTTGCACAGCCCAGCGCGTCCCTATTGCGAAGCGCTGAAGGAAGAGGGTGTGCTGTGCAAGGAAACGCACGACAAGGTCTTGCGCATTGCTCCTCCGCTCACCGTTACAAGGGAAGAAATTGACTGGGCTTTCGATCGCATCCGTTCCGTGGTCGGAAGGCAATAAAACGAGGTGATACCGAGCGTCTGCGGCCTCCTCTATGCAGGTCGGATGCTCGCCGCATGCAGCGGTGCACATGGCTGCCCCGCTTCCTGGAGTGATTCCTGTCACAGGTTCTTGTGACTTCAATCATCGTTCCAAGTCGCAATCCAACGTAAACGAAGAAGAACATCGCCTCTTTTCCGGCGAGTTGCTCCGGATCAGACGCGGGAAACGACCGTGTTTAAGGACACAGAACATCTCATCCGCCTGGCCGTCGTCATCGTGATTGCGGTGGCTGCATTCGTCGTCCTGCGCGCCGCCGTCATTCCCGCCAGTTTTGGGCAATACGGTCACTACCGCGGTGCGGCGATTGCCGAAATCGCGGCACGGCCTATCGCCTTTGCCGGCCACGACGTTTGCGAGGGCTGCCATACCGAAGAAGCAGCGCTGAAGAAACAGGGCAAACATGTGGTCGTCGCCTGCGAGGCCTGCCACGGAGCTCTGGCCCGCCACGCCGACGATCCCTCAGCCCTCACGCCCCCCAAGCTCGACACGGCAGTCCTATGCGCCCGCTGCCACGAAGCCAACAGCGCCAAGCCGAAGACTTTTCCCCAAGTAGTGACCGCGGATCATTCCGGCGGAATTGCCTGCGACACCTGCCATCAGCCGCACAAGCCAAAGATCGAGGACGAAAAGCCCGCGGGAGGCACGAAATAATGGACATCACTCGGCGCCATCTCCTCGTGCTGTTGCCGGCTGCTGCAGTGGCCTGGAAATTCGTCCTTGCGGGCACGCCCGAGGCTTCACCCAACTACAAACTCAGCGAGCACTGGTGGAGCATGCTGATTGATATCCCCAAGTGCATCGGCTGCGGCAGTTGTGTGCGTGCTTGTGCGGAGGAGAACGACGTTCCTGACGGGTATTTCCGAACCTGGATTGAGCGCTATCACGTTGCCGACTGGAAGATTGAAAGGCCAGAGGTGGAATCGCCGAACGGTGGAAAGCAGGGCTTCCCGCCGAACGAAATCAGCGGCGGCAAGAATTTCTTCGTTCCGAAGCTCTGCAACCACTGTGTGGACTCTCCCTGCACCCAGGTCTGTCCGGTGGGTGCGACCTTCGTCACGCCGGATGGCGTCGTCCTGGTCGACAAGAATTATTGCCTTGGTTGCCGCTATTGCGTGCAAGCCTGCCCCTATGGATGCCGCTTCATCAATCCGAAGACGAATACCGCCGAGAAGTGCTCGCTCTGCTACCACCGCATCACCAAGGGCTTGACGACTGCGTGCTGCGAGGTCTGTCCCACAGGGGCTCGGCAACTCGCCGATTTGAAGAATCCCAAGGATCCGATTCACGAGTTCCTGCGGACTCATACTGTGCAGATTTTGAAACCCCACATGGCCACCGGCGCGAAGGTTTACTACAACGGCATGGATGGTTCGGTGAGATGAGTTCGGTGAGATGAGTTTTGAAAAGGGCGCGGTTTTAGCTGTGCCGTAGAGGCGACACACTAACGCGGCTTTAGCCGCTGGGGGAAGCTAGGGAGGTTCGGTGCAAATTCCCGTAGAAGGTTTCATGTATCCGAACGAAGTGGAGCTCCAATGGAGCGTTCTGATCGTTCTTTATCCTTTCATCACGGGACTCGTGGCCGGTGCTTTCATCTTGGCCTCTTTGGAGCGTGTCTTTCGCGTTCAGGCCGTGAAGCCGACATACCGCCTGGCATTGCTCACCGCGCTGTCGTTCCTGTTGGTCGCCCCTCTCCCGCTGCAGCTGCACCTGGGACATCCCGAACGGTCGTTGGAAATGTACCTCACGCCACACCGCTCGTCAGCGATGGCGATGTTCGGGTTCGTCTACCTCTGGTACTTGATGGCGGTACTACTGCTAGAAATCTGGCTCGACTATCGGCGTGACATCGTGCTCAAGTCCCAAAGTTCCACCGGTCTCGCGCGCCTTTTCTATCGCGTGCTCACACTCGGTTCCAGCAATATCAGCGAGCGCTCGTTGCGAATCGACGAAAGGCTGGGCTATTTCATTACTCTGGTCGGAATTCCTTCGGCTTTCTTGTTGCATGGATACGTAGGGTTCATCTTTGGATCGGTGAAAGCCAACCCGTGGTGGTCCTCGCCGCTGATGCCGATCGTTTTCATTTTTTCCGCCATGGTTTCCGGCATCGCGGCCGTCATGTTGCTCTATATGGTTTCCACGCGGCTTCGGGGGCGCGAGATCGATATTCGTTGCCTGGATAAGATCGCGCAATACCTGATGTATACGTTCGTCATCGATTTCAGCCTCGAGATGCTGGACCTGCTCCAGCGCATTTACGAAGCCGATGAATCGTTCCGCAGCCTGGATTTCATGGTGCATACGCGACTCTGGAAGTCACAGGTCATTGTTCAAATTCTCCTGGGTACGGTGACGCCGATCGCTCTCCTCGGCCTGACTCAGGTTTTGAAGCTGACCGAAACCGCCCGCAAACGAATCTACGCCGTTGCCGGATCTCTGACCGTGATCGGCATTTTCGCCATGCGCTGGAACGTCGTCATCGGCGGCCAGCTGTTCTCCAAGAGTTTCCTGGGATATACGACATACAAGATGGCCTTTGCCACGCGGGAAGGCTCGCTGACTGCAATCCTGCTTATGATTCTCCCCTTCCTGATTCTGTGGGTTTTGGTGAAACTCCTGCCGCCGTGGCCGGACGCGGGCACTTTGTCCGCCTCCGGTGCAACTCCGGCGCACGGAACCAGCTAGGCCCGGTGTGCAAGGGGCCGGATGCGGAGAAGCAATATGCCGCAAGCTGTGGAGAACATCGCAACCGATTTACAACAACTTACCGCGCGTCTGCTTGACTTGGAACGGCGCGTAGACGCACTGGAAGCACATCTCCAACCATCAACTTCCGAATCGAGTGCAGCAGCGGCGCCTGTCGCCGCTCTGCATAGGCCGAAGCCGCCCGCCACCTGGCGTGGGTTTCCTCCCGTGGAGATACAGGGCGGGGCTGTGCCCATTGTCGGCAAGGCGGTTCTCGGAATTGCGGGCGCCTATCTGCTGCGCGCCGTCGCAGAGTCCGGCACCATCCCGAAATTGCCCGTTCTCTTGGTTGCGATCGCCTATGCGGCGTTCTGGATGGTGTGGGCGGTCAGGAGTCACGACTCCAGCCACTTTGCCAGCATCACCTATGGCCTCACATCGGCGCTCATCCTCTCGCCGCTCTTGTGGGAGTCCACCGTTCGCTTCCAGGTTATTTCGCCGGCCTTCGCGGCCGCAGTGCTCGTGGCTTTCGCTGTGCTGACAGTGGCACTGGCATGGCAACGCAACTTGCAAGTAATCCCATGGGTCGCCACGCTGGCAACTGTGATTACAGCCCTCGCATTAATCATCGCAACTCGCGACTTGGCGCCGCTCACGGCCGCTTTATTGGCGGTGGCTCTGGCAACCGAAATCGCCGCCTGCGTGGGACACCGCCTCAGCCTGCGCGCAATCCCGGCTATGGCCGCGGATTTCGCCGTGTGGCTGATCTTGTACGTGATGACATCCTCCCAGGGTGTGCCGGAGGGTTATCGTCCTGTCGGCTCAATCACTTTGACCTTGCTATGCTTCGCGCTGCTGGCTACTTACGGCGGCAGCATCGGAATTCGCAGCTTTGCGTTGCGTCACCGAATTTCGATCTTTGAAATTGGCCAGGGCGTATTGGCCTTCCTGCTCGCAACCTGGGGCACCCTGCGCGCCACCCACGACTCGGCTGCGCCTGTGCTCGGTGTACTGTTCCTGGTGTTGTCGGCCGTGAATTATTGGGGAGCACTGTTCCGGTTCACAGACGAATCTCACGCTCGCAATCGGCGCGTCAGCGCTACCTGGGCCGCCGCCCTTCTGCTGGGTGGAAACTTCCTTCTTCTTCCTGCCAGCCTTCAGGTGCCATTCTTGTGTCTGGCCGCTCTAGCAGCGGTTTTTCTGTATTCGCGCACGCGCAAGTTCAGCCTGGGATTGCACACGTCGTTTTATCTGGCGGCAGCGGCGGTCGTTTCATCTCTTCCGGTGTATGTCGCGACTGCGTTTGCCGGCACCGTACCGGCCGCGCCAGGCTGGGGACTCTGGATTGTGGCTGTTTGCGCTGCGCTTTGCTACGTCATCGGTGCGCGAGTTTCGGAAGACCGCAGCACGCGACGGTTGCTTTGGGTTGTTCCGGCTGCATTAGTGGGCTTTACCGCTGCGGCTCTCATTGTGGTCGCTAGCGTATCGTTTGCAACCGCTCGCATGGAATTAGCTGCTTCGCGTCTTTCCGTAATCAGAACGATTGTGAACTGCGCCCTGGCTCTCGCTTTGGGTTTTGTGGGCTCGCGTTGGAGGCGCGTCGAACTCGGTTGGGTCGCTTATGCCGCTGTCGCTTTCGGCACTTTGAAGCTTCTATTCGAGGACTTGCGATTCGGCAACGCCGCGTCGCTGGTGGTCTCGCTAATTTTCTACGGGCTGGTTCTGATCCTGCTCCCGCGACTGACTCGGCGCTCAACCCAATCCTGAGTTTGCGTGAGAGGCGAATCGGCGAGTGTTACGCCCGGCACAATATCGCGATGGCCAGAACTATCGGCAAATAGATGACCGACGCGTGGACCACGCGGCGGGCCGCGGTCCTCGAGGCCGTCTGCACGAGGCGGCTCACTGGATAGAGCAGAAATGCTCCTGCTGCGCCCACTGCGAGCAACGCGATTGCACCCGTCCGAACGCCTACTAACATCGTAGTGGCCATCAGCATCAGTGAGAACCCGAGAATCTCGCCACGCGTGAAACGCCCGTCCGCGTCGAAATCGGGCAGCATCTTGTAGCCGGCACGGGCATAATCTTCCCGGTACAGCAGGGCGATGGCCAGGAAATGTGGAAACTGCCACAAGAAAAGGAGAGCGAAGAGAAACCATGCGTGCGCGTCGATCGGCGACCCAGCGCCGGCCCAACCAATCAGAGCAGGCATGGCGCCCGGAATCGCGCCCAGCAACGTGCACAGCGGCGTCTTGCGCTTCAGCGGAGTGTAGATTAGGAGGTAAGAAAGCAGCGTTGAGATCGCAAGCAGGGCAGCAAGCCGATTGACGGCAAACGTCAGATACAGCCCTCCGGCAACACTCAAGGAAATGCCAAACAAAAAAGCCTCAGCACAGCTCAGCCTTCCGGAAGGCAAAGGCCGGTTGGCAGTGCGCCGCATCTGCGCGTCCCACACCCGTTCCATCCACTGATTTAGGGTTGCCGTGCCGCTGGCAACCAGCAGCGTTCCCAGCACGGTGTTGATCATCCCGCTGGTGTGCAACAGTCCCCGGGAGGCAAGGTAATAGCCCGCTGCCGTGGTCATCAGAACAAGCAGGTTCACCTCAGGTTTGGTGAGCGCGAGGTAGTCGCGCAGTTTGGATGGATTCGAGTGTGTGGCTGCCATGTGGGTTACCAGTCGGAACCTCGTTCCGCGCAGCCATCGGCCTGACGGAATTGGTTGCGCTTGCGATACGCCACGACCATGGCCCCAATGCACATGGAGAGCGGTGGAACGACCAGGATGACGATTCCGCTACGCAACGCACGAATCAACCGGGCGCCTGAGTTCGCGGCCTGCGTGTAGCAGAGTGAGCAGCCCTGGGAAAATGCTAACGGAGGGAGCGCCAGTGCAAGCAGCACAGTTGCGGCCATCGCGACCACAAACACCGATCTGCCGGCTATCACTTTCCGCACTGCAGTTCCCCTTTAGAAAGTCTTCCTACAATTTGGTCCACAGAAGCAAAAGCAGATACAGCCAGAGCGCACCCATGAAATGCCAGTATTGAGCTGCCGCGGCGAATGTGCTTCGTCGTAAAACGCCACGGCGAAGCTTGCTAATGACATATACCAGCCCCAGCAACCCGCCCAGTACGTGCGTAGCATGCACACCAGTAAAGAGGTAAAAGAAGGAGCTGTTGGGGTTGGAAGCAAGATAAAGGCCCGCACCTCGCAATTCGATCCAGGCAACATATTGGCCCGCGACGAACAGCAAGCCGAGCGTCAGAGTTGCCAGCAGCCAGCGCATGGGCACTGAAATCTCAACTTCGATGCCGCGCGCATAGGCCACGACCTTGCGCCGAGCCACTTCCAACGTAATGCTGCTGGCCAGAAGCGCGAGCGTGTTCAGGTAGAGGATGGAAGGCAGCGTCATGTGGCGCCAGTCGAGCGCCGTTCCCTGACGAACGACCATGGCGCTGGTAAGGGCTGCGAACGACATCGTGATTGCCCCCAGCGCCACCCATATTCCGGTCTGCGCGGGAGCCAGCGGGCGATCCTGGACGGCGTGCAAGTCTCCGCCCGCAGGCGCCAGATTTCCGCCACCGCCATTTCCTGAATAATCCGTAAGGCTGCGTTCAACTTGCGGAGGTTCGTAAACCGTAGTTGCCATGAATTCACACTCCTGGAGCTTCCCGCGCGCTTATCACTTCATGAGCCGCATATTGAGCATGCGGAACGCGTCGGGAAACAGGTAACAGAGAAAGCCCAACACAAACAGCGTCGCAGGAAAGATGGTCCAGAACAGAATCGGACGCTCGTACCGGACATGCATCAGATACATGACGCCCACGTAGGCCTCCAGACACGCCAGGCAGAGCAGAGCAAACAGCAGCGTGCGGGGTGCCATGTGCTGATAGGTGAGGATCACCTCAAAGCAGACGATCAGCATCAGTCCAACACCGATGCCAACGTAAGAGCTCATGGTCAGTTCACGATTCGAAGACATTTCCTTGCCCTCCTACTTGCTGCTCTCAGTGCGCGTTCATCAGATACATCAGGGGGAAAACGAACATCCAGACCAGGTCAACGAAGTGCCAGTAGAGGCCTGCTGTTTCGATGTGGCTCTGGTCGTAGCGTCCCTGGTTATAGCCGCGAGCGACGAAGCCCAGTGCGATAACGCCGGTGACGACGTGCGTCAAGTGCAAGCCAGTAACGCTGAAGAACGTCGCCCCAAATTGAGCCGGCCCTCCGGTCGGATTCGCGAACAGCCGCCAGCCTTCGCCGATCAAGTTGAACCATTCGCGGAGGTGCAGCGCTGCGAAAACAGCGCCCAGCAGCATGGTCGCGCCCATCCACTTGCTCACTGAGGCTCTCTCGCCGGCCTGGGCTGCGCGTACGGCGGCCAGCATTGTCAGGCTGCTCGAGAGCAGCACCGCCGTCATGATCATCCCGTTCAGAATGGATGAGAACTCAAACGGCGTTCCCCAAACCGGAGCCCCTATGCGCATGTAGCCGTAGGCAAACAAAAATGCCCCAAAGGTGCAGGCATCGGAGACAATGAACACCCACATCCCCAACTTCTTCTTCTCAATGCCATAGGGAGAGGCCTCCATTACGACCTCATGTCCTGCGGCGATCGTCAGCTCGGATTGGCTCACGGCATCTCCTTTTGTCGGCACACTACCAACCGCCAGTAATAGTTTTTATGCTCGTTTAGGTTCCAGCGATGGACGCTTCCGGTGAGGTCTGCATCACGCTGGCCTCGCCGTCGTATTCCATCGGCCCGTGGTAAACGGTAAGTTGCCGCCCACCAAAGTTGTCGAACGGAGGCGGTGACGTCGTGGCCCACTCCAGAGTTGTTGCTCCCCAGGGATTGTCGGAAGCTTTAGGCCCCTTGAAGCGGCTCCAGATGGCGTTGAACAGGAAGATGAATTGGGCCGCCCCCAATAGCAGGGCGGAGATTGTCATGAAGCGTTGCGCCGGCATTAGCGGAATCATGAAGTCGTCCACAAATGCCGAGTAGCGGCGAACCGCTCCCGCGAAGCCCGTCAGGTGCAGCGTGATGAAAACGCAATACACACCGACAAAGCTCAGCCAGAAGTGTAGCTTGCCCAGCGTTTCATTCATCATCCGGCCGAACATTTTCGGGTACCAGTAATAAAACCCGGCAAACGTGGCGAAGACCGCCGACAAGCCCATGGTGAAGTGGAAGTGACCGACCACAAAGCTGGTCGCGTGTAGGTAGGAATCGGTGGATGGCTGCGCCAGGAAGAACCCGCCGATTCCGCCCGTGATGAACAGAGAAACGAATCCCAGGCTGTACAGCATGGGAGTGTCAAAGCGAATGTTGGATCCATACAGAGAGAAGACCCATATCAGCACTGCAATGACAGACGGGATGGTGATGAACAGGGTAGGCCACGAGAAAACCATCGCCATGAACGGGCTCATGCCGCTTACGAACATGTGATGGCCCCACACGACGAAGCTGAGCGTACCGACCCCGATTTCGGCAAAAGTGATCACCTTCCAGCCCCCTACCAAGGGCTTGCGGATGAATGTGGGAAAAATGTGGGAGACAATCCCGAATGCCGGCAGAATGATGATGTAGACCTCGGGATGTCCGAAGAACCAGAACAGGTGCTGGAACAGCAGCGGCGATCCGCCCGAATGCGGTTGCAACTGATCATTGAAGACCAGTCCTCCGGGGATGAAGAAACTGGTTCCACCCAGACGATCCAGCGCCAGCAACAGGCCGCAGGGCAACAAGACCGCGAAGGCGAGCAAGCTCACCCATGCGTCGATGAACCAGGCCCAAGTGGAGAGGGGCAGGCGAGACAACGTCAGCCCCTTGGTGCGCAGATCGAGCGTGGTCACGATGAAGTTCAGAGCCCCCAGCAGCGAGGCGATGCAGAACATGGCAATCGAAAGGACCCAAAGCGTTTGCCCCCATCCTTGACCGGGGCCGGCAACCGGGCCGACGGCGCTCAGCGGCGCGTAAGCCGTCCAGCCGGAGAGAGGCGGCCCATCGGGAATGAAGAACGTGGCCACGGCCAGCAGGAAGCCCACGAACGTCACCCAGAACGACGACATGTTCAGACGGGGAAACGCCATGTCGGCAGCTCCAACCTGAATGGGCAGCACGAAGTTGCCGAATCCCGCAAACGGCGCTGCCGTCAAGACAAAGAACGCCATGATCGTGCCGTGCATCGTCATGAGCGAAAGATAGTATTCCGGCGTCATGACGCCGTTGGGCGCCCCGTTGGGAGAAAGCCAGCCCAGCAGCGGAATGCGGAAGTCCGGGTATGCCAGGTGAAGGCGCATGGCCCACGACAATGCCATTCCGATGAACGCCGCCACCACGCCCAGTGTCAGGTACTGAATCCCGATCACCTTGTGGTCCACACTGAAGACGTATTTGCGAATGAACCCTTGCGGCGGCGCGTGGTGCGCCGCGTGCACTTGCATTTCTGCCATGGTTCCACCCCGAGAGAGATTTTAGGTCGCCCAGCTTGGACGAACCCCGTTCCCCACCTACTGCATGGCTGCCTGTTTCTTGAGCCAATCGTCGAAATCAGACTGCGACAGTACGGATAAATAGGCCTTCATGTTGTAGTGCCCCAATCCACAGAGCTGCGTGCAAACAATCTCGTAGCGTCCCGTCTGGGTTGCGGTGAAGTGGACTGGAATGCTGAGTCCCGGAACGAAATCCTGTTGCACCCGCAATTCCCGCACGTAGAACGAATGCCCGACATCTTTGGAATGCAACGTAAGCAGAATTGGCTTGTTCACCGGGATGGCGATCTCGGCAGTGACAATGTCGTCCTTGGCGTCGGGATCGTGTTCTGGATCGAGGCCGAAATAGTTCTGGTTCCCTTCGTTGATCAGTTCGGGATGCAGTAAGCCGAACTTGCCATCCGGACCGGGATAGCGGAAATAGTAGGCAAACTGGCCCGCCTGGACATCGATGCGTAGAGAGCTGGGATCAGGCGCCTCAAAATACACTGCGCCCCAGGCCTTGGTGCCGATGAAGGAAAGAGCCAGAACCTCAGTGCCGACAAGAATAAAAGCGAATAGAACCAGCGGCTTCGCTCCTCCGGGAATCTGCTTCGGCTTGGCTCTGGCGCCGCCATAAAGAAACACGAAGCTGGCGAGCACGATCTGCCCGGCGATAAACAGAAGGCCGGCCACAAAAATGGTCTCCTCGATCTGGTGATCAATCTTCGGCCCATGGACGGAGATGTCCACTGGCATCCACCACACGTGGGTAATGACGCAATAGGCGGTAACCAATGTGACCAGCGCAACGACGACGGCAAAGATTTTCCCCACCATAGGTTTTCACCCCATCGCCGGCGCTCCCCAGCGCCAGCCAGATTTGCAGGACCGCAAACTAGGCGTGCGGTCCCGACCAAGCCTTCTTCCTTCAACACTTCGCTTCTGCTTTTGTTATTCGCTTCTACTTCGCTTTAAAGGTGAAATCCGCCGTGAGCGGTTTTCCCTCGGCCACAATCACTTTCTGCGTTTGCGTTCCGTAAGTTTCGTGCCAGGCTGTCAGCGTGTAAGTGCCGGGAGGCACGTCCTCCAGCTTGAACGAACCATTGCCGTCACTGACGCCATTCGGCCCCTTCACCACCACGATGAAGGCCCGCATCCAGGGATGAACGTTGCACTTCACCGGAATGGCCACCTCTTCCGTCGTCCACGCCACATCGATGGGCGGACCGCCCGACAGCTGGGACTTGTTGAATTGCATGTTGCCGCCGGGCTTGGGATCGGGGTGAATGTTGTGCGACGTCTTGTCGTCATTCAGGATGGTCATGTGCTGGCCTGGATTGACCGCTACGACGTGCGGAACATACTGGCAGCCCTTCTGTTCGAAGGTCACCGGCTTGGACGCAACCGGGATATCGCCGCTCAGACCCTGCGAGACGTAGACCACGACGTTGGCCAGCCCACCGTTCGCGCCCACGACAACGCTTTCCCCGCTCGCTTGCGTCCCTCCGCGGGTCTGTGCGCAGCTTGGGTCCTTCGACATGTCGATCGGTTTCTGATGCGGAGCCGGTCCGTCCAGCTTGACGGTGCCAGTGATTTGGCTCGTCGCCGCAGCTCGGACGCCGGGCGTGGACCGCAGCAGTCCTGCAGCGACAAAGAGCAGCAAGGCAAAAACCGTCGCCGCAATTCTCTGGTGAGTCTTCATGGGAAATCCTTTTCTTCGTTTGTCTGCAATGGAATTGGGGAGGCCATGCCCCAAAGCTGGCAGATATTGCGTCTTAAGGAAGATGCCTGTCTGTGAGTTTGATCACGTATTAGTGTGATTCCAGGCACACTGCCGAGAAGTCCTGCGCGATCCGGACGACAGCAAAGCTTGAGCCGCGGACATACGGATAGATTTCGAGATGCCTTGCGCGTTGTTCGAGCGGCAGAGCGGCATCCGCGGGGTCGGTGCGCTGCTAAAAGGACAGGGATTGCGATGACTCGATCACGAATGTAGAATTCGGCAGGTCCGCGAAGGACTCCAGCCATCATCATGAAAAAACTGACTTTGTGTTGTGCTCTGCTCGCCATCTTTGTAAGTAGTATTTCAACTTTAGCCCAGGAGTCCGATGCCGATGAACATGGCCCATTTAAGTTTCGTTTCGTAGGCCCCCGAGTCGGGAATCGCATTGCCTCAGTTGCCGGCATCCCCGGCGATCCAAGCACGTATTACGCAGGAGCCGCTTCGGGAGGACTGTGGAAGTCGACCGACGGCGGAAATCACTGGAAGCCGGTTTCCGACAAGGAACCGGTTGCGGCGATTGGCGCGCTCGCCGTCGCGCCTTCCGATCCGAGCACGGTTTGGGCGGGGACGGGCGAGGCGTGGGCCATCCGCGACAGCGACGTGATGGGCAACGGGATCTACAAGTCGACCGACGCCGGCAAAACCTGGACGAACATGGGACTCGTGGAGACGGGCAGGATCGGCCGCATCATGGTGCATCCGGCGAATCCTGATGTCGTATTCGTATGCGCCCTGGGGCGCATGACCGGGCCTCAGCAGGAGCGTGGCGTCTACCGTACCACCGACGGCGGCCAGCACTGGGACCGCGTGCTCTTCGCCGGGGAAAATGTGGGCTGCTCCGGCTTGACGATGGATGCGCACAATCCGCACACGTTGTTCGCAGGCATGTGGCAAGTGGAGATGCATACTTACGGCGAATTCAGCGGCGGTCCGGGCAGCGGAGTCTACGTGTCCCACGACGGCGGAACGAAATGGACTCATATCGAAGAACATGGCCTGCCTAAAGCCCCCCTCGGAAAAATCGACGTTGCGGTGGCGCCAAGCAATTCCAATCGCATCTTCGCGCTCATTCAAACCAAAGATCAGGGCTCACTTTGGCGCTCCGACGATGGCGGCGAGCACTGGAAGGCGATTAACTATCAGCGAGCTCTGATCGGTCGTGCCGGCTACTACATTCGCATCGCGGTATCATCCGGCAGCGACAACGAGATTTACGTCGCCAACAGTTCCTTTCACCAGTCGCTCGATGGCGGCGAGAATTTCAAGGAAGTTCCCTGGGGCGGCGACACGCATGACATCTGGATCGATCCCACGAATCCGGATCGCTTTGTCATCACCGACGATGGCGGCATGAGCATCACAACCGTCCATGGCCGCGGTTTTCACCGCGTTCAGTTGCCGATCGGGCAGATGTACCACGTCGACGTCGACAACCAGGTGCCGTACTACTTCTACAGCAACATGCAGGACGACGGGAATATGCGCGGCCCCAGCGTGCCCATGGGCTTCGGCGACGTGGGTTGGGACCACGGCATGGGCGGTTGCGAATCCGGTTTTACGGTGCCCGACCCGGAAGATCCAAACATCGTGTGGGCTACCTGCTACGGCAATAAAGTTACGCGCTGGGACGCCCGCACCCGCCACGCGCGCTCGGTCAGTCCGTGGATGCACACGCTCGACTCGCCGCCCAACGCCATCAAGTATCGCTGCCACTGGACGGCGCCGCTGGCGATTGATCCCTTCGACCACAACACCGTCTACTACGGCTGCCAGGTGATTTTCAAAACCACGAATGGCGGCCAGAGCTGGTCGGTCATCAGCCCTGATCTCTCGACTAACGACCCGTCGCGCATCGTTCCGTCCGGAGGAATCGTCGGCGACAATCTCGGCCAGTTCTACGGGGAAGTCGTCTTCGCGATCGCTCCGTCGAAAATCAAGAAGGGTCTGATCTGGGCAGGTACGAATGATGGCCAGGTTTG
Source organism: uncultured Acidobacteriaceae bacterium (assembly GCA_964407245.1). GTDB lineage: Bacteria > Acidobacteriota > Terriglobia > Terriglobales > Acidobacteriaceae > Sulfotelmatobacter. Next base: position 23,662 of record CAYOUY010000201.1, read on the forward strand.
GCACACAGATGACAGTGGGCAGTGGGTCAACGTGACCAAGAACATTTCCGGTCTGCCTGCGTGGGGAACAATCACGAGCATCGCGCCGTCAAGTTTCGACGCCGGTACGGCGTATATCAGCGTCGATTTCCATCTCATGGATAATCGCGATCCGTTTCTCTACAAGACGACTGACTACGGAAAGACCTGGAAACTGGTCACAGGAAATCTGCCCAAGCATCCACTTTCGTATGTGCGCATCATCGCCGAAGATCCCAACTGCGCGGGCCTGCTCTTCGCCGGCACGGGCAACGGTCTTTACTACTCGCTCGATGACGGCGGCCACTGGACCGCGCTTCAAACCGGCCTTCCGCACGCTCCGGTGAGTTGGGCGGTCGTGCAGAAGGAATTCCATGATCTCGTGATTTCCACCTACGGCCGCGGACTTTACATTCTTGACGACGTCACGCCGCTGGAGCAGATGGCCAAGAATCATTCGGACGCCGCAGTTATCTTGTTCGAACCGCGTCCGGCCTACCGCTTCACACGGGGCGCCGAGGCCGTGCTGAATTTTTCGCTTAAGTCCGCACCGAAAAAACAGGTTGAGATGGAAATTCTCGACCCCGACGGCAAAGTTATCCGAAAGCTCGAAGCCAAGGGGCTAGCCGGCATGAATCGCGTCACTTGGGACTTGCGTTACGAGTCTCCTCGCTTGGTTGCACTGCGCACCGTCGCGCCCGACAACCCGCACATCTGGAGCGAGTCGCGCTTCCGCGATTCCGACGAGCGCCCCATCACGCACTGGGGATCGCGGCCGGCTGAAGTCGGTCCGATCGTTGCCCCCGGAAAATACACCGTGCGGCTGAAGGTCGACGATCAGTCCGTGACGCAGACTCTCACAGTTGTGCGCGATCCGCACTCCCCCGGTTCTGACGCCGATATCGAGCAGTCGGTGAAGACGCTTCGCCGCATTTGCGACAGCATCAGCCACGTGTCTGATACGGTCAATCAGATCGAGTGGCTGCGCAAGCAGCTTGAGGTCATCGAAACCATGCTGCGGCCGCCGAAGAAGAAAGAAAGAGCGCAGCCACGCTTCGGCGAAGATTGGGACGAAGGCCCAGAACCCACAAACGCACCGCCGCAGACCTTAAGCGAGGGCGAAGCAAAACGCAAAGCCGACTTGTTGAAGGCTGCGGAAGATCTGGACAAGAAACTGCAAACGATCGAGCACGGTTTGGTTTCGCCGGCACTGCTCAACAGTGATGACAAGTACTTCGTTGAGCCGTACCAGGTTTACCTCAATTTGATCTGGTTGAATGCTGAAGTCGGCACCGGTGGAGGCGACATGGCTGGAGGCGCGGATTTTGCTCCCACCGATACTGAACTGGAATCGCTGAAGACGTTTGAGACGCAAATTGCCGGAGTCGACGCTGACTACCAGAAGTTTATGAAGGAGGATTTCCCAGCCTTCAATCGAACTCTCACAGAGAGCAATGTTGCTCCTCTGGTGGCTGCACCCAACTAGAACTGGCTTGCTCTGATGAACGAGGACCGCTGTTATGAATGAAGAGGTCGCCGCAACGCTCAGGCTGCTCGACGACGCGCTGGCGCGTTACGTGCGTCCCGACACGTTTCCTCTCGCGATCCGTATGCTCAAGCCCGGGGAAGCGATTCCTGAGGGCGTAAAAGTCCCCAGCAAAGCCATGGGTGAGCAATGGATCGTGTGCCAGTCGATCGGCGTGGCTCGGCGCTATGGATGGGCCATCGCCGTCGGCCGGGAAGATGTGATTTGTCCACTGGCCGCGATCGCATTCGGCTTCTACAAGCCGACCGAGGAGTATCTGAAGGGAAGCATCGCGGTCGGAATGTATTGCAAAGATGAAACTGCGGCAACGAACCTGGAGGCCGGCGTCTGGAGATTTGAACCTGGCACCTATGACTACGTCTGCGTGGCGCCGCTGAACCGTACCACGTTCGAGCCGCACGTGGTTTGCGTGTACGCGAACAGCGCCCAGGTGTTGCGGCTGGTCCACGCTTCGCTCTACAAGCGCGGTGGACGCGTCGTCTCAACCAGCGGCGGCCGGCTCGATTGCGCCGAGATTGTCATCCAGACGCTCACCACCAACGAGCCCAAAGTGATTCTTCCGTGCAACGGCGACCGCGTGTTCGGCATGGCGCAGGACAACGAAATGGCTTTCGCTTTCCCGTGGGCGTATGCGCGCGAAATCGTCGAAGGACTGGAAGGCACTCACAAGGGCGGCACGCGATATCCGATCACCGTGGCTATGCGTGAAACGGTGACCATGCCTGCGTCCTATAAGGCCCTGATGCAGAACCTCGCAGAGCGCCAGGCGCCGTCCTCGAACAAGAAAAGTTAGCTCGACGGAGGTCAACGTGCCACAAACCGCGACACTCGTCGGAGTCCTTCGATTTGTGCTTCGGTTGTTCGTGATCGTAATAGCGACGGTATTTCCGCTTGGCGCGCAGCAATCTCCCTTTGCCACTGCTTTCCGCGACTTTGTGCAGGCCGACAAAACTGTTGGAGCGTCCTATGTTGTACTCGACCAGGGACGAGTCATAGATTCGCAAAACTACGGCATGGCCGACACGGCCATGAAGCAGCCCGTCGACAAGAACACAATTTTTCACTGGGCATCGATCACGAAAACTCTGACGGCGGTGGCGATCATGCAGCTGCGCGATCGCGGCAAGCTCTCGCTCGACGATTCCATTCTGAAGTACGTGCCCGAACTGGCCCGTGTTCATAGTGAGGACAACGGCATCTCGCGTGTCACCATCCGCCATCTTCTCTCGCACACCGCAGGTTTTCAGGGTCCTACATGGCCGTACAAAGAGGGCAAGCTGTGGGAGCCGTTCGAACCGACGGAGTGGTCGCAACTTGTGGCCATGATGCCGTACCAAGAGCTCTCGTTCGCTTCGGGTACAAAGTTTCAGTATTCGAATCCCGGCTTCATCTACCTAGCGCGAGTCGTCGAGGCGGTTACGGGCGATCCCTACCAGGTGTATGTACAAAAGAACATTCTTACGCCTCTGGGCATGACGCGCAGCTTTTACAACGTCAGCCCGTATCACCTGGCGGCGGATCGCGCCGACAGCTATGAAATTGTGCTGGATGAAAAAGGCCAGGAGACTGTGCATTCTTTCGCGAGGGAATTCGACACGGGGATCACGACGCCCAACGGCGGACTGAATGCGCCGCTGGAGGATCTGGCGAAATGGATCAGCTTTCTTGCTGGGACCAACTCCGCACCGGGCGCGAGCGCGGTGCTCGATCGCAAGTCGATCGAAGAGATGTGGCGTCCCGTGATGGCGATTACTGAGGAAGGTTGGGCGCAGCCAGTCTCCGTGGGCTTGTCGTTTTTTCTGTATCCGCGCGGAATGGGTGATGGCAAGGTGACCCTCGTCAGTCACACCGGCCACCAGGCAGGTTTTGCGTTGTTCTTCGTGTTGAACCCGAGAAATGGCCGCGCAATCATTTTTGCGTCAAATTCCGTGCACGCATGGGGTGAGACCCCCGCTGCGAAGAAACTGTTCGAGGAATCCTCGCAGCGTTTCGACAACCTGCTGGGGCGCGCGATGGACGCGATCCGTTAGCACGAATCTTCGCAATACAAGGCGATGACGGAGGCAAAAGGCGTTAGGAAAACAGTCGACACCGGTCCCGACAACGCCATGGAGTTGAGGATATTGCAGCCATGGCGTTCGGAACCGTCCCTAAAGTTGTGCTGGTTTGCGGCTCGCATGGCCACGCTAGTGCCCCAAAGTGGCCGCCAGACGCGGAAAGCAGGCCGGTTGCGTCTTCTTATACTGGTATGCCGCTTCTTGGAAATCGTTTAGAATGCTGAAGCCCAAATTGTGGGGCTGCCCCATGGATACTGCCGGATCGCCGAAAAAACTCGCCGGCCGCTACGAGGTCAGGGAGATCCTCGGCAAAGGCGGCATGGGTCTGGTCTATCGCGCCTACGATACAGTGATCCGCCGGGAAGTCGCAGTCAAAACCATTCTCGACATTCCCGATCCCGCCTCTTTGCAGTTGTTCTACAAGGAATGCGATGTTCTGGCTTCGATGAGCCATCCCAACATCGTCGAAATTTTTGACATCGGCGAATTCGAGGAAGACGGGCAGAAGAAACCTTATTTCGTGATGCCGCTTTTGCCTGGCACCACCCTCGATTACTTCATCCGTAAAGCCAGCCATCGCCTCACGGTCGAGCGCATTGTCGAAATCATTTCCCAGACATGCCGCGGCTTGCAGGCTGCCCACGAGCGTGGATTGATTCACCGTGACCTGAAGCCCAGCAATATTTTTGTCATGGAGGACGACTCCGTGAAAATCATCGATTTCGGAGTCGCACACATGGCGGATGCGCACACCACGCGCGCACAGAAGGGCACGCTGCTGTACATGTCTCCCGAGCAGATTCAGCTGAAGCCGCTGACAGGAGCCTCGGACATCTTCTCGTTGAGCGTGGTTTGCTATGAGGCGTTGACCGGAAGAAATCCGTTCCAGCGGGCTCGTGCCGATGAGGTTGTTGACGCCATCTTGCACCAGAGTCCTCCGCCGGCGTCGGAGCTGAATTCCGCCGTTCACCAGCACATCAGCCGCGTTGTGCACAAAGGCATGGCTAAGCAGCCATGGCACCGCTTCGCCGGCGCGCGTGAGTTCGGCGACACACTGGTCAAGGCCCTGCGCAACGAGCCGATTGAGTTCTTTGACCCGGAACGAACGCGCCCCCGGCTGCAGCGGGCCGCGAAGGCACTGGCCGACGGGGACCTGCAATTTGCCGGCGAGATTCTCAGCGAACTGGAGGCCGAAGGGCATCTCGATCAGGAAATTGCCTCGCTTCGCCGGCAGTTAGACAGCGCCGTCCGCCGCAAGACCCTGGCCCAGCTTCTCGACGCCGCGAGGGCTAGGTTCGAAGAAGAGGAAGATCCGCTGGCCTTGCAACGATTGCAAGAGGCGTTGCAGATTGAGCCGGACAATGCGACAGCACTGGCACTGAAAAGCAAGATCGAGAACCGCCGCAGCGAGCGTCAGATCGAAAACTGGTACCGCCTGGCGCGCCAGCACATGGACAATCACGCCTATGCCCATGCGCGCGAAGCTCTGCAGAACGTTCTGCAGCTCCGGCCGAAGGAGGCTCGCGCCCTGCAGCTGCTGACCGAAGTGGATCGGCAGGAGCTGGAGTACAAGAAACTCCGCCTTGACAAAGAGCAACTCTACCGATCCGCCGTGGATGCGTGGCAGAAGGGCGACGTGAGCAGCGCGCTGGCCAAACTGGGAGTTGTGCTCGAACTCGACCGCAAGGCTCCCGATTCCATCACTCCCGAGGGCGGAGCCCGTTATCAGAGCTTCTACAACGAAGTTCGCTCCGAGCACGACGCCATGAACACCGCCTACGCCGACGCGCAGCGGCAACTTACGGAGCGCAATTTCGCCAAGGCTCTGGCCAGCTGCCAGACCTATCTCGCCAAATATCCCGCAAACGCCATTTTTCAGGCCCTGCGCTACGACATTGAAGAGCAGCAACGGCAGGAACTCTCGGCGCTGATTGCGTCGGTCGACCGCCAGGTCGAGGCCGAGCCCGATCTCGAAAAGCGCGTCAGTATTTTGCGCGAAGCTCTCGAACAGCATCCGGGCGAATCGCATTTCGAACGCGCCCTGCGCCTGGTGCAGGACAAGCGCGACCTGGTCAACTCCATTGTGGCCCGCGCTCACTTGCACGAGGAACAAGGCGCTTTCGGAGACGCCCTGAACGATTGGGAGATTCTTCGCACCATCTATCTGCAATATCCGGGGCTGAAGTTCGAGGTGGATCGCCTGCAGAAAAAGCGCGATCAGCAGGCTCGCATTGACGCGCGCACGCGGCTGATCGAGCAGATCGATTCGTGCATGCATGCCGGTGACTACGGCCGCGTCTTCGAACTCTTGCAGGGCGCCTCGGCGGAATTTCCCAACGACGACGAATTGAAGGAACTGGAGAAACTCGCCCAACAAGGCGTGGAGCGCGCGACCGAGGCTCAGCGGCTGATGGCCGAAGGACAGGAATTGTGCGCCAACCAGAATGCGGCGCAAGGCATTCAGCTGTTGCGACAAGCATATGAACTGGACGAGTCAAATCCTGTAGCGCGAGCTGTTTTGGCCAATGCGTTGGTAGAGCACGCGCAAACGATGGTGGAAACCGACTGGCGCGAAGCTGAGCGACTGTCGAAGGAGGCCTTCGAGCTCAATCCTTCTCATCCCATGGCGAAGACTCTCCGCAGTCTGATTCAGGATCAGAAGCGAGAGAGCTATGTGAGCGAGTGCGTCGCGCAGGCGCGCAAGCTGCAGGCCGCGGGGGATCTGGCCGCCGCGATTGCACGTGTGGAGGAAGGACTGGCGCTCTATCCGCGCGAGATGCGGTTTGTCCAGATTCGCGACGCGGTGCAGCGCGATCTGCAGGCGCAACGCCGGCAAACCCGGCGACGCGACTTGGATGAATTGCGCCGCCTGGAGAGCGAAGCAAGCTTATCCGCGGATGTGGCCATTCAGAAAACGCTGGGCGCACAAGCTTGCGCAATGGCGGACAAATATCCCGGAGACGCGGAGGTTCTCTCCGGCGTGAACAGCGTTTTGCAGAAGTTAAGCCTGCCGGCAATCGCAGGCAAAGCGTCAATCGCTAAAGAAGCCGAACAAGCGACGCTTTCCTTTGCGGGAGCACCGACCAGCGCATCCGTTCCCGAAGCTCCGGTGCAATCCAAGCCTCCGGTCGAGGCTTCGAAGGCGACGACGGCTCCTCAGTCGGCGAAGGCAAGGGCGAAGAACAACAGCAAAGGTAAGTCTCGACCGGCTGCGGTTTTTCCATGGTTATCCTCCGCATGGAATGTTGTGCGGGGGGTAGAACTCCCGCGCGCCTTCTCCCCCAAAATGCTGGCTGTGGCCGGAGCTGTGCTCGTACTCGGGCTGGCCGTCGCGGTCTTCCGTCGCCACCCCAAGCCGCCTGCGGAACCGGTACCGCAGCCGCAACCGATAGCGGCCCAACCCGTCGCGCCTCCGCCCCAGCCGCAGCTGCCGACACTGAAGCTGTCTTCGGACACTACCAACGGAAGAGTGACTTTTGACGACCAGCCTCCTGTCGATCTGCAGAACGCGGAGTGGGCACTGGAAAAAATCCCGGCCGGCGACCACACATTGAGTTTCGACGGGCCATCCGGAGGTTTCAGTGCAACCGTTACTGCCTCCGACGGAGCCTTGCCCGTGATCCACTCGCCCATCAAAGCGAAAGGCGTTCTCGTCGCCATGGTCAGCGGCATCGGCAGTCGCCTGCACGTCGATGCGAGCCAAGCGGGCGTTAAAGCGAGTCTGGACGGGCAGCAGCCGGTCGAAGTTCCCGCCGAAGGGGCCGATTTCGACTCGGTCACGTCCGGTTCCCATGAGTTAGCTCTGAGCTATAGCGGAGAGCAATACAAACTCGCGATCGAAGTTGGGCCGGCTCCAGCTCTGAGTGTTTTCGCCGAGTCCGGACAGAATGTCGGCTCACTCGTGGTTGTTACCGGGCAGGACAAGGCACGCGTTTTCCTCAACGGCAAGCCGCTGGACCAACTGACCGATGGCGGCACACTGCGCATTGCCAACCTCGAGCCGAGGGAATACACCGTGCGCGTCGCGAAGGCCGGTTTTCAGGATGTTTCTGAACAGAAGATTCGCATCCACAAAGGGGAACAGGGCCGTCTCGTTTTCGGCCTGCTGGCGCTGCCGCACCTGGCGACGCTCAGCATCCAGAATGCTTCGCCGGGGGCAACGGTTCTGGTCGATCAGGTCGCCGCCGGAACTGTCCAAGCCGATGGCACATTGAGCCTGACGACGATCGCGCCCGGCGATCACGTGATCGAGCTGCGCAAGGATAGATTCAAGCCGCGGCTGCTGCACAAACACTTTGTGGCTGGAGCCGCAGTTGCTCTCGCAGCCTCGGAAACTGCGCTGGAAGTCGCACCCGGTGAAGTGCGGATCAACTTCACACCCGCCGATGCGCAGGTAAGCTTGACCAGAACGGGCGAGGCGCCGGTGAAAGTCGCCAACGGAACCCCGCTAAGCCTGCCGGCCGGCAGTTATACTCTCACTGCCCGCACCGCTGACAGTATTGTACGTACGTGCGCGCTTGAGCTGACCGCGGGGCAGTCGCGGGATCTGGCGTTGTCTCTGGCTCCCGACGGAATGGGAAAGTGGCTCGACCCGGCCGGATGGAAGCAGGAGGGCGGCGTTTTCACGCGCAAGGGTGGTGATTACGTACTCTACAACGCGGCTCCGGCGGGAACTTTCATTTTTTCCGCCATGCTGAACAAGGGCCACCGGCTGCAGTGGGTGGTTCACTACACCGACGCGAACAACTACGATCTATTCCAAATTGACGACAACAACTTCTATCGCACCGACATTCGCAGCGGCGTGAAGACCGCCGAACTGAAGCTTCCGCACAAAGGCGACAAGAAGAGTTTCCGCACCTTGCAGATTCGCGTGACACCGAACGAGATCGTTCACCTGATCAAGACTGGCGAAGCGTGGTTCGTTCTCGACCGCTGGTCGCTGGCCGGTACAGATCTGTCCACGGGCAGGTTCGGATTCTACATTCCAGGCGGCGACCAAGTCTCGCTCTCGAGCTTCGGGCACTATCCCGACCTGAACCTGAAGTAAACGCGCCAGCCTTAAGTGATGCTGACTTCCGTGTACGTGCCGTACACCTGCCGCATCGCATCGCAGATTTCGCCCACGGTCGCGTAGGCGCGGACCGCATCCACGATGTAGGGCATGGTGTTGGCCGGGGAGATGTTGCCGTTTGCCCCCGACCTTGGTTCCTGTGCTGCGGCTTGCTTGAGCGCGTCGAGCGTCCGGCGGACATCGTCATTCGAGCGCCGCGCGCGCAGCGCCTTCAGCTTGGCCGATTGCAGGCGGGCCACGGTTTCATCGATATACAAAATCTGCGGCGGTTCTTCCTCAATGGTGAATTCATTCACGCCGACAATGACTTTTTCCCGCGCCTCGACGGCACGCTGGTATTGGTACGAGGCCTCGGCAATCTCTTTCTGCGGATAGCCTCGCTCAATCGCCTTCACCATGCCGCCCATGGCGTCCATTTTGCTGAAGTAGTCAAAGGTGCCGTGTTCCATCTGCAGCGTCAGGTTTTCGAGGAAGTAAGAACCCCCAAGCGGATCCACGGTCTGCGCAACTCCGGATTCGTAGGCGATGATCTGCTGAGTGCGCAGGGCGATCCGCGCGGCTTCTTCAGTCGGCAAAGCCAGCGCTTCATCGTAGGAATCCGTGTGCAGCGACTGCGTTCCGCCGAGCACTGCCGCGAGCGCTTGCAGTGCCACACGGGCAATATTGTTCATGGGCTGTTGAGCAGGCAGCGAGACGCCGGCCGTCTGGGTGTGGAAGCGCATCAGCCACGTGCGCTGGCTCTTTGCTCCGAAACGGTCTTTCATGGCGCGATACCAGATTTTTCGCGCGGCCCGGTATTTCGCGATCTCCTCAAAGAAATCGTTGTGCGCGTTGAAGAAGAAGCTCAGCCGCGGGCCGAATTCGTCAACGTCGAGCCCGCGCCGCCGCGCCCACTCCACATATTCCACTCCGTCGTACACCGTGAACGCCAGTTCCTGCAGCGCGGTCGACCCCGCCTCTCGGATGTGGTACCCGCTGATCGAAATGGTGT
>CAYOUY010000202.1:0-1540 GCA_964407245.1 uncultured Acidobacteriaceae bacterium
CGCCTGGTGTGCACCAGAACGTTGTCGAAATACCAGAGACTGACATAGGGCAAATCTTCGGCCACGATGCGCTGGATGGCGTCGTAATCGCGCTTGCGGTGCTCGCGGTCGACGCTGCTGCGCGCGTCGTCGATCAGTTCATCCACCTGCGGATTCGAGTAATAGCCGCGGTTGTCGCGCTTGGGCGGAAAGCTCTTCGACGAGAAAACGTGCTCGAAGATGTCCGGGTCTTCGTTGCCTCCCACCCAGCGCAGCGAAAATAGCTGGAACACACCCTTCTGAACATCGGAGTAGAAGGTGGCGAACTCGAAAGTGCGAATGTCGAGGGCAATTCCGACCTCGCGCAGCTGCTGTTGCAGGACCGCTGCCATCAGCCGCGTAGATTCTTCGGTCGACGTTTTCAGGGTCAGGTGGAAGCGCACGCCCTTGTCCTGGGGGAATCCGGCGGCATCGAGCAACTGGCGGGCGCGCGCGGGATCGTGCGGGTAGGAGCGCACGTCGCCGTCATAAGCCCAGCTTTCCGGGGGAAGCACGCTCGCCGCGGGCCGGGCCATGTCGCGCCACAAATAGTGGATCATCGGCGTGCGGTCGATGGCGTAGGCGATGGCCTGCCGCACGCGCACGTCTTTCAGAATCGGGTCGCGCAGGTTGAAAGCCAGGTAAGCGTAGGTCGATCCCGGCGAATGCATCACCTCGAGCTGCCGTTGCTTTTTGATGGTCGCGACCATGTCGGCGGTCAGCGCGTTGATCTCGAGGTCGGCGCTGCCCTTGCGCAGTTCGAGAGCGCGGGTAGTCGTATCCGGCACCACGGCAAAGCGTACGCGCTCGAGCTTCGGCGGCGCGCCCCAGTATGCGGGATTGCGCTCGATTACGACTTCCTTGTCCTGCTCAAGATGCACCAGACGAAACGGACCCGAGCCTACAAGGTGCTGGTTGAAGTCAGCTCCGCTGCCGGCGGGCACGATGCCAATGGCCGGGTTGGAGAGATTCCACAGCAGCGGCGAGTAAGGCTCTTTGAGGCGAAAGATGACGGTCGAGTCGTCGGGGGCATCGATGCGGTCAATGAGGCGATAGGACCCGGCTTTCGGAGTGAGAACCGTGCCGCTGAGGATGGAATCGAAGGTCCACTTCACATCGCGCGCAGCGAGCGGGCGGCCGTCGCTGAAGCGCACGCCACCACGCAGGTGAAAGATGTAGGTCAGCGGGTCGGGAATCTCCCAGCGCACGGCCAGGGCGGGCACGAGGTTGAAGTGCTCGTCGCGATGGACCAAGCCATCAAAGAGCAAGGCGGCGATGCGTTCTGACTGCGCGTCGGTGCCGACGCGCGGGTCGAGGTTCGCGGGGCTCGACTCGATGATCATCACCAGCGTGTCGGGCACGGGCTTCTTCGAGCAGCCGGAAAGCAGGGCTATAAGGGCAAGAAGAATCAACCACAGAGAACACGGAGAATCCGGAGAAAGAAAAGCGAGCCTCTGGGTGCCTCTGCGCCCTCCGTGGTTAGCTTCTTCAGGCATATGAAATTTTGCCAAGAATCGCGGGT
>CAYOUY010000203.1:0-4340 GCA_964407245.1 uncultured Acidobacteriaceae bacterium
GATCTGGCCGACAAGGCGGGCAAGGCGCTGAAGGCTATTGCGGCCAACCAGCCGGTTGTCTGGAAAGCGCTGCGCGCGCAGGGCATCTTTCGGGGAAAAGGCCCCGCACCGAAGGTAGCCTTTCTCTATACCGGCCAAGGCTCGCAGTACGTGAACATGCTGCGGCCGCTGTGCGCCGCAGAGCCGATCGTTGCCGAGACTTTCGCGGAAGCCGATCGCATTATGACGCCGCTGCTCGGCAAGCCGCTGAGCAAGTTCATCTTCGTGGACCAAACTGACGCTGCCGCGGTCGCAAAAGCAGAAGACGATCTCAGGCAGACGGCGATTACCCAACCCGCAGTACTTGCCACCGATCTTGCCCTGACCAGACTGCTGGCCGCGTACGGCATCGTGCCCGATTTCACCATGGGCCACAGCCTGGGCGAATACGGAGCGCTGGTCGCCTCGGGCGCGCTGCCTTTTGCCGATGCCCTCGAAGCTGTCAGCGCCCGCGGCCGCGAAATGACCCGCGTGTCGCTCGCCGATAACGGCAAGATGGCCGCCGTGTTCGCGCCGCTGAACGAAATCGAGCGCCTGCTGAAAACAGTCGATGGCTACCTCGTCATCGCCAACATCAATAGCCGCTCGCAAGCGGTCATTGGAGGAGCCAGCAAAGCCCTCGACCAGGCCGTGGAAGTTTTTGGAAAGGCGGGATACGAAGTCGCGGAGTTGCCCGTCAGCCACGCCTTCCACACGTCGATCGTGGCGCCCGCGAGCGAACCACTGCGCCGTACGCTCGAGCGCCTGCACCTGGAATCACCGCGCATTCCTATCGTGGCCAACGTGGACGGCGAGTTCTATCCCAGCGGCGGCAACGTCGTCCCGCAAATGCTCGACATCCTCGCCAAGCAAGTCGCTGCACCGGTGCAATTCGTCAAGGGTCTGCAGACTCTGTATAAAGCTGGGGCACGCGTGTTCGTGGAAGTCGGACCCAAGAAAGCCCTTCAGGGATTCGCGGAGGATGTTCTCGGCGATCGCGGCGACGTCGTTTCGCTGTTCACCAGCCACCCCAAGTTCGGCGACGTCGTGTCATTCAACCAGGCCTTGTGCGGTCTTTATTCCGCGGGGCTAGGCACGGGGCTTGCGGATGCGCCCGCTGACAAGCCAGTGGTGGCCGTCACAGCACAACCCGCTCAACCCGCGCCAGTCGCCACGTTCAAATCACCTGCTGCGGCCAGCGTTGCTGCAAGCGCGCCGACGCCTGTGACACAACTTGTGACCCATGGGCAAAATGGCAATCACTATGACGAGCTCGGCCGCTACTTCGCCGGCGTGCTCGAGCACGGCTGGCAGATCTATAGCAGGGAAAGGAAAACACCGGCTGCCGCTCCGGTCGTCATCACCGGCGCGGCTCTGGGCTTGCCCGGAACGGAGCACATCTTTGACGACTCCAACGTTGCCCGCATCCTGCGTGGCGACCAGTTCATTGACCTCATTCCTGCGCGCTTACGCCGCGCCATGCTCGACAAGCACATCACGCGGCTGGTCAAGAGCGACAACGGCGGCCCGACATTCGAAACCATCAACAATGTCGCCGACGTCATCAAGCTGGCGGGCCGGGGCGGTGCATTCGACCTGGAGAATGAATTCGGTGTCTCCGCTGAGCGCATCGCTGCGCTCGATCGCGTCACTCAACTCGCGATGGCAGTCGGTCTCGATGCCCTTCGCGACGCCGGCATCCCGCTCGTGATGCGCTACAAAACGACGAGCAAGGGCACGCAGCTGCCCGACCGTTGGACGCTGCCCGACTCCTTGCGCGACGACACCGGCGTCATCTTCGCTTCTGCTTTCCCGGGATACGACGCCTATGCCGATGAAATGGCCCGGTTCTACAGTGACCACTCCCGCCGCGAACAGGCCGCACTGCTGGAGAAGTTGCTCAGCCGGGTGGAAAAGTCGAACGGCAATTCCGTCCTCGAGCAGGAAATGGAGCGCCGGCTGGAAGAGCTGCGCGACGCGATTGAGAAAGAGCCGTACGTCTTCGACCGCCGCTTCCTGCTGCGAGTCTTGGCTATGGGACACTCGCAGTTTGCCGAATTCATCGGCGCGCGCGGACCCAACACGCAAATCAATTCGGCCTGCGCCAGCACTACACAGGCGGTCGCCCTGGCGGAAGACTGGATCCATGCCGGCCGCTGCCGCCGCGTGATCATCGTTTCCGCCGACGACATTACTTCCGACCATCTGATGGAGTGGTTCGGGGCCGGCTTCCTGGCCAGTGGCGCTGCCGCCACCGACGAAGTGGTGGAGGAAGCTGCCACGCCTTTCGATCGTCGCCGTCACGGCCTGATTGTCGGCATGGGCGCCGCCGGCCTGGTGGTGGAGAGCGAAGACGCCGTGCGCGAACGCGGGATTGAATCCATCTGCGAAGTGTTAAGCGCAGCCACGGCCAACAGCGCATTCCACGGCACGCGTCTCGACGTGGAGCACATCGGCGCCATCATGGAAGACCTGATTGCAAAAGCTGAGACTCAAAGCGGCATCTCGCGCAAGAAGATTGCACCTCATACGGTTTTCGTTTCGCATGAAACGTATACGCCCGCGCGTGGCGGCAGCGCGTCAGCCGAGATTCACGCGCTGCGGCGCGTTTTCGGCGACGCTGCCGACCAGATTGTCATCGCCAACACTAAAGGATTGACTGGGCACGCAATGGGCACGGGCATCGAAGATGTGTTGGCGGTCAAGGCACTGGAAACTGGCATAGTTCCGCCAGTGGCCAACTTCAAAGAGGTCGATCCTGAGCTGGGCACTTTGAACCTGTCGAAGGGCGGCATCTACCCGATTGAATACGCATTGCGCCTGGGCGCCGGCTTTGGCTCGCAAGTCAGCATGACGCTGCTGCGCTGGGTCGCCACGAAGAATGGCGTCCATCCGCGTCCTAACGCCCTGGGCTACGCCTATCGCATCGTTGACGAAAACTGCTGGAACAGCTGGCTGAGCCAGATCGCCGGACATCCTGCAGCGGACATCGAAGTTGTGCATCGCACGTTGCGCGTGCGTGACCAAGCGGCTGCAGCCCGGGCCTTCGAGGCCGCTCAGAAATCTCAAGCTGCTGCTCCGCGTGCTCCGGAAGCTGTCCCAGCACGGCCACTTGAGAAAGTTGCGATGGCGCAGGCCAAAGCAGTGGTTCCTGAAGTCACCAATCCATCGGTAGTGCCAACTCCTGCTCCGTCGATCGCAGGTGCTCCACACGTGATTCAGACCTCTGTTCCGATCCCAAAGGGAATCGAGCCGAAACCTTTGCCGAATGTGGAGCCGAAGCCGACGGCGCCCGCGCAACTCGCTGCCACTCCGTCACCGCGACCAAAGGAAGCCAGCGATTCCGTGAAAGACCGCGTGCTGGCGCTCGTCGCCGAGAAGACCGGCTATCCGGTCGACATGCTCGATCTGGATCTTGACCTCGAAGCCGACTTGGGCGTGGACACGGTGAAGCAGGCAGAAGTATTTGCGACGATCCGCGAGGCGTATGGGATCGTGCGTGATGACAAGATTAAGCTGCGCGACTTCCCGACCCTCGCCCATGTGATCCACTTCGTGTATGAGCGCCGGCCGGAGCTCGTTCCAGCGACGACTGCAGCAGGCGGAGTCTTCGCATCAGTCTCTAACCCACCAGCAGCACCGAAGCAGATTGAGGCGGCCACGCCGTCACCGACGCCGATACCAGAGCCCGGACCCCTTGCCATCGCTTTCACAGCGAGCGCCTCCGACGGCGTGAAAGATCGCATCCTCGCTCTGGTCGTCGAAAAAACCGGATACCCGCAAGACATGCTCGACCTGGATCTCGATCTCGAAGCCGACCTGGGCATCGATACCGTCAAGCAGGCGGAAATGTTCGCCGCGATTCGCGAGACTTACAGCATCCCGCGCGACGAAAACCGCAAACTCCGCGATTACCCGACGCTGGCCCACGTCATCCGATTCGTCTACGAGAAGCGGCCTGATCTGGCAGGCGCACCCGTGCCAGTTTCATCCTCACCAACACCGGCTCCGCCGGCATCGCCGCAACCAGCGGCCGAGCCTGCCACATCCGCTCCCACGGCCGGCGTGACAGTGCAAAGTTCTGATGACCCGATCAAGAAGAAGGTTCTCGAAATCGTCGCCGAAAAGACCGGTTACCCCGTCGACATGCTTGACCTTGATCTCGACCTCGAAGCCGACCTCGGCGTCGACACCGTCAAGCAGGCGGAAATGTTTGCTGCCGTGCGAGCCGCTTACAACATTCCCCGCGATGAGACTCTCAAGCTGCGCGACTTCCCCACGCTGGCCCACGTCATCAAGTTTGCGCACGAGCGCGCCGCACT
>CAYOUY010000204.1:0-1805 GCA_964407245.1 uncultured Acidobacteriaceae bacterium
CGACCTGATGACGCCCTTTTTCAATCCCGGGCCAATTGCTCACCCGAAGATTCCCATCTTCATCGCCGGAGTCAACCAGTACATGTGCCGGATGGCAGGAGAGGTTTGCGACGGGTTGCATGTGCATCCCCTCCACACCGCTAAATACCTGCGCGACTGTGTGCGCCCCGCCGTTGAGGAAGGACTCCGCGCCTCGGGTCGGTCGCCTGCGGACTTCACATATGCTGCAGCCTGCTTTGTGGTGGTTGGGGATACGGAGCAGGAGCGCGCCCGAGAGGCGGAAGCGGCGAAACAGCAGATCGCGTTCTACGCTTCGACTCGGACCTATGAGCCAGTGTTGGCGGTTCATGGCTGGGAAGCGATCGCGCAAGAACTCCATGAAAGGTCGCTCGAAGGCGACTGGGCAGGAATGACACAGCTCATCACCGACGAGATGCTGGAAACTTTCGCAGTAACCGGAACCTACGAAGACATCGGCAGGAAACTTCGGGAACGTTACACGGAATTGCTCGACCGGGTTACCCTATACCAACCGCACGAGACCCTCGGGGATGAGTCGCGACTTGCCGCGCTGGTTAAAGAATTCGGGAGATAGACTAAAATAGCAGCGAACGAATGGACGCCGAAAACACCATCGCCGAGATCGAATGGCTGAAGCGCATCTTTGCGCTGCCCGACACCCGGCCGCTTAGTGTGAGCGAGCGCGAGGCCGCGAACCGCAAGCACGACGACATGTATGCTTCTAATCCGTGGTTCCGTCTCTGGAAGCGGTATGGGATCTGCACGCGAACTGAGTCTGGCAGCTCCGACCCGTATCCCGGCTCGAAGTTCCTGGATTGACGACCCTGCGTCCCCGTACTTTCCCACATCCCAAAGAACACCTCTCACGACTTACGCGGCAGTATCGACGGGAAAAACTCTGAATCCAGCCAGTTCGACCGCGGTGGCATGGCGATCGCAATAGAATCGCACCGCGCGTACAGCAACTCCACGAATTCGGTACGGCGTGCCGGCATTGTGACATCGATGCCAGCAACAAACATCCTCGAGGTTGCGCGCTTCTCGCATCAGGAACTGGAAAAGCTCCCGCATTTGCGTCTTGCCGAGCACGACCCGCGGCTCCCCGCCAATGCCGATGCTCATGCCCCGATATCCATCCTCGTCCTGCCCGGGGACGATTGCGAACTGGAGTTGATTACTTGCTGCCATGGAATCGCACCTCCTTCGAAAAACTAACCGCAAAAAACTTGGGGCCATCATCCTTTGGATGATGGCCCCGTTTGAAACCTTTTTGTCTGGGCTACATCATCCGCTGGCTCCTGACACGAGGAGCAGAGCAATAAGCAGCAGAGTAAGGCCCAGAGCGAGCTTTTCCCGCGACCCAACTAAACAGCGTTCGCAGTTGGCCAGCAGTTGCATGATGCGCTCGAATTTCTTATATCACATTCGTCGCCGATTGCAATCTAGAAATTTTGATGAATGCCACGAGGCGCCGTCACTCAGCTTGGGGAGTAAAAACGCCGCCAACTCAGGCCCAGAGCGGATAATTTCAGGTTATGCTGCTCAGGTTCGGAATCGATCGGAGGTGAGACAAATGGGCAAGCAGCGAATGATTGTCGGAATCACCGGAGCTAGTGGCACCGTGTACGGTGTCCGCATGCTGCAGTTGCTGCGCGCGGCCGGGATCGAAACCCACTTGGTCGTGTCGAAGGCCGGCGATATGACACGCGCCCACGAAACCAGTCTGACGCGGGATGATCTGCGGGCGCTGGCTGACGTCGCGTACGACATTCACGATGTAGGCG
>CAYOUY010000205.1:0-31234 GCA_964407245.1 uncultured Acidobacteriaceae bacterium
GTTTCATGAATCCTCATGCAATGGTTGACAGCTACAGGAAGATACAAGAACTGTGGAAGAGTTCCGCACCTTAGGAGCGGGTGCATCGGGGCTTTACATTGCCAGGCAAATCCCGAGATGCTTTTTCACCCGCACGGAAAACCCGCAAATCATCGTGTAGATTAAACTATCACGCTACTGCTTGCGGCTCGCCCGCTAGCTGCTCCAGGAGCGACTTGAGCCGAGTGAGTACTTGTTCAGGCTGCTTTGCCTTCAGTGAGAACTTCAACACCCCCGCTGGCGTGAAGTGGCTACCCGGTTCTTCTGCGACAAAGCGCGCCAGTCGTTCTGGATCGACTGCCGCTTTCTCTGTGAAACGAATACTCACGGCCTCGCGGCGGCGTTCGATCTGGGCCACGCCGATCCGCTGCGACAGCAACTTCAACCCGGCGTATTCCAGCAGGGTATGCACTGCGAGAGGAGGTGTGCCGTAGCGATCCCCCAGTTCCGCGGCGACATCTGCCAGTTGCGACTCCGACTCGACCCCCGCCACCCGCTTGTACATTCGCAGCCGCTGATTTTCCTCTGGAATGTATTCGGCGGAAATGCGGATATTCAGCCCAAGATTCAGCTGGGTCGCAGGCGCTTCCTCCCGCAGCTCGCCTTTCAGCTCGCGCACTGTGCGTTCCAGCATGGTGGTGTAGAGATCGAAGCCGACGGCCTCGATATGGCCGCTCTGCTGGCCTCCCAAAAGATTGCCGGCGCCGCGAAGTTCCAGATCGAGCGCGGCAATCTTGAATCCTGCGCCCAAGTCGCTGAATTCCTTCAACGCTGCCAGCCGGCGTCGCGCGAGGTCGGTCAAATCCCGGTCTGTTGGAATCAGTAAATAGGCATAAGCCCGCCGATCGGAGCGGCCGACACGTCCCCGCAGCTGATAAAGCTCCGCCAACCCGTGGCGGTCGGCGCGATTGATAATAATGGTGTTGCAAAGCGGGATATCGAGACCGTTCTCGATGATTGTGGTTGCCACCAGAATGTCGGCCTCATGTCGCATGAACGCGAGCATGATGCGCTCCAGTTCGCTCTCCGGCATTTGGCCGTGGCCGACCAGGATGCGCGCCTTGGGCGACATCTCGCGGATCTTGTCAGCGATTTCGTAAATGCTCTCGACGCGGTTGTGCACGAAATAGACTTGGCCGCCGCGCTCTAATTCTTGTTCAATCGCCGACTGAATCAGCTTATCGTCCCAGCTGGCGACCACGGTCTGAATCGCCATGCGGTCCTTCGGCGGAGTCTCAATCACGCTCATATCGCGCAGGCCCAGCAGCGACATGTGCAGCGTGCGGGGGATGGGCGTGGCCGACATGGTGAGCACGTCCACTTGTTTGCGCATCTGCTTGATGCGTTCTTTGTGGCGCACGCCGAAGCGCTGCTCTTCGTCCACAATCAGCAGCCCGAGATCGGCAAACTTCAAATCTTTCGAGAGCAGCCGGTGCGTTCCGATCAGAACGTCGATCTTCCCCGCATCCAGCCGTTGCAGAATTTCCTTCTGCTGTTTGGGATTGCGGAAGCGGCTGATCATGTCAATCGTCACCGGAAATGGCCCAAAGCGCTGCTTGAACGTTTCGTAATGCTGAAACGCGAGCACCGTGGTCGGCGCCAGCACAGCGACCTGTTTGTTGTCGCTCACCGCCTTGAATGCCGCGCGCATCGCCACTTCCGTCTTGCCGTAGCCCACGTCGCCGCACAGCAAGCGATCCATCGGCTGCGACGATTCCATGTCGCGCATCACGTCAGTGATCGCCTGCGCCTGATCTTCGGTCTCCGAGAACTCAAACGCGTCGTCGAATTCACGCATGAATTCGTTCCCTGGAGCAAACGCGTGCCCCTCGGCCATCTTGCGCGCGGCGTAAAGCTTCAGCAGTTCGTCGGCCATGTCTTTCATGGCCTTGCGCACGCGTGCCTTCGTCTTTGCCCACGCCTGCGTGCCCAGGTGACTCAGCGCGGGCTTCGCCCCTTCCGACGACCGGTACTTCTGGATCAAATCCAGCCGCGTCAGCGGCACATACAGCCGCGCCGTCTCGGCATACTCCAGCAGCATGAACTCCGCGTTACCGTCGCCCTGATTGATCTCCTTCAGCCCCTGATACTGCCCAATGCCGTGCTCCACGTGCACGACATAATCGCCCACCTGCAGATCGCGAAAGTCCGAGAGAAACGCCGACACCTTCGACTTCTGCCGCCCCGGCCTCGCGGCGACGGTGTCGGATTCGTCGAACAGATCGCGCGCGCCGAAAATCGCCAGGTGCGCGTCGGGAAGCATCACACCGTCCGGGACATAAGCCTTCGCCAGCGTTGTGGTCAGCACTTCGCCGGCAAAATAGCTCGTCTCATCGGCGTAACTTTCACCACCGCGCGTGCGGCTTCCCAGCCGGAAGCTCACGTTGTATTCCGTGAATATATCGGCGAGCCGCTCCACTTCACCCGTGTTGGGCACGGCGAACATCACCTGATTTCCTTCGCGCGTCAGCTTCTGGACTTCTTCCAACATCGTCGGAACCGCGCCGTGGAAGCGGGGCGTCGGCTGCGTCAGGAACGTCACCGCCCCATCGCCGTCTTCGGCCCGCGTAATGCCCAGATGCTCCACGTCCGCGCCCGTCAGCGACGTCACTTTCTTCCACCACGCTTCCGGCGGCGAATACAAATCCTCCGGCCGCACCAGATTCCCCACGCCGCTGCGCTCGTGCGCCTCCGTCACCCGCGTCCAGAAGCGGTCAAATTCCTGCCGCAACATTTCCGGCTCGTCGAGCAGCACCGCCGCCCGCGGCAGCAGATCAAACACAAGCCGGTCCGCTCCCGCCACCGGCGCATAGAACTCCCATCCCGGAAACACCGTTACGCCGCCCGCGCGCACCGCAGCCTCAACAATTTCCTCAGAAGACCCGGCGATCCGCTTCCCCGAAAGCCGCGTGTGAATCGCGCCCAGCAAGTGATCGCTCACCGGCGTCTCCGTCAGCGGCAGCAGCAGCGCTTCATCCATCGGATTCGACGACCGCTGCGACTCCGGATCGAATCTCCGGATCGAATCCACCTCGTCGCCAAAAAATTCCATGCGCACCGGACGCTCCGCCTCAGGCGAATACACATCCAAAATCCCGCCGCGCAGTGCGTATTGCCCGGGCATCTCCACAACATCGGCCGGCGCGTAGCCCACGGTGTTCAGGTGCGCCAGCAGCGCCTCCACGTCAAACGACTCTCCCCGCCGCACCACTCGCGCCAAATCTGTGTAGTACTCGGCCGAGCGCTGCAGGATCGCCGTGGCCGCAATCGGAGACACCACGATCTCCGCCTTCCCCGTGGCAATCTTCCACAGCGCCGTGGCGCGTTCTTCCTGCAGCTCAGGATGAGGCGACAAATTCTGGAAGGGCAGCACGTCGCGCGCTGGCAGCGCGACCACCGCTTCGGGATCGCACGCGGCTATGAGCTCGGCGAACCCGCGCAACACCGGCACAAAATCTTCCACCGCGCGATTGTCATTGACCACCACGATCAGCGGTCGCTCCGCCGCCCGTCGCAACAGTACGAGCAGCAAAGCTTTCGCCGTCGGCGTCAGGCCGGAGACACGAATCCGCCCCGTGCCCTCTTTCACGTGGGAGGCTGCACGCGCAAAGCCGGGAAGCAATTCCACGTCCGCGAAGAGTTCGCGGACGAAGGGAAGAAGCATGCCCTTCGATTCTAGCAGGATTCAGTTGCAGGAAATTGTGCGGCGATATGGTGCGGCGATAATGGTTGCCCCACCCTTCCCGCGTTCTGTGCGGGAGGGTGGGATCTCGCGGGATTTCTCTTACGCGCTGACTGACTTTGCCATCGTGCCGCTGGGTCAGTTTCCCCCGCTCACCTCTTTCCCGGTGATGTGAATGAAGGTGGGATAGGACGAAATTCCCGCGCCGCTCACGATCAGGCCATAATCGCCGGGAGTTATCGCGGGATTCAGCGTAAAGTCAACCGTCTCCAATCCGTCATTGCCCACAGCGACCTTGCTCCAGTAGAAAGACCGCGCGTAAAAAACATTGCCGCTGGAGTTCTCCATGCGAATGATCGGATAGTTGGAGTCCATCTGGTCGTCGTCGCCGTAGGCGGCGCCGGCAGATTGGCCATCGAGTTGAAATCCAGTCAGCTGGAAGGTGCCGCCGCCGAGATAGCTGATGTTCGTGATGATCGGGCGCAACTGGGGATTGGCCTTTTCCTTCGACGTAAACACCCAGAGCTGGGCCGAAGCGTCGGAAAAGAGCAGTTGTCCGGTAGGAAGAATCAGCATGCGCGAGGGATAGGAGCCTTGGTAGAAGAGGTTGGGGTCAGGAAGGGCTGAAGTGACCTGGGCAAGTGTCCCGGTTGACGGATCAAAATCAAACAGTTCCGTGGGATTGCTGAACGTGCCACCCCAACTGATGACGTCCCCGGTGGTAGTGGCGGTGGCCGCACTGCTGATGGTGACCTGGCTGGACGAATCCACACTCACGATATAAGCCCCGCCCGGAATTCCCGTCCCGTACACATACCAGTAGACCTGCAGGATGGCTGTGGAGGGAATGCCGGTAATCACGGCAGAACCGTTCGTGATGTTTCCCGAAGAGGTGAATCCGGAGATGCCGGCATCGGCGGCGAAGATCACATGGCCGTCGGGCAAAATGGCCCCTGGACCATCATCGGCGCCAAAAGGAGATGGGATTCCGTTCAGCGTGCCGATGGTGTCTGTTATGGGCGCCCAGGTGTTCGTGGCGGGGTTATAGGTAGCGTTGTACTGCGTGGCTCCAATCTCGAGGACTCGTCCGTCCTGTAAGCGAAGGGCGGGGCCCAGCTCATACCCTATATTCGTCCCGCTCAATTGGGGAATTGTGCCGTTGGCCGAGCCATCGGATGGGCTGATGCTGCTCCATGTGCCGGTTTTGGGGTTGTACGTCTCCGCGTAGGCCCCATTCGTGGCAATGCTCTGGAACAGATCGTAGTTGACGATCATTCCCTGGCTCGTCCTCACCCAGCCTTCTTCATCGCTCGAGTCCCCCGGGTACACCTTGGTTCCTGAAGGAGTCCAGGTGTTCAAGCGAGCATCGTAGATGTAGGTGTTACCGTTAACCAGGTCACCTTGGAGAATTTTGTTGCCCGAAAGAAGTGACGAGGGATCATCTCCCAAGCAACCGGTCAGTTCGTAGTACGCGGAGAGAACAATGGTGTCGGCGGTAGTGGTCTGCGTCGCTGGGGCGGAGATTGTGATCTGAAAGGGCGAGTCAATGCTGGCGATGGTTGCCCCACCTGGAATCCCAGTGCCGAAAACTCCTTCGCCAACCGTGAGGCCGGTCGTGTAGGGATAGATCCCGGTAATCTGGGGAATACCATTCGTGGTGTTCCCGGAAACGTAGTAGATGTAAGGGCAACCCGCCTGGTTCGGGTAGGGGGTAATCGGAGTCCATACGTTGGTCAGTGGGTCGTAGATTTCCCCCGTGTTCGACCAAGTGGGCAACAATGCAGGGCCGCTGTACTCACCGCCGACAACGAACAAGCTGCCGTCAGGCATGATTTGAGAGGCAAAATACAGGCGGGGAGTGGGTTCCGACGCGAGCGTGGTCCAGGTACCGTTGACGTAGTTGCCCTTGTCATCTGGAGTGAGCTTCATCCAGGTTTGCCCGTCATAGGCCTGCACAAGGATCGACCCGTCGGTTCCCTGAATCATGATTTGGACGCCAGCGGGACCCGATGGCGCCTGGTTCACCAGTGGCTGCCACGGCGATGACGGATCGACGGCAGGTGCGGCAGCATGGGCAGAACTCCTCCGCTGAGGAATGGGTTTTAGTCGAGCGAGCGACTGCGCGCCGGCAATGTTGGACGAGATGAGCAACGAGGCAAAAGAAATTGCGAGTAGTGTGAAAGCCCAAATATTCCCGCGCTTCATGTTCGCTCCTTCAGGACATTCCTTGGTTTTTCGGTCAAAAAGAGATCGGTGGTTCTGCTCACAGGGGGAGTTCGCGGATCGGCGAATCAGCAGAACCAGCACCGCAACAGCGGCAGAAAAAAACCAGCACCCCAGCCCGCAAGAATGCGGCGAAACAAGTTACTTCGGGTTCCTCTGTTTGTCAATATCCGATTGTCAATATCCGAAACACTTCGACAGCTAGTGCAATTTTCTGCACACTAGGGCAGAAAACCGGAGGTGCTTCTGGCGCATCTCTCCGTTCTCCGTATTCACTCCCTCACCAGCGGCCTCGTCAGGCACGTCGGGCCGCCGCTGCCGTTGATGCAGATCTCGCTGCCTGGAAACGTCCTCACATCGAAGCCGGCCCGGTGCAGCCGCTCATTCGTTCTGTGATTCTCCTCGATCGCCAGGAGTCGCCCGCCGCCCAGCGCGAGCACATTGCACGCCAGGGTCTCGCGCTCGGCCGCATCAATCTCGATGAAGTCATACCCGCGCTCTTTCAGCAGTTCCACCGTCTCGACCGCCAGCCACGCCGAATCCACCAGCGCCCGCTTCTCATCGAGCAGGCTGATCAGCGACATCAGATGCAAACATTCCTCCGGCCCAGCGCCATGCGGCAGCGGCGCCGCGATGACCTCGATTCCTTTCGGCCCCAGCAGCGCGCGCATCTGCTCAATCCCCGCCGCATTCGTGCGATAGCCGCGTCCGACCAGCAGCGTCTTTGCATCCACCCAAACGACGTCTCCGGCCTCGGTGGTCCCTGGCGCCGCGATTGCGCCGAGAACCGGAATGCCCAGCCGCTGGAAAAACAATTCCTGATTCCTGCCCTCCGCCACGCGATTCGCCTTCCCCGGCCGCATGACGATCACACCGAAATCCGTGGCCAGCGACGCGTCATGCACGTACACCGCATCCAGCGTGAGATCTCCCCCGACATCGGCCCTGGACTCCACCTTCAACTCCACCACTTCCGCTCCCGCCGCCGTGAGTTCGCGGCACAATGCCTCATGCTGTTCCTGCGCCTTCGCCACATCCGGAGCGTGCCGGAATCCCAGCTCGCGCCAGCGCGCCACGCGCTCCGCCCGATCCCATCCCGCGCTCTGCGGAGAACACACCAGCACCCGCCGCAGCACGCCCACCATGCTGTGCCCATTTAACGCAGGTTGAGTTTTTGGAAAGTTTGTTTCCGAAATTGCCGACACGCCGCGCTCCCTTCAGACCTCAGCCTTCAGGCGACAGCCCTCAGGCAAAGCCCGATTCTAACAAGGAGCTGCACGTCGGCCGGAATAACTACTCACTGTCATCCCGAGCGAGGTCGACCGACCGCGAGGCCAAGTCGAGAGCCTGCCCTGAGCAACCGACCGTAGGGAGGGCGTCGAATGGGGATCCCTACGATTGCCACAGAACCGGCGTGGTCACGGGCCGCATGGGCTTCCGTGGAAGAGCGGCGCTTCAGCGCCGCGTAAGAGGTCACACCCGTGTCATCCTGAGGCGGGCGCTTTTTGCCCGACGAAGGACCTGGGCGAGCCGCGCGATGCGGCGCGATGTTTGCGACGCGACAAACGCGCGTTTGGCTCGCTTCTTTACTCCGCGTACTCCACCACTGCATCCTCCGGAGGCAGCAAATTCCGCGCCCCATGCCCCGCCCGATGATGATGCGCCCGATTCTCCGCGCTCCTCCGGCCAAGCCACTGCTTCAGACTCTTTCGCGCCGCCGGCGACAGCTGCGAGAAAAACATCCCCGCGCGCCCGCCATCACTCGCCCAAATGACCTCTGCACGCCCCTGTATACTCGCCGTCGACCCCGGTAGCACGCAGCGAAACACCATGTCACCGCTCATCGGCACCGCCTCGGTCGCCTGCACCGCCAGCCCGTGTTCGCTGATGTCCAGGCTGATCGCCGTCAGCTCCCGCTTCTCGCACTCCAGGTGCACCAGCGTCTTCATCTCGTAGCGCGCCGCCTTCCGCGGATGCCGCTTCCCCTGCGCCTTCAGCGCGTCCTTCACCTGCTCCTCCGCAATCGGACGATACAGGATCCGGCTTGCCCCGGAATGAAACGCCTCGCCCGTGCCCGGCCACGCCCGGCTGGCCACCGCCAGCAGCGTCGGCTTCTGCGCCGGAGGCAGCAGCGCCGCCATGCGCACCACTTCTTCCGCCCCGGGCAGGTCAAAGTCCACGATCAGCGTTCTGCACCGCCCCGCCACCACCAGTTCCAGCGCCTCCTCGCCGCTCACACACGGCAGCAAGCGCATTCCCAGATCCGCCAGCGTGGTTCGTAACGTTCCGAGCGACCGATTGTCCCGGCACAACACCGCAGCTGATTGACGCATAAGCTCAACTTACGGTGCAGCCCCGCCCGGGTAAAGTCACACGCGTAATCGCCCCCGCGGTTACTAAAGCCCCCTTGCGCGGACTACCGGAAGACCGTCCCCCCGTCCGACACAGGGCCTGTTTGGGACGGCTCTCATTCGTCCTCCACTTCCCCAGCCTCCTTCATCAGACGGCAGTTGACGCAGCGGCCGCGGCGCAGCAGCGCCCAGGCTTCGCGGAAGCACTCGTAGCGGTAGCGCTCGGGATGCCGTGGCCGCTCAGTGGGGCAGAGCGTCACGTACTCCTGGTGGTTCCGGAAGAGTTCAGCCGATGGGATCAGATACCAGACTTCCTTGGGGATGACGTAGGCGGCGAAGAAGTCGATCTCCTTAGCCGTGTAGCGACGCAGGCTGTTGGCGCCGGGAGCGAACCGGCAACGGTAGCCGGCACCTCGGAAGCAGTTGGTGGATTTGACCTGCACACGGAGGAGCCCGAGACCCGGGTCAAGGCCGACGTCGTAGGCGAGCGAGTCACCCCAGGGCTTGAGGACCTGCAATCCCTGCTCGGCCGCTTTGGCCATGAATTTCAGCTCGACCCACTCGCCACGCTCCTTGAACGTTCTGAACTCCTTGCATTTCGCCATTTTGTGAACCCCGCCCCCAAAGGAAGCCCCAATAGAAAAGGCGCGACTCGGAGGCCGCGCCTTGACTTGTCTCTATATTTCCAGAATACCAAATTGGGAAGGCAAAACCGGAAAGGGTTAGACAGTATTTTTTGTGAGTAGAATCAGCGGGTTAGGCGAGATCGGGTAGTTCTTACATATTGACAAAATTTTGGGGCCTTTGAGTTGCCGACACGACCACACATGCGGCATGCCCCATCCTTTCGTGTTCTTTGCGAAAGGGTGGGAATTCGCACTGCTAAAATCGACTTTGCCCACATGACCGCCGAAACGACATTACGGAGAACTTCTTTCTGAAATGCAGCCGGAAGTGATCCGCAGCGAAAAACAGAGTCGGGCCTACATTGAACGGCTGGAGGCGCTGGCCAGCCAGAAGACGGTGAGCCCTGCCGAAGAAAAGCTGATTGCCCTGCTTACGCTGCTGATCGAGCAGTATGAAGAAAAAGAGTACCCGGTTCCTCAAGCCGGACCTCTCGACATCATTCGCCATCTGATGGAAGCCCACAATCTTGGTGAAAAAGACTTAGCCGATGTGTTCGGGACCGAGAGCATCGTCTCCGACGTATTGAACGGAAAGCGCGATCTGGCGAAAGAACACATTCGCCGCCTGAGCGCCCGCTTTCACGTTTCCCCCGCCGTGTTTTTCTGAACAGCTTGGGGATTTGGGGAATTTCCCGTCTGTCCCCGAATTTCCCCGACGGGCTTTAGCCCATGAGGATGTGGGAAGGGCACGGCTTCAGCCGTGCCGTGAGAGCATCGAAATGAATCGCGGCTTTAGCCGCTGAGGAGATCTCTGAGGCGTGGATTGGTCCTGGAGCCGGACGAGTGGCCACGGAGCAGAGGAGCAACGGAGCAGCTTCCGCTCTTACGCTTACAGAGACCGCGGGATCGTCCTGATTAACGCCCCAGAATCGGCGAAGTTGAAGATTCGCACCTCAGAAATGGCGATCGTCGATTACAGGAACAGGTGATAAAGTGCAGCTGATGCGCGCCGTAGGTGCGGTGCAAACCGCTGAGCATGGCAAATCCCATGGTATCGGTGGCATCGATACCCGCCCTTGCAAAAAGCGCAAGGACGGGGCACCCACAGTTTCGCAACGGGAAGGAAAAGGCCCAGAACTCTGGGCCGCCCGCCATGACGACGAAGGAACTCATGGACCAGTATCCCGACACCTTTAAGAAGCTTGGTGGGATCGTGTACAACCTGAACCGCATCGAAGTCTCGGTTATTACCCTTTTATCGGTCTTCTTTGCTGATCGGTCCGATGCGCAATCGGAAAAGAACTTCATATGGAATGAAGCGCTTCTCGATTCTCATATTTTTGAGACCTTCGAAAGCAAACGACTGCTGCTCATAAAAGTGATTGAAAATATGTGGAGGCTCGCGCAGGAGCACAGCTTGCCCTTCGATAAAGAGAAGTGGCTCGGGACATGCAAAGCGATAAGCGGCGTACAAGAGGTACGAAACAAGCTCGCGCACCACATGTTGAGCTTCCTGCCGGACGGGAACGTCGGTTACCACGTGAAAAAGAGAGCAAAGGAACGGGTGGCCGATCGACTAGCCGGTAAGCCTGGAACGATGAAAGTCGTCGAGTTTGATCTCGATAAGGAGCTTTCAAGGAGCCAGGAGGTCTGTGACGAGACTGACAAGCTTCTTCGTGAATTCCTGGCCGAAACCCACGCGATATTGGCCGCTGTCAAACGGTGAACCCCGGCCTTGGAGCTGCCGGCGGCGGGTTATGGTGGTTGGAGGCATGTGAAGGGGACGCGGCCCGTCCGCTGAATCGGACTGCCGGGCTACAGAAGCACCGACCGGCGGGTGACCCGCCTTTTGTTTTGTTGAATTCACCACGAGTGGGGGTGCCCCATCCTTGCGCTCTTTGCAAGGGTGGAACCTCGGCCTCTAGCCCGCGCCCCCACTGCTATAATCAAAAATTGTCCTCATGACTGCCAAGCGAATGATTCGTTCCACGACCGTTTTGTCCGTGCGTCGCGGCGGAAGTGTCGTCCTCGCCGGCGACGGGCAGGTCACGCTGGGTGAGTCGGTCATCAAACACACTGCCAAGAAGATCCGCCGCCTCTACAACGACAAGATTTTGTCGGGCTTTGCCGGATCGACCGCCGACGCCTTTACCCTGTTCAGCCGCTTCGAAGGCAAACTCGAGCAGTATCACGGCAACCTGGGCCGCGCCGCCGTCGAACTGGCCAAGGACTGGCGCACCGACAAGTATCTCCGCCATCTGGAGGCCCTGCTGCTGGTCTGCGACAAAGACCAGACGTTTCTGCTCAGCGGCCAGGGAGACGTGATTGAACCGGACACCGGCATTGCAGCCATTGGCAGCGGCGGGCCGTACGCGCAGGCCGCTGCTACGGCCCTGGCGGAGCAGACGCAGCTCTCGGCCCGCCAGATCGCCCAGGAAGCCATGAAGATCGCCGGCAAGATGTGCATCTATACGAATGACAATGTGACGATTGAAGAACTGTAAAATCGTCATGAGTCGCTGGTCGTTAGCCGTTGGCCAAGAGCTACCGCCTGCGACGGATTCACCGACGACAGTCTCGTCGGCATCACGAACGACTCACGACTATCGACGCTTTTATTGCGCGAGCGACTAGCGACCAACGACAGAATTTATGGCTATCTACCTACCCTCTGCCGCCGAAGAAGAACAGCTTGCGCTGGATGAGCTCACGCCGCGCGAGATCGTCGCCGAACTCGACAAACACGTGATCGGCCAGAAGGACGCCAAGCGCGCCGTCGCCATCGCGCTGCGCAACCGCATGCGCCGCCAGAAACTCGCGCCCGACCTCGCCGAAGAAATCCTACCTAAGAACATTCTTATGATAGGGCCGACGGGGGTGGGGAAGACGGAGATTGCGCGGCGGCTGGCCAGGCTGGCGAACTCGCCGTTCCTGAAAGTGGAGGCCTCGAAGTTTACCGAAGTGGGTTACGTGGGGCGCGACGTGGAGTCGATTGTGCGCGACCTGGTGGAGATCGCGATTGACGGCGTGCGCGAAGAGAAGCTGGGAGATGTCGCCGACAAGGCCGAACTGAACGCGGAGGAGCGGCTGCTCGATATCCTGTTGCCGCCAACTCCTGCCCCGCGTCCGGAGCCGGGCGCGACGGCGGGCGGAGTGGTGATTGACGGCGGCACGGCGCTGGCGGAGTCGTCGGGGTCGTCTGCAAGCCGCACGCGGGAAAAATTGCGCCAGCAACTGCGCGAAGGGAAGCTCGACGAGCGGATGGTTGAAATCGAAGTGCGCGAGCGGAATTTCCCCACTTTCGAGATTCTGACCAACCAGGGCGTGGAGGAGATGGACGTCAACATCAAGGACATGTTGCCGAACATCTTCGGGCAGCGGACGAAGAAGCGGAAGATGAAGGTGAACGAAGCGTTCGATTATCTGATCCAGGAAGAAGAGCAGAGGCTGATTGATATGGATCATGTGACGCGGATTGCGATTGACCGGGTGGAGAATTCGGGGATTGTTTTTCTGGATGAAGTCGACAAGATTGCGGGGCGCGAAGGCGGCCATGGGCCGGACGTTTCGCGCGAGGGCGTGCAGCGCGACATTCTGCCGATTGTGGAAGGCACGACGGTGAACACGCGCTACGGCATGGTGCGGACCGATCATATTTTGTTCATTGCGGCGGGGGCATTTCACGTGTCGAAACCGAGCGATCTGATTCCGGAGCTGCAGGGGCGGTTTCCGATCCGGGTGGAGCTGCGGTCGCTGACGATGGAAGATTTTGTGCGCATTCTGACGGAGCCGAAGTCGTCGCTGGTGAAGCAGTACACGGCGCTGCTCGAGACCGAGGGCGTGAAGCTGGACTTCACGCCGGAGGCATTGGAGGAAGTGGCGCGATTCGCGTTTCGCGTGAATGAGAATACGGAGAATATTGGCGCGCGGCGTCTGCACACGATCATGGAGCGGGTGCTCGATGAGTTGAGCTTTGATGCGCCGGAGAAAAAGGGTCAGCAGGTCACGGTGGATGGGGATTATGTGCGGAAGATGCTGACGGATATTGTGAAGGATCAGGATTTGAGCCGGTATATTCTGTAGCGACTTTTTCTCACCAGGGAGACACAGAGGCACGGAGAATTATCGTGCTCATCGCAGGGGCTGAAGCCCCTGTTCTTTTTTCCTGCGCTTTACGCGGCGCTGAAGCGCCGCTCTTCCACGGCGGGCGACGCGGGCCCTCAGCGGCTGAAGCCAGCCCTTGTTTGTTCTTTGCGGCACGCCTGAGGGCGTGCCGTTCCCGTTCGTGGTGGCTTCGGCGCGGCGAAGCGGGGCTTTGGAAAAGCAGGTTCCTCGCGCGATAAATCTGCGCTCGGAATGACAAAGATTTTTTGAGGGTCCGCAGGGGCTGAAGCCCCTCAAAATTCATACGCTTGACGCGGCGCTGAAGCGCCGCTCTTCCACGGAGATGGATGAGGCGGTGGCGATGCGCGCAAGATCCCCGTTCGACTCCCGCTCGCTATGCTCGCAGTTCGCTCACGGCAGGCTCTCGCTCCGCCTGCAAGACGGCTGCGCTAGGAATGACAACAACTCTTGCTGCGCATCGGTTCTGTTAGTCTTTTCTTTCCTGATTTCCTTTCCCATGAAATGGCCTCCAATCCGGCTATCGATAGCGTTCGGTGCGCCGCTTTGGTTGGCGGGGTGTGCGTCGATGGGGCCGCCGCGGCCTCCGTCGCTGGAATTGCCGAAGCCGCCGTCGGATCTGCGGGCCACACGCAAGGGCGATCGAGTAACGCTGACGTGGACGGTGCCGACGATGACGACGGATCGGCAGCGGATGCGCAGCGTGGGGCCGACACGGATCTGCCGCGGCGTGGAACCGGTGTTGAAGGAGTGCGGATCGCCGGTGGGTGAAGCGCCGGCTGCCGGGACATCTTCTACTGAGTTGAAATCGCGGGCTGAGTCGGAGTCGCGAATTGAATCTGCCGCGGCAAGGTCGGCAAAGAAGAATGCCGCGCAGGAGACGTATACCCACACGCTTGCGGCGGAACTGGAGCGGTCGAATGCGGCGGGTTGGGTGACGTACGCGGTGGAAGTTCCGGGGCCGGATGGGCGAGGCGGGGGGCTTTCGAATCAGGTGCGCGTGCCATCGGTGCCGGCAGTCTTGCGTATCGAAAATTTTGACGCTCAGATTACCGCGCAGGGCGTGGCGATTGCGTGGACGCTGGCGGCGGCTCCGAGCTCTCTTTCGGCTGCGCAGAGCGCTCACTGTCTGCTGCGAATCTACCGGGCGTTACAAGGAAGTGAGGGGCAGGGAACATCGGGGTCAGGAAGTGCAAGTGATGGAACTCCGGTGCAGGAGAAGGTCGCTGACCTTGATCTCGGTCATTGTGCTGGAGGGGCACAGCGAGGATCTGCGGCAGCCCACGCTGCCGCAAATCCGACGAGCTATCTGGATCAGCATTTCGAGTGGGAAAAAACGTATCAGTATCGCGCGACCGTGGTGACGCAGATGGTGGAGGCGGGCAAGCCGGAGTTTGCGTTCGAGGGCGAGGACACTCCGCAGGTCACGGTATTTGCCCATGACGTGTTTCCACCCGCGGTGCCGGCGGGGCTGCAGGCGGTGTTTTCGGGGCCGGGGCAGCAGACGTTTATTGATTTGATCTGGGCGCCGGTGATGGATATGGATCTGGACGGGTACAACGTGTATCGGCACGCGGAGGGAGCGGCGCCGGTGAAGGTGAATACAGAACTGGTGAAGACGCCGTCGTACCGGGACACGAGCGTGGCGGCGGGGAAGACGTATTGGTATTCGGTGTCGGCGGTGGACGTGCGCGGAAATGAGAGTGTGCGGTCGGAAGAGGCGAGTGAGACAGTGCCGTGAGGATTAAGGATGCGAGCCAGACGCGCGTTGATGTCTTTCCCCTAAGAAAGCAGGTTCCTCGACACGCCTTCGCCGCGCCGCACGCGGCTACGGGCGGCTCGGAATGACAACGTATCAGGAACACGGCGCTGCGCTCGAGGGTCCCACCCTAAGCGCAAAGTGCGCGCTGCGGATGGGGCACCCGCGGACGAATGCGTCCGCCCCTACACCACCTGGTCCGGAAGATATGGTTAGATAGAAGCCTATGAGATATTGCCGGTTTCAATTCAATGGGCAGGCGCAGTATGGGCTGGTCGAGGCGGTGGGCGGACGGGACGCGATTGTGCGGATTTTGCTGACGCCGCCGGAAGAGGCTGACGGCGACATGGAAAGTTTGCGCACGCGGCGGATCGAGGCGATCGCGCTGGAGGAAGCAACGCTGCTGGTGCCGGTGCGTCCGTCGAAGATCGTGTGCATGGGGCGGAATTATCGCGAGCATGCGGCGGAGTTGGGGAACGAGGTGCCGAAGGAGCCGCTGATTTTCTTCAAGCCGACGTCGTCGCTGCTGGCGCCGGGAGGGACGGTGCTGCGTCCGAAACTTTCGCAGCGCGTGGATTTTGAAGGCGAACTGGCCGCGGTGATTGGCAGGACGTGCTATAAGCCGGCGGCTGACGCGGACATCCGGCAGTACATTCTGGGCTACACGGCGATCAATGACGTGACGGCGCGCGATCTGCAGAAACAGGATGGGCAGTGGACGCGGGCCAAGGGATTCGACACGTTTTGCCCGGCTGGGCCGCTGGTGACGGATGAGATTGATCCAGGTTTCGCGGAGGGGGCCGGGGTGGACGTGGAGACGCGCGTAAATGGCGAGGTGCGGCAGCATGGGAACACGCGCGATTTTATTTTTCCGCTGGAGGTGGTGATCCGGTACATCGCACAGGCGATGACGCTATATCCCGGCGACCTGGTGCCGACGGGAACGCCTTCGGGCGTGGGGCCGGTGGTGGCGGGCGACGTGATGGAGGTCAGTGTAGAGGGGGTGGGGACGTTGCGGAATCCGGTGGTGGATGAGTAAATCAGTGACTAGTGGTTAGTGGCTAATGGCTTCGGGCCTAGCCGTGTTCGACGCGCACCTTTATGTCCGCGTAGGCCGCTTCGATGAGGGTCCGTAGCGCCGCGACGTTTGTAGCCGCTCCTGGCTTCAGTTTCACATGACGCATGAACTTGCCGGTGCCTTGCAACAAGCGGGCGGGATCCGGCAGGGCTGCGCCGTGGAAGAAGCCCACGTTGACGTGCGAAGTGAATACGTTCACATAGCCGAAGGGCGCATCTCCCAGACATGCAACCGGACAGCCGTCATGCAAAAGCTCGCGGACCTCGTCGCCGCAGTTTCGCATCACGTCAAACCAGCGATGCGCGAGGGCTCCCAGTTCACCGGCGTGGGCTTTCATCCAGCCATCGATGGCGGGATCGCGCCCGACGGCGCCGTTGAACCGCAGGAAGTCCGTTCTCATCGCCGCTCCGCTTTTCCGGAATCTTTCGGTTGGTTGGCGAAAAATCCGGGCGTCACTCATGGCATTTCGTCCCGTCAGTGGAGAGGATGATACGACTACTGCAGGCGGAAGCGCTCGCGCATCAGGCGCTGCAGGCGGGGCTTGTAGAGAAGGTCGTAGGCGAGTTCCTTGTCGGGGAACATGGCGAGGGCGGCGCGCTTGGCGCCCGCGGCCAGTTCCGAGGCTTCTTCGAGCGTGAGGTTGGGGTCCTGGCTGATGACCGATGACACCATGCTGATCATCAGTTGCAGGCGGCGGATTTTGCGGGCTTCCTCTTCGCGTTCGAACTGGGTTTGATGGTTTCCTGGCGGAAGATTCGCTCCCTGACCGGCCGGCTGCGGAATGTTCATCTTGTCCCCTTGCTCCCGGGCCTTGCTCGCACCCACAGCTTTTGATGATACGACGCAGGCGGGCGTTGCGCCCTCGCGTAGAGGCATTGTGCCTGAGCCGTGGAAGAAAGCAACTACCCGAAGGTGCTGTGTAAAGTTCGTGCTGTAGGGTGAGGAAGAATTGTGCGGGGGAGAGGACAACCAGCAGATGGGACCGTGCCTGGGGAGATCCCTCGCCTCGCCGGTGAAAACGCGAGGCTTCGGGATGACCCAATATCGCTGGAGACCGGCCTAGACCCAGCGCCCGCCGGCTGTTATGCAAGCATCGAAAGAAGAGTAGAATCGATGCACTGTGCAGGACGGAGTCGGCTCACTCTGACCGAGGCGACCTTTGATCCAGACGACGTCCGGCTCCGAAATGGGAGGTTCCTATGGCAGCGCAGCCCCACCCTGATCCAAACGAGAAACTAGTGAAGGTGTTCGACTCTGAGAACGAGTCCGAGGCGCTGGTGGTGAAGGGACTGCTGGATTCGGCCGGGATTGACAGCGATCTGGCTTCGGCCAGCCTGCTGCAGGACGCGTTTCCCGGGATGGGCGGCATGATCATTCTGGTGAGGGCGGAGGATGAGCAGACGGCGCGAGCGCTGATTGCCGACTATCAGCACTCGCCGGCGGATGACGAGACGGCTGAAATTGCGATCATCCGAGACCCGCCACCGAAGCTTTAACGGAATGGCCATCGAGGTAGAAGGTGACGGCCCCTTCGAGATCGGTGCGGTAGACGCGAACGTTGGCCTCGGCCAGACGGGCAAGAGTTTCGAAGCGCGGCAGGCCGAAGGAGTTTCCGGACCCCACCGAAATGACGGCAAACTGGGGATGAGCTGAAGCCACGAGTTCCGGGGTGGTGGCGTTGTTGCTGCCGTGATGGCCGACCTTCAGCAGGTCCGCGCGAGGATGGTGCTGGAAGGCGATGTGGCGCTCGACCTGCTTTTCGGCGTCGCCTTCGAGCAGGACAGAAGATTCTCCGTAGCTTACCTGCAGCACCATCGAATCATTGTTTTCGGGCTTCGATCCCACCGGCGAATCGCGCGGCGGAAATAAAACGCTAACGCGGGCACCGCCGAAGTCCCAGTCGTCGCCCTCCCAATGGCGCACGACTTTCACGCCGAGAGCCTGAGCGGTCGCAATCAGATTTTCGAGCGCCCGGCTCGGCGGCAGAAGTCCCACCCAAAGCTCTTTCGGTTTGAAATTTTTGAGGACTGCAGTCATGCCGCCAATGTGGTCTGAGTGGCCGTGGGTAATGGCGACGGCGTCGAGGCGCGAGAGACCGCGAGTCCAGAGATAGGGTGAGACGACGTCTTCGCCGAAATCGAGTTGCGAGCCGCCGGGCCCGATGGGGCCACCGGCGTCGACCAGCAGCGTGCGGCCGTGCGGAGTCACGAGAAGTTCGGAGTCGCCCTCGCCAACATCGATGGAAGTGACTTCCAGAACGCCGGCGTAGACGCGGGGCTGGGCCGGGATGACGGCGAGAATTACCGAGGCAACGAAGATGGCTGCGATTCCGCAAGCGGCGAGCGGGGCGCGGCGACGGGCGGCCCACATGGCGAGCAGCAATGCGGCGGAGGCGAGGGTGATCACGAGAATTGACGGCATGGGGACACGCAGGTCGGCCAGGCGCAGGGCACCCAGGCCATGCACAGTTCCCGTGATGCCGTGAAGCGCAAACGAGGTTGCGAGCACAGGACCTTTCGCGAGCCATGGCGCGATCGAGCTAAGAAGCAGGGCGGCGACGGCCGCCGGCATAAGGAGCTGCATGAACGGAACGACGACGAGGTTCGCCGGCATGCCGATCGTCGTAGCGCGGTGGAAGTAGTAGGCCATGGGCAGAGCCAAGCCCATTTGCATGACGGCGGAGACGAAGACCAACTCCCAAACAGTAAACGTGACGGCTACGATCGAGCGAACGA
This sequence comes from uncultured Acidobacteriaceae bacterium, assembly GCA_964407245.1. Taxonomy (GTDB): domain Bacteria; phylum Acidobacteriota; class Terriglobia; order Terriglobales; family Acidobacteriaceae; genus Sulfotelmatobacter. The sequence continues at coordinate 18,616 of CAYOUY010000205.1, forward strand.
TGCGTCGCGACCACGTCTCTCCGGCGAGTTGCGCGAGGCGCGTGGTGATCATCTGCAAGTCCAGACGAAACTGTGCGACTCGTGGCGGCAATGCTGCGGCGTACGCCGGTGAATCCCAATTCGCCAGCGCTTGCCGGTAGAGTTGTGATGTGCGGTGAAGGATGGGGATGCCAATGGCAGCGACGATCAGCACGCAGAGAAAAGTCATCTGAAAACTGGCGGTGAAAAGCTGCCGCGGATCGAAGACCAGCAGCGCCAACGCGGCCGCGCCCAGCGCGTTGACCATGGCGCGTTCGCGGTAAAGCAGGCGAGTGCACAGAAACGCCGCGCACATAAGAGTGGCGCGCCACACGGGCGCGCCGACTTCGGTGACGAAGGCGTAGGCCACGCAGAACAGGATCGTGGCGAGCGTGGCGGGAATTTCGGGCAGGCGCAGGGAGCGAAGCGTCCAGAAGATGACGAAGGCGAGAATGCTGACATTCATTCCGGAGACGACCAGGACGTGGTACGTGCCGGAGCGCTGAAAATCGGCGCGCGTATCGCGGTCGATAAAGGCCTCTTCGCCGATGACCATGGCGTCGAGCAGGGCGGCGTCGCGCGCGGGCCAGAGTTCGTGCACTTTGGCGACAATGGCACTGTGCCAGCGGCTGCGCCATATAGCGATGCGGCTGCCGGTGAATCCGGGGAGGCGTTCGACCGTCTCGAGCTTGGCGGAGCCGAGCGCAGCAATGCCGTGATCGGCGAGGTATCCCTGATAGTCGAAGGCGCCGGGATTGCGAAAGTTGCGCGGTAGCTTGAGCTTGGCGGTGAGACGCAGGCGGTCGCCGAAGTGGAAGGATGGGAGTTGCTGAGCCGAGCTTGCCTGGCTTGCACTCTCTTGGGCCAGTCGTTCCTGAGCAAAGCTATCGTCGGCGCGGCTGTAGAGGCTCAGGCGGATGCCGGAATGCACGGGCAAAGTTTCGCCGGTTGCTGTGGTGATCTGCTCGGATTCGACATCGAGGGTTTGGCGGATTTCGCCGAATCCGCCGGGCTGGCGCCGGCCGTCACGGATGACGTGGGCGGTGATCTCGAGGGGCTCGCGGTCGGCGTAGGGTTGGATGGTCGTGTCGAGGCGTGGTGAACCGCTTCGGAGTTGGATGTGAAGTGCACCCGCAAGGAATAGCGTGCCGAAAGCGAGGAGCCATCCCAGGCCGGCACGGCGATGAGTGAAGTAGGCCGCGGCCGCGGCGAAGGCCGCGGCGGCGACGATCCACCGGAGTGTCGGCCGCCACATGCAGACGCCCGCAACAATTCCAACGGAATAAGCCACCGCAGCCCAGAGCATCGGCTGGCGGGGCGCCTTGAAATGGAATGTGGGAGGCGAGGACGGTGCTGAAGAGGCGGTCACGGCGCCGCCTCAGCGGGCGTCTCAGAACACGAGGTGTACCACGCTTTCGAGATGGTAGGTCTGCGGGAAAAGGTCGACGAGGTGGAGTTCGTCCACGCGATAGCCGGCGTCAAGCAGGTACACGAGATCGCGGGCCAGCGTTGCCGGATCGCAAGAGACATAGGTTATGCGCGGGGCGCGGAGGTTCGCGAGCAGGCGCGCCACGCGTTCTCCCAGGCCGCTCCGGGGCGGGTCGACCACGACTAAATCGGGCGCCTCAGCATGTATTGGGAGGACTGCGCCCCTCCCGACCCGCCCCGGGTTCCCAGCACGAGCCAGATACTGCTCGGCCGTCGCCTGCACCGCTTGTCCGTTCGAGGACAGATTGTAGGAAAGGTCGGCTGAGGAAGTCTGTGACGACTCGACGGAAATAATGCGATTGAAGCGCAGGGCTGTGGAAAACAGTCCCACTCCGGAATAGAGATCGAGAGCCAGGTTGCCGGACCGGCCACCGGTCACGATTCTCACCAGTTCATCGGTGAGGTGGCGGTTGCTCTGAAAAAAGGAGCCGGCGCTGACGCGGTAGGTCTTGGTCTGCGTGTGGTAGATCAGGTGGGAGTCGCCGAGGGAAAGCAGTTTTTCGGGCGCGGCGTTCGTCGCGGCGGCCTGATTTCGGCTCTGGGTGCCGGGCTGGCTGGCGCGGAAGGCGATGACGCCGGCGATCTGCGGCATGGCGGCGCCGAGGTCTTCGGCGAATGCGCGGACGGTGGCGCGGCGGGCATCGGCGGAGCAGGAAAGTTCGATCAGGAGTTGCGTGTCGTCGGCATTGGCGAAGAACTCGATTTCGTGAACGCCCGGAGGAATTTTCCCAGCACGACCGCTCTGCCAGAGGGCGGCGATGGCCTGGTTGATGAGCGGAGAACTGATCGGACAAAGTTCGACTGGCAGCAGATCGTGCGAGGCCAGCTGGAAATATCCGGCGGCGAATGAAGGCTGACTCTGCACCTGCAGGCGCGAACGGTTGCGGTAGTTCCACGGCGGCGAGGGATGAACCTGGATGTCGACGGACAGTTCCAGCTTCGCCGTGCGGCGCAGGGTCTCGCGGAGAATCTCTTTCTTGATTTCGAGTTGATGGTCGTAGGTGGAGTGCTGGTAGTGGCAGCCTCCGCAGCGGCTGAAATAGGGACAGGCGGGTGGGATGCGATGCGGCGAAGGCTCGATGACGACGTCCACGGCGGCGCGGGCGAAGCCGGGTTTTTGCTCGGTGACTGTGGCGTCGATTTTTTCGCCTTCGAGAACGAAGGGCAGGAACACGGCTTTGCCTCGGGCATGAGGCTCATCAGCGGGTGAGTCGAGCGGGAGGCGGGCGAGGCCGTCGCCGCCGTAAATCATTTTTTCGATGGTGAGGAGCAAGTGGGGATTCTATCTGAGGTAAGCGCTCAGGACGCCATATTAAGGAAACGAGCCAGGCGCGCCCATCGGTCGCTGTCGCTCTCTCAGGGCAGGGTCCGTGGTACACCCGGCTCGCCCAGATTCCTTCGACTTCGCTCAGGACAGGCTCCTCGCTCCGCAAAAAACGCGCGCTCGGGATGACAATCCGCAAGCTAATCAAAAGCCCGGCCGGCGGCGGCGCCTGAGGACCAGGCCCACTGAAAGTTGAAGCCGCCGAGATGGCCGGTGACGTCGACGACTTCGCCGATGAAAAAGAGGCCGGGGATTTGTCGGCTTTCCATGGTCTTGGCGGAAAGTTCGTCGGTATCGACGCCGCCGGCGGTGACTTCGGCTTTTTCGTAGCCCTCGGTGCCGGAGGGGGTGATCGTCCAGGAGTGCAATGCGCGCTCCAGTTCCGCGAGCGCAGCGTTGGTGAGGGAGGCAGGCTCGTGCAGATCGAGCCAGCGATCGGCGAAGCGGCTAGGCAGGATCTTGCGCAGTTCGGCGCGCAGAGCGGCCGGAGTGCGCGGAATTTTCGGATCACGAAAGGGCGATGTGAGTTCCCGGCCGGGAGCGAGATCGATACGGATCGGATGCTGCGATTTCCAGTGTGACGAAATTTGCAGAATTGCAGGGCCGCTCAGTCCGCGGTGCGTAATCAGCATTTTTTCGCGAAATTGCTGATCGGCGACGGACAATGACGCGATTACCTCGGCCGAAACGCCTGCAAGGTCGGAGTAGTGGGAGCGGTCGGCGGAGTCGAAGACGAGCGGCACGAGACCGGGCCAGGGATCGCGAATCTTCAAGCCGAACTGGCGAGCCAGATCATAGCCAAAGGAAGTGGCGCCGATCTTTGGAATCGAGAGGCCGCCGGTGGCAACGACCAGAGCGGGCGCGCGAAATTCGGCGGCTTCCGTTTGAACCATGAATTCTGTTGTGCGGGTGACGTGTCGAATATCGGCGTTGAGGAAGATGCTGACTCTGGCGGCGCGGCATTCGGCTTCGAGCATGTCGAGGATGTCGCGGGCGGAGCGGTCGCAGAACAGTTGACCGAGCGTTTTTTCGTGGTAGGGAATTTTGTGCTTTTCGACGAGCGCGATGAAATCCGCGGGAGTGTAGCGGGCGAGCGCGGACTTGGCGAAGTGGGGATTAGAAGAAAGAAAATTTTCGGGCCGGCAGTGAAGGTTGGTGAAATTGCAGCGGCCGCCGCCCGAGATCAGGATTTTCTTGCCGAGACGGTCGGCACGTTCGAGGACGGCGACGCCACGTCCGCGCTTGCCGGCTTCGATGGCGCACATCAGGCCGGCAGCGCCGCCGCCGAGGATGAGGGCGTCGAAATGGCGGATCGTGTTCGGCAGATGAGTTCCTCAGGGGCTAAAGCCCCTTCGTCTCTTTGGGCGACTGACGCGGCGCTAAGGCCCGCTCTTCCACGAACTCGTAGCCCGCGGCCCGATACGTCCGGGCCGCCTGGACGGGTCGAAGACCCGTCCCCACACAAGTTCCCAGATTACATGTAGAACAGGCTCAGCCGGGGCAAGCCGTGCTTTTCGAGCAGGCGTTTGTGCACGTACTGCTTTTGGAGTTGCTCGATCTGCGGGCCTGACATTTTGCGGCGATAGGGAGCGAGGTCGCGATCGGCTTCGGCGCGGACGGCGACAATCTCTTCGTCGGGCGTTGCCGCTAAAAGCGCGGCGAACAGTTTTTCCTCCAGGACGGTCAGGCGGCGTTCCAGTTCTTCCAGACGCCCGCCCGGTTTGTCTTCGGTTTCTTCGGCGAGGCGGCGGAGGGTTTTGGCTGCGTCCCCGGCAACGTTACGGGCGGCACTTGCGGTTGTTTGCGTCAGCGCGGACTCAAGCAGATCGGCGTTGCGGCGCAGGAAGGCGGCGATGGCTTCGGGCTCGAAGCCTTGCGTGGCGCGGGGTTTGGCTGGCGCGTCCGTTGGCGCGGAGGCGCCGACCGCGGCTTCCTTCATATCCTTGGCCGCGGCGAGCACGGCCTGCGAGCAGTATGCCAGGCTGTTGATTTTCTGCGTGCGCGAAGTGCGCTGGTCGTAGCGGTCGAAGGCCGTGTCGATGCCGCGCCGGACAGCCTCAAGCGGAATGCCGGCATCTTTCCAGGTTTCGATCAGGGCCCAGTCGAGCGTGGAGAGCAACAATCCTCCGCCGCGGCGGCGCAGAAAGTGCTCTTCGATTTCGGTGAAGTAGTTGAAGTACGACGTTTGCCGAGCGGGATCGTCCATGTTGTTCAATCTTAACGGACGATGCGGAACGAATCGAGCACGTTAGAGTACAAAATCTGTGCACCAGACGTGCGCTGTGCACCAACTGTGCTAGACCTGTGTAGGGTGTTCTTGCGGCCGTGCTCGCCCTTCACGGCTTCCTGAGCCCTTGCCTATAGACGGTTCGTCAGGCGAGGCACTCAGTTGGCCTTGTCGAAACTGACGTTACGAACTTCTTCCGAAAACACGCCGAACCCTGAGACACGATGATTGGCATCGCTGTGGAACACCAGAGTCCCAAACTCGCTGTCGAATTCGTCCGGTGTGATGGGGGTCAGCGTAATCGGTTCCTCCCAATTGACCCGGAGCATCAGGTGGCCCTTCTCGACAGACAGGGCGTACGTCACGTCAAGCTCCGTGCTCTTGTACCGTCCTGCAAAAAGTGCCAGGGCCTCATCGCTAAGTTTCCGTGCTTCAACCTTGCTGCCAGTGAAGAGGGTTTCCCCGTTCCTCTCCTCCGACACCTTCATCGTGCCGTCTGAGCCGTCGAACGTAACGGTAACCCCGGCGATAGTAAATTGGTTGCGACCGATGCGCTGGAGCGTCTCGCCGTCTGTCGTAAGGTGACCGTCTGAAACGGTAAATGAATTTGCAGAATATGTGCGGGCGTCTAGGTATTTACCGGCGAACACGCTTGGGTCAGGAAAATCACTGCTGCTGGATGGTCGAGGCGCAGTCGTTTCTGCCTTCAAATTCTGTTCCAGATAAGCGTCGGCGACATTTCGGGAGAGAGCGTCGGGGTCGGCAGTGAACAAATTGCAAAGGCAAAGGACGGTAAACCGCTGCTCTGGAAACCGCAGAATTTCCGTGCGGTATCCGAAAAGCGCACCATCGTGTTCGACGATGGGCAAGCCACGATACGTCCCTAGATAGAGGCCAAGGGCATAGCTGATTTCCTTGCCGTTGTTTAATACCCCGCGAGTCTGCATCTCCTTGAGCAGTGTGCCTTTCCCCAGCCTGTTCTCATAGAAATTTCTATCCCACAGAAGCAGATCGTCGACGCTACTCATTAGCCCACCAGCACCCACAGTTTCGAAATTCGTCGACCAATCCACAACGAAATTGCCGTTAGTTCCGGGATCGTAAGCCGAAACGCGGCCGGGCACCACCAACTTATGATCGTCGTAAAACCGGGTGTGCTCCATTCCAAGCGGCTTGAATATGTTCTCGGCAGCAAACTCAGCGAGAGACTTCTTTGTCGCTCGCTTCACGACTTCACCAAGGAGAAAGTAGTTTGTGTTGCTGTAAATGAATTCGTCGCCGGGTACATTGTTGAGGGATTTCTGACGCACGATAAGGTCGATGATCTCCTCCTCGGGATGAAGGTCTCCCGCGTGTCGGCCCGAAAGATAGAGGAGTGTCAGGAAGTCTCGCAATCCACTGGTGTGGTGCAGCATTTGCCGCAATGTGATGGTGTGCCCATAGTCCGGAAGTTCGGGAATGTATCTACGTATGTCGTCGTCGAGGGATAAGAATCCCTGTTCAGCCGCGAGCACAATGCTGGCAGCCGTAAACTGCTTGGAGACCGAACCCATGTAGAAAACAGACTGAGACGAGAGCGGGACGCCGAGTTCGAGGCTGGCCGCACCGTAGCCCTTGCGGTAAACGAAGTTTCCGTCCCGTATCACACCGAGGGCGCAACCCGGGGAACCCGGTTTTTCATAGGCAGCAAACACCTGATCCACTGTTTGCTGACCAACTTGTGCTGTCAATTCGGGAGAATAGACTAGGGATACAAAGGCGAGAGCGACACTAACGGCGAACCGCATAGTGCTTTCCCTCCAACTTGGAGTCTCTTTATTTTCAGAGGAATCTCATTCCAGACTTCCCAAAACGCATCATTGTACGCCTCCTGCGCTTGCTCGCCTGATCTTCTGTAGCAGCCCTTGTAAGGTAGTTGAAGTAGTTTTCCACGGCCAGTTCAGCGGGATCGGGACAGCGACGCGGGCTGGGCGCCGCCGGACTTGATTCTTGTCTGGGATTTTGCCGGAGATTTTTCTTTCGCCGTGGAGGACTCGCGCCGCGCCGCCGCGTTGCGCTCATAAATGATGCGCAGGCCGTCGAGGGTGAGGAGTTCATCCACGTGCTTGATGTGTTTTGAACCGGTGCCGATCATCGGGCCTAGACCGCCGGTGGCGACGACGCGCGTTTCCGGGCCCAATTCGGCGAGCAGGAGTTCGAGAATGCCATCGACCAGGGCGAGATATCCGTGATAGAGGCCGGACTGCAGGCTGCCGACGGTGTTGGTGCCGATGACGCGAGCCGGCTTGCGAATTTCGACTCGGGGCAGGCGGGCAGTGTGCTCGAAAAGAGCGTCGGCGGAGATGCCGATGCCGGGGCAAATGACGCCGCCGAGGTATTCGCCCTTGGCGGAGACGCAGTCGAACGTGGTGGCTGTGCCGAAATCGACGATCACGCATGGGCCTCCGTATTTTTCGAATGCGGCGACGCCGTTGACGATGCGGTCGGCGCCCACTTCAGCGGGATTGTCGTAGTGAATCGGCATACCGGTCTTGACGCCGGGCTCGATGAAAAGCGGCCGCAGGTTGAAATAGCGCTCGCACACCTGCCGCAGCACGGGATCGAGCGGCGGCACGACGGACGAAATGACGATGCCGTGGATGCCGGTGGCCTCGAGACCGGCCATGGAGAAAAGATTGCGGAAGAGGACTCCGTATTCGTCGACCGTGCTGGTGCGGGAAGTGGCGACACGCCAGTGCGCCAGAAGGCGCTCGTAGCGCGGGGTTTCGTCGGCGTTGCCGCCAGGATGGACCTTCGCAACCCGGGCGAAGACGCCGAGCACCGTGTTCGTGTTGCCGACATCGAGAACGAGAAGCATGAAAAGCTCTTGGCTCTTAGCTTTTGGCTATTAGCTCTTAGCTACTAGCAGGTAGCTGTTAAACCTTTGGCAGTCAGCGCGCCTCGCGCACCGTTCCACTCAAAACCGTTTGCACGCCCGTTGCCGTTCGCAGACGCAGGAAGCCGCGCTCGTCGAGGCCGTCAGTGGTTCCCTGCATTGGCGAACTTGTCTCTTCGATTCGCACCGCCTTGCCGCGCACCCAGGACGAATGCTCAGCAAAGCGGCGCAGAATCGACTGACGCGCGTTCGGCTGTTCGACCAGTTGACGGTATTCGCGGTCGAGAGATTTTAACAAAGCCGCGGCCATCTCCACGCGCGACCATTCGCTGCCGCTTTCAAGACGCAGAGAAGTTGCGACGAAGTCGCCGGGAAAACTGGTCTGGTTCACATTGATGCCGACGCCGACGACAATGTAACGCACGTGAGTGGCTTCGGCATTCATCTCGGTGAGAATGCCGCAGACTTTCTTGCCGCTCAGGAGCAGATCGTTCGGCCACTTGAGGTCGGCGACGATGCGAGAGTCCACCTGCTGGATGGCAGTCTGAACCGCAAGGCCGGCGGCCAGCGTGAGGACCAGAACTTCCGAGGGCGGCAGCGCGGGACGCAACACGACAGAACAATAGATTCCAGTCGAGCGCTGCGAATCCCAGGTGTTCGATCCGCGGCCGCGCCCGGCGGTTTGCTCTTCGGCAAGAAAGACGGCGCCTTCGGGCGCCCCTTCGGCGGCGGCGGCCATCGCTGCGGTGTTGGTCGAGCCAATTTTGTAGAAGTGGTGAAGATTGGCGTCGAAAACGGTGCCGTGGAGCATGGGGCGCAGAATCTCAGGCAAGAGCAGGTCGGGAACGGCGCGAAGCTGATAGCCGGTTGCTGGATGTCCGGCCACGTCCACGCCCAACTGGCGCAGTTGCTGGATGAGGCGCCAGACTTCCGACCGGCTGGATGCAATTTCTTGCGCAATCTTGGTGCCGCTGACCACGACCATGGCGTGATCCATCAGCAGGCGAACGATACGGCCCAGCCGCAGGTCGGTGGGTGCGTGCTCGTCGGGCGCAACGGCCCTGGCCCGGGCAGGCCTGCGGCGGCGGGTTGTGGCATTGGTTTTAATGCCAGTGATTATGCGGCAATCGGCGGGAAACGACAAATCTGCGAGCTGTGAGCGGTCAGGCGGCAGTCATAGGTACAAGTAAAGAAGTATGCAGAGTGAGCGGTGCTGGTCCCGCGCGAGATCCCCATTCGACTCCCGCTCGCCTCGCTCGCGGTTCGCTCAGGGCAGGCTCTCGCCCCGCGGCTGCGCCGCCCCCGGCTGAAGCCGGGGGTCTACCGAGAAAACGCGAGGCTTCGGGATGACGCCTCACCAGAGATGAGATTCAGTGTCAAACCACCGCCGGTGCTCGCCTATGGGCTTGAGAGGATGGATGCAGGTCCTTGCATACAAACTGTAGACCCTGCCGTCCGGGTTTAGTCCCGTTGGGTTAACACAACTGTAGAATTGCATTCCCGGCGGATAACGGTAAAGTAACTGCCGTCACTTGCGGCCACTGGTGCGGTTTGGGGCGCATTTGGCGGACCGACCACTTCTCTTGATTGGGGGACACAAAATGCGCCGAAGCACAATTGCAGTTTCAGTCCTTGCCGTCTTCGTTGCCGCGCTTTTTACGGTGAGCGCCTGGGCACAAGAACCGGCCGACACGCTGAAAGTTGATTACTTCTCGAACGCGAACACGACGGGTGCGCCGGATGGGACTTTGCGGATCACGTATCCCGGCACGGTGGCCGTGCCCACGGGAACCAAGGGCGTGACGGGAGTACCGAACGTGTGCGCTTACATTGCGGTGTTCGATTCCAACCAGGAAATGACTGAGTGCTGCGGCTGCCTGCAAACTCCAGATGGCCTGGCCACTCTTTCGGTGGATACCGATCTGACGAGTAATCCGTTGACCGGCAAGAAGCTGCAAACCGGCGCGGTGAAGATCCTGTCGGTGCAACCGGTCAATAACACGTGCCCACTGCCTGGTCAGGGCCAAACGGGAGTTGTGACGCCGGCGGTCCGGGCCTGGATGACCCACATCCAGAACAGCAACTTTGCGATCACAGAGACAGCCTCGCAGGACGCCACGCTCAGCCTGACGGAGGCGAACCGGCTTGGTCAGGAATGCGCGTCCATTGTTATCGTGGGCAGCGGCTCCGGAGTCTGCACCTGCGGCACCGGCGAGTAGCCGAGCTGTCGCGGTTCTGATCGCACTCTCCCCCGACACGTGCATGTTAGCCCCGCTGACCAGCGGGGCTACTGCGCGTTTTTTTTTGGTGCGAATCCCTTACGCAGGAGAAACGCGCAGACTCATGTCGATGGCCTGGGTGGAATGCGTAAGTAAGCCGACGGAGATGAAATCGACGCCGGTCTCGGCGTAGGCGCGGACGTTCTCGAGACGAATTCCGCCGGAACACTCGACAGGTAGACGGCGGCCGTTGCGCTGCGCGTCGGGCTGCGAACAGCGCGCGACGGCGCGGCGCACGTCTTCGGGCGACATGTTATCGAGCAGAATGGCTTCTGCGCCGCCTGAAAGCGCCTCTTCCAATTCCTGCAAACTGCGGACTTCCACTTCGATCGGCTGCGAGCCGCGGCGGTTGCGGTGCGCGCGCTCGAGCGCAGGCGCAATGCCGCCCGCGAGAGCGATGTGGTTGTTCTTGATGAGGACGCCGTCGGAAAGATCGAGGCGGTGATTCTGGCCGCCGCCGCAGCGCACCGCGTATTTGTCGATGACGCGGAGGCCGGGCGCGGTCTTCCGCGTGTCCAGAATGCGGGCGCCGGTGCCGTGCACGGCGTCGACAAATTTGCGTGTGAGCGTGGCGATGCCGCTCATGCGCTGCAGGAAATTCAGAATCACCCGCTCGCAGGAAAGAATGACGCGCGCGTTGTGGCGGATGACGGCGACGGATTGTCCTTTGTGCAGGCGGATGCCGTCGAAGATTTCCGGGTGGGTAGTGACTTCGTAGTGCGCGGTGACGGCGCCGTCGAGCGCAGCGTAGACATCAAGAATGCGCGCCACACAGCCGATGCCGGCGAGAATCGAATCCTCCTTGGCAATGATGGTGGCCGAGGCACGCTGGTTGGCGTCGACGCAGGCATAGCTGGTCGCGTCGCGGGTGGCGCGGTCCTCGAGCAGCGCGTTCTCGAGGATGGCGGTGATGCGGCGTGAATTCCAGTCCATGCTCGTGTAGGGCGGACGCCCTCGTCCGCCGTCTTTCCCGCTCAAATTGCAAATGCCATCGCGCTTCGCGCGACCCCGGACCCTTCGACTTTCGCTCAGGGCAGGCTGCGTCCGGGGCTACATTACGAACAACCCAATTCTTTCATCTTGCTCAGTGTTTTCTCCTGCACCAGGGACAATTCCTGCTGCTGCTTGCGCAGATTCTCGACGACGGCCGCCGGAGCTTTGGCGAGGAATTGCTCGTTGCCGAGTTGCCGCTGCCCACTGGCGATTCCCTTTTCAATTTTTTCGAGTTCTTTCTTCAGGCGCTCGCATTCGGCAGATACGTCGATCTTACGCTCGTAGATGACGTGCACATCGAAGCGCGCGGTGCTGCGCGAGCCCGGTTTGTTGGCAAGCGAACTGTAGACGAACGCGATTTTCTCCACGCTCGCCAGGCGCTCGACCGCGCCGCGATTGTGCTCGATCATGGCGCGGATTTCGGGTTCGTGGGCGAAGACTTCGATGGGCACCTTGAGCTTGGGCTCAATTTTCAATTCGGCGCGCAGATTGCGAATGCTGACGATCAGGTCCTGCAGGATCGCCATTTCGGTTTCGGCGGCGAGATCGACCTGAGCCTCGTCGGCCTGCGGATACGCCGCGAGCGCGATCGACTTGAGCGCCGGCTTGCCGCCGTGCATCGCCTGCCAGATTTCTTCCGTGATGAACGGCATGACGGGATGGAGCAGGCGCAGGGAGGCGTCGAACAAATTCACGAGATTCGCGCAGGCAGTCTGCGCAGCCTTCTTGTCGCCGCCGTCTTCAACGTTCAGGCGCGGCTTGATGAGTTCGAGATACCAATCGCAAAACTCTCCCCAGAAAAAATCGTAGATGCGGTTCGCCGCCTCGTGAAAGCGGTAGGTGGCGAGCGCGTCATTCACGTCGGCCGCGACGCGGTTGAAGCGGGAGAGAATCCAGCGGTCCTCGAGGGTCGCCGGCTGAAATTGTTCGATTCCGCGGCCGGAGCAGCCGGGACTTCGTCCCGGCCCGACCGGGTCAGAGACCCGGTCCCACACAAAACCCACGCGGTCCACGTTCATGAACATGAAGCGGGCGGCGTTCCAGATCTTGTTGGCGAAGGCGCGGTAGCCCTCGGTGCGGCTCTCGTTAAAGGCAATGTCGGTGCCCGGCGCGGCCATGGCCGCCAGCGTGAAGCGCGTAGCGTCGGTGCCGAAGCGCTCGATGATTTCGAGCGGATCGATCACGTTGCCCTTGGTTTTCGACATTTTCTGCCGCTCGGCGTCGCGGACGAGCGAGTGAATGTAGACTTCGCGGAAGGGGACGCTGTCGTTCTTCTTCTCTGTCGTTTTCCTGTCACTCGTTTTCCCGTCACCCCATCCACTGGCTTTCTTGATCGCGGCGTCCTGATGGTGCCCTTGCATAAAGTGGCAGCCGAACATAATCATGCGCGCGACCCAGAAGAACAGAATTTCGTA
>CAYOUY010000206.1:0-13591 GCA_964407245.1 uncultured Acidobacteriaceae bacterium
TTGCGGCCGATGCGTCCGAAGCCGTTAATACCAACTTTGATTGCCATGTTTCCTCCGTAAATTTATGAAGGCGTAATCAGATTCGGTTGAGACTGGGTTGTAAACAAATGATGGTAGCAGGGAAGTGGAAGCGCCGTAAACGAGGCCAACCCACCTTTGGACGTACTGCTATTCCCGATGGTGGAATGCGAGTGCGCGCGGCCGTTGACAGCCTACCCCGCGTTGCAAACTATACAATGAGTGTTAGCGCTGATTGCGACAATTAACTGCCGGGGCAACGAGCTACTGCAGCTTCGCGTACTCCCCTTTCGCTTGCTTCAGGATGGAAATGTCAGGGTCGGCCTCTTTCCAGAGGGCGAGGAAGTTTTGATAGGCGGCTTTTGCTTTCGCTGTGTCGCCCTGCATCGCATAGGCGCGGCCTAGTTGCAGATGCGCCAGTGCGCCAAGCGAGTAGTTGAGCACAATTCCGCGGTGGTCGAGGAGTTTCTGGAATTCGGCTGCCGCTGCCGGGCCGTTGTGCATCATCAAGTAGGCCTGGCCTCGCAGATAAGCTGGGTAGAGCGGTCCCGAATACATAAGATCTTCACCGGCCAGTTCGTAAAGAAGGGTAGGTTCGAGAATGGCAAGAGCCCGGTCCAGGCGTCCTTCCTTGATCTCGACTGCTGCGTTGATCGTCGGCAACCAGTAACCGTTCAGTATTGTGTTTGACGGGTTGTCCTTCTGCAGTTTTTGCGAGATTACCTTGGCACGTGCGGTGTCCCCAATGCGCGCCAATGCCAAGGCTGACAACACCATGACATCCCGGTCGGGAGCCTCAGCCAAGGCCGCCGCCACTCGCTCACGGGAAAGTTCGCGACCACCCAACTCGGCCTCCCGCAGTGCTGCGTATGCGTGTTCCATAGCCGCTGCTTCCTTCGACTCCTCCCGAAGTTCCGATTCGACGGCGCGCCGGGAAAAGGCTCGGGACCGGGTCACTCTTCCGTAGTACGCCTCCGTGTCAGACTGGGCCGACAGCAGTCCTGTTTCGTCTTCCTTACCGGCCGCCTCCTGTAGCAATTGCTCCATCTTCTTAGTGTCCTGCCTTATAAAAGCTAGGTAGTACATCGGCGGGCGCAGCCAGACAGCATTGACACTGTGACGCTGGGCTTCCTCAATCACCGCTTCGGCACTATCCAGTTGACTCAGGCCAAGATTCGATAGAGCAAGATTCGCATAAGCGACGGCAGAACTTGGGTCGAGGCGCACTGCCTCGCGCTCCTCTGCAGCCGCTTCTCCCCAGCGCCCCAGGTCTGGGAGAAAGCTACCCATGTCGATGTGGGGTAGAACATCGTTGGGGTAAGTTTCGGCCCATTGCCGGTATACCTGTACCGCACGCTCGAGGTCCCGCGGGACGCTTTCGTAGTAGTACGCTGAAATACGGAATCTCTCTCTCTCGCTGACACGATCGCGCAGCGCAAACGCCTTTCCGGCAGCATCTCGCCCTTGCCGATCTCTGCCGAGGTTGAACTGCGACACAGCCAAACCTGTATAAGCCATAGCGAAGTTTGGATCCAGCTCAACTGCACGCTCAAGAAAAGGAATGGCGGCGAGATTCCCTTTGTCATGCATGGCTTTCCTGCCCAGGCTGTATGCTTTCAAAGCATCCAGCGAGGGCGTGGTCACTTCCTCAATTGGAACGTCGAATTTTTGCAACGAACCAAGCGATTCCCCCAACTTGCTCCGCAGACTTGAAGCCGCCTTACCCAGAGCCTTCAACACATCTTCTTTGCTTACCGCCTCTACCTGCTCGCTCGCCACGTGACTCCCGCTGCTGCAAACGGTTGCCTTCAGTCCGACAACGTATTGGCTGCCTAAGGCCGCGACGGAACCGGCTAGCAGCGCCTTACCACCCGTGCGCTGGCAAAGATCTCTGCCCAGTTCGGGCGTGAGACGTTCGCTCGCAGAATGTCCCATGAGACGCAACGTGTCTTGCACCTTGGTTTCGGGGAGAATGTTGAGAAATGGCGACTGCTCTAACTGCACCGTGAGCGCCTGCTTCAGGGCATCGTCGAAAACTGGATCCCCGGTCGTGTTGAGGAAGTCGGCCAGCACAATGGTGTCAGACGGAGTCAGGACGTGAGCACGCCGTGCGTGGAAGAACAAACCTCCGGCAACCAGAAGCACGCCCAGGCCGAGAACGACCGTCGCCGCCCTCCACGCCCATGACCCGCGCGTTCGTCTCGCAGGCGCTGCCTGCATTGTGCTGCCTGATGCAGCCATCCGGCGCAAATCAATCGCCAGCTCCTTCGCCGACTGGTAGCGATTCTCCGGTTCTTTCTCCAGACACTTTCCGATGATCCGCTCCAGTTCGGGAGATATCCTGGGATTGAGGGCTGTGGGTAGCATGGGCGGGCGGTGCAGAATGGCCCCGATCAATTGCGATCGCTCGACCTGTGCGAAGGGTTGCTGCCCCGTCGCTATCTCGTACAGCACTGCACCCGCCGCATGAATGTCGGTGCGGGCGTCAATGTCTCCGCCGAGTATCTGCTCGGGTGCCATGTAGGGCAACGTCCCAGCCACGCCTTGCGTCTCGCTCATACTCTCGGTTGCAGCACTCGGCGTTAACGGCAAACGCAGCTTCGCCAGCCCAAAGTCCAGAATCTTCATCCGGCCGTCGTCCGTCAGTCGTAAGTTTCCCGGCTTCAGATCCCTATGTACCACGCCATGCTCGTGCGCCGCCGACAGGCCTTCGACCAGCTGCGTTCCTAGGTTGATAATTTCCTTCTCCGGCAGCGGTCGGTTCGCCAGTTTGTCGCCGAGCGTGATTCCTGGGATGTACTCCATCACCAGAAAATCCACGCCCTGCTGCGTGTCGAAGTCGTGGATGGTGGCGATGTTGGGGTGATTCAGTCTGGAGAGAACCAAAGCTTCCTTGCGGAAATGTCTGCGGGCAGATTCGTCGCCCAAGGTTCCAGGCGGGAGGACCTTGATCGCTACGTCACGGTCCAGGTGTTCATCGCGGGCGCGATAAACTTCACCCATGCCGCCAGCGCCGATCTTCTCGATGACGCGGTAGTGCGAGATGGCCTGGCCGCCCAGCGAATCTTGACCAGTCGTCCGATTCGCCATGGAGAAGACGCTCCTTCTCCCCGCCCCACGGAAAAAATCGTAGGCCTGACGCCCAAGCAAGTCAACGCTGCAAGCAACTGGATTTCAATAACATCTACCGTCGGGAGCAGGCCAATTGGTGAAAAATCCCCCATTGCACGCATTGGTTCTGCATCCCGTTCTGCAGCGCCATCTGTGACTGCCATCACAATCCCCCGCGACCCTTATCACTGTCCCGACTACGCGCCCATCCTTTAATAGGACAAGCGGTCAGACCGGTGCAGAGCGGTGCCGGGACCCGCAGAATTCCCGTCATGTACGACGACCAAGAGGCTGGCAATGACTAACGACGACGTTGTGAAGTGTCCGCTGTGCGGCGGATTCACCCATATTGAAAAGCCCGAGCTACGGGACGCCCTGAAGAACCCCCGCTTGCGTGAGCAGGTGGAAAAGTACATCGCCGAACTGCTGAAGTCTCCCATTGAGGACCTGGCTGCGGTCGGCGCCACTCAGGCCGGTCGCGATTTCCAGAAGGATGTTCACACCTGGAATCCGTGCGTCCCCATGTGGAAGCGCAGCCCGAAGGAGTGAGTGCGTGCCTGCGCAGTGCTGCAGGCGAGCAAAACTCGTTGCTCGCGTTCGTAACGGGCGTCACGAGGAGGTAGTCGCATGAAAACGAAGAAGATCCTGATTCTCGGCGCGGCAGGAAGAGACTTCCACAATTTCAATGTCGTGTTTCGGGGCAATTCCGAATACAACGTGGTCGGGTTCACCGCCACGCAAATTCCTGGCATCGCCAACCGCCGCTACCCCACCGATCTGGCCGGACCGTTGTATCCGGCTGGCATTCCGATCTTCGAAGAGAAGGACCTGGAACGGCTGATCGACGAACACGAAATCGATGCGGTCGTGTTTTCCTACAGCGACATCTCGCACCAGAACCTGATGCATCTGGCTTCGCGCGTCGTGGCCACGGGCGCCGATTTTTGGCTTCTCAGCTCGGAACGCACCCAGCTCAAGGCGTCAGTCCCGGTCATATCGGTCTGCGCCGTGCGCACCGGATGCGGGAAAAGCCCGATCGGGCGGATGTTAACTTCTCAGTTGCGCCGGGAAGGGTGGAAGCCGGTCGTCGTGCGTCACCCCATGCCCTATGGCGAATTGGCGGCCCAGGCGGTGCAGCGCTTCGCTACCCTCGACGACCTTGACAAACAGCAATGCACCATCGAAGAGCGCGAGGAGTATGAGCCGCATTTGCGCGAAGGCACTGTCGTCTACGCAGGCGTCGACTACGGACGTATCCTGCGCCAGGCGGAGAAGGAAGCCGACATCATTCTCTGGGACGGCGGCAACAATGACACGCCGTTCTATGCTTCGGATCTGGAAATTGTCGTCGCCGATCCTCACCGCCCAGGCCATGAGATCGCTTACTACCCGGGCGAGGTCAATCTGCGCCGCGCCGATGTCGTCGTCATCAACAAAGTCGACACCGCCGCGCCCCAGGACGTCGAAACCGTGCGGCGCAATGTGCACCTCTGCAATCCCCGCGCAACCGTGGTCGAAACCGCCTGCCGCGTCGCTGTTTCCGCGCCGGAACTCATCAAAGGCCGCAGCGTGCTGGTGGTGGAGGATGGTCCAACCCTCACGCATGGCGAAATGCCGTATGGAGCCGGGGTCGTAGCCGCGCGACAGTGTGGAGCGGCCGAGCTCGTCGATCCCCGAGCTCATGCCGTGGGATCCATTCGCTGGGCGTACGACCACTTCCCGCATTTGACCAGCCTCCTGCCGGCGATGGGTTACAGCGCGATCCAACGGCATGAATTGGAAGAGACCATCAACCGCGTACCCTGCGATCTGGTGCTGGTAGCAACGCCTATCGACCTTGGCCACCTGATCAAACTGAACAAGCCCTGCTTGCGGGTGACCTACGAGGTTGAGGATTCCACACATCCTGGTTTAGCGGAAATCCTGGCCCGCTTCACCCGGGAGCATGCGGGAGTGGGAGTATAAGTGGCGAAGCTGTGCTCACGGCGTCAGGTGACCGCGATCACTGCCGGGGAGGGGCCTCCGGGATATACGGTAAAGTGCAAATCTTTTCTGGCGACCGGCGTTTGGCCGCGAGGAGGTAATTATGCCCACCCTCGCCCACGTTAACCGTATCTCCCTGAAAAACATCCTTCTCCCAACCGATTTTTCACCAACCTCCAGCAACGCCTTGCCTTTCGCGCGAACGCTGGCAGAAATCTACGGTTCATCTCTCTTGCTCACCCATGTTATTCCACCTGAGCCGCACCGCCAGGTGGTGATGGACCGGGTACCTGCGGAAGACAATCAGGTCTGGCGAAATGCGCAGCACAAGCTCGAAGAGTTTAAGCGGAATCCATGTTTAGCGGACATTCCCTGCAAGCAGCTGCTGGACCGTGGCGATCTGGCCGATGTGATTCCCGCGATGATCGACGATCACGCTGTCGATCTGGTTGTCCTCGGTACGCACGGCCGCAGGGGCGTCAGCAAGATGGTGTTGGGATCGGGGGCCGAGAAGATCTACCGCTCGGCAAGCTGTCCAGTGCTGACGGTAGGTCCCAGGGCAGAAGCTAAGGGCTGGGCGCTGCGCTGTATTCTATGCCCCGTCGACCCCGCCGAACATTGCGAGCCTGCTCTGCTTTATGCGCTGTCTCTGGCGGAGGAGAACCAGTCTGAGTTTGTGGTTTTACAGGCCGTGCCCATGGTTCCCTGGCAGCATCGCCTTTCCGTCGAGCAAGAAAACCGCCGCCTGCTGGAGGACCTGATTCCGGAGCAGGCAAAGGACTGGTGTTCACCGCAGTTTCTGATTCGCTGGGACCATCCAGTGGAAGCAATTTTGAAGGCCGCGGAGGATCGACAAGCTGACCTGATTGTCATGGGAGTGCACAAAGCGCGGGCGGCGGGATGGTCCGCGCACTTGCCGTGGCCAGTTGCGTCCGAAGTGGTGAGCCGGTCGCGGTGTCCGGTGCTCACCGTACGAGTTTAGGTTTCAAGCGCTACCATGTTTCTGTAAAGAAGTTGGCAACAGAGTGGCGCAAATTTTACGGAGGAAATCATGTTAGTGACTAAGCAACAGGCCCTCGACTATCACAGCGGGCCAACCCCAGGAAAGACCGAGATCACCCCCACCAAACCCTGCCGCACCCAGCGCGATCTGAGTATGGCGTACACGCCGGGTGTGGCTCAACCATGTCTTGAAATCGAAAAAACTCCGCACGACGCATTCAAATACACGGGCCGCGGCAATCTGGTCGCAGTCGTCAGCAATGGCACCGCGGTACTCGGCCTGGGCGACATCGGCGCCCTGGCGGGCAAGCCCGTGATGGAAGGCAAGGCGGTATTGTTCAAGCGCTTCGCCGACGTTAATGTCTTCGACATCGAAGTCAACACTCACGATCCCGATGAAGTCATCAAAGTATGCCAGTTGCTCGAACTCACCTTTGGCGGCATCAACCTGGAAGACATCAAGGCTCCCGACTGCTTCTACATCGAAGAGACGCTGCGCAAGACGATGAAGATCCCCGTCTTCCACGACGATCAACACGGGACCGCCATCATTACCGGCGCTGCGCTGCTGAATGCACTCGAACTCGTCGGGAAAGACATCGACAAGGTGCGCATCGTCTTCAACGGGGCTGGGGCAGCCGGCATCGCCACCGCCGACCACTATGTTCGCCTCGGCGTGAAGAAGGAGAACATCATTTTCTGCGACACTAAGGGCGTGGTTTACAAAGGCCGCATAGAGGGCATGAATCCCTATAAAGAGCGCTTCGCGGTGGATACCAAACTGCGCACGCTGGCCGAAGCCATGGTCGGAGCCGATATTTTCGTTGGCCTCTCCGTGAAAGGCGCGGTCACCCAGGATATGGTGCGCTCCATGGCCCATGATCCCATCGTGTTCGCGCTGGCCAATCCTGATCCGGAAATTACTTACGAGGATGCCAAGGCTTGCCGCAGCGATATCATCATGGCGACGGGCCGCTCCGACTATCCCAACCAGATCAACAATGTGCTGGGATTTCCCTTCCTCTTCCGCGGCGCGCTCGACGTCCATGCCACCGCTATCAACGAGGAAATGAAGCTGGCTGCGACACGCGCTTTGGCCAATCTGGCCAAGGAGCCGGTTCCCGACTCCGTCTGCCGCATTTATGGCGTGGAGCGTCTGCATTTTAGCCGTGAATATCTGATTCCGACGCCGTTCGATCCCCGCGTCCTGGTCTGGGAATCCTCGGCCGTTGCGGAAGCGGCTATGCGCACGGGCGTAGCCCAGGAACCGGTGGACCTTGCGACTTATCGTGAACAACTGGAGCGCAGATTGGGCAAGGCCCATGAAGTCTCGCGCACCATGATTCACAAAGCACAGGCCAATCCCAAGCAGGTTGTCTTCCCGGAGGGCGAGAATGAAAAAATTCTTCGCGCTTGCCACGCTCTCGTCGAAGAGAAGATCGCCAAGCCGATCCTGCTGGGAAATACGGCCAAAATCCAGGCCCGCGCCGAGCAACTCAGTGTAAGCCTTGACGGGATGGTGATCGTCGATCCCGCAAACTCGAATCTTCGCGAGAGTTACAGTCTCGAGTTGTTCCGTCTGCGGCAGCGGCATGGCGTTACGCTCGACGAAGCCCAAAAACTCATCAACGATCGCAATGTGTTTGGATCGATGATGGTTCATATGGGTGATGCCGACGCACTGGTTTCCGGCGTGACCCAGCATTTTCCCGATACCATCCGGCCGGCCCTGCAGATCATTCGCATGCGCGAAGGACTCCACCGGGTCTCGGGCTGCTATGTTTTGATCACGAAAAAGGGCGAAGTCTTTTTCCTTGCCGACACCAGCGTCAACATCGAGCCCACGGCCGAAGATCTGGTCGAGATCGCGCTCTGCACCGCGCATATGGCTCACCGCTTCGAAATCGTCCCGCGGGTAGCCATGCTGTCGTTCTCGACCTTTGGCAACGTCAACCATCCGATTTGCGCAAAGGTGCGTAAGGCGGTCGAGTTGCTGAAGTACGCCGATCCTACGCTGATTGTCGACGGTGAAATCGCTGCCGACGACGCGCTGTCGCCGGAAGTCATCGAACAGCAATATCCCTTCAGCAGCCTGAAGGGCGGTGCCAACGTGCTCATTTTCCCCGACCTGGCCTCGGCCAACATTGCCATCAAGCTGCTGGCCAAGATCGGAGGGAACGAGAACATTGGTCCGATTCTGATGGGAATGAGCCGACCCGTCCACGTGTTGCAGCGTACCGCAACGGTGGAAGAGATCGTGGGCGTGACGGCGATTGCCGTAGTGGACGCGCAGGAGAACGAGACCTATGCGCATCCTCACGTGCATGTCTCCGTCGAGCCAGAAGTGGTGGGAGAAGACTGATTAAGACAAGGTGGCAAGGTTTCAAAGTTGGCAAGGTTACGTATGCAGAGTCAGATGCATACCTCGCCACTCTGCCACCTTGAGACTTTGAAACTCTGAAACCTGCTCCAGACTCTAAAAGGCATTCGGGAGGAGCCTTCATGTCGACGCTTTGGAAGTCACGCTACGCCCAGCGAACTCTTGGCATCAAGAGTTCGGCCATTCGTGAGCTTCTGAAGATAACCCAGAAGCCGGAAATTATCTCTTTCGGGGGCGGCCTACCCGCCCCCGATGTATTTCCCGTCGAGCGCTTCGAGCAGGCTTGCCACAAAGTTCTGACCGAGCATGGCGCCATGGCCTTGCAGTATGGGACGACCGAGGGCTACCAGCCACTGCGGGAGATGATTGCACGCAACATCGCCCGCTACGGGATTTTTGCCAAGGCCGAGAATGTCCTGATCACCTCTGGATCGCAGCAGGCGCTCGATCTGATCGGCAAGCTGCTCATCAACCGCGGCGACCGCATCCTGTGCGAGGCCCCCACTTATCTGGGCGCCCTGCAGGCGTTCAACGTTTACGGGGCTCAGTATGTTCCCGTTCCCGTCGACGACGATGGCATGATCACCGATCAGGTGGACGCTTCTCTGCGCAGCGGGCCCAAGTTCATGTACGTGCTGCCGAACTTTCAGAACCCGGCCGGAGTCACGCTGTCGGAGGGCCGCCGCCACCAACTCATTCTGCTCGCCGACAAATACGGCATCCCGATCGTGGAGGACGATCCCTATGGCCAGTTGCGCTACGAGGGCGAGCACATCACGCCGCTGGTGGCACTGGATCGCGAGAACCTGCGCCGGGACGACGGCTTCACGCTGGGCAACGTCATCTACCTGAGCACGTTTTCGAAAACCCTCGCCCCGGGAATCCGGCTGGCGTGGATCGTTGCGCCAGAAGACGTCATCAGCAAGCTGGTGCAACTCAAGCAGGCAGCGGATCTGCACACCTCCACATTCAATCAGTACGTGGCTTATGAGGTGGCACGCGACGGCTTCCTCGATCAGCATGTGAAGCTGATTCGCAGGGTGTATCGCGAGCGCCGCGACGCCATGCTGCAGGCCTTGCACGACTACTTCCCGCCCGAAGTCACCTGGACGCATCCCAAGGGAGGTCTGTTCCTGTGGGTGACCATGCCCGAAGGCACCGACTCCGAGGCGCTGTTCCACGCGGCGCTCGCAGAAAATGTTGCCTTTGTCGCCGGAGACAGCTTCTATGCCAACAACGGTCACGAGGGCAGCCGCCACATGCGGCTGAACTTCTCCCACTCGCAACCGGAGTTGATCCGTGAAGGCATTCGCAGGCTGTCGCTCGCGGTGAAGATGCAGCTGCGAGGCAGCCATCAGCATTCGCCTGTCACCCAGCGGTGAAGGTCGTTCCCGCAGGTTTGAGCCAGCACAACCGGCGGCTGCCAAATCTCATCGTGGGTCAATAAGTGTAATCCGGAGGTTACGCCAGCTGACAGATGTGGAAGGCAAGCCGCGCACGGTTCGGGATGAAAGCGCCGTGAGGTGGGGTTCGTGGTTCTGCAGTTCAAGCAATACTACTCGGGAAGCCCGATGCGGCGAAGCAGGTCTCTGAATCGCGGATCGGATCGAAGGGGGGCCCAGACGTTGTCCTCCTTGAGCCAAATAATCACCCAGCTGCGCTGCTCCACTGCTTTGTTCAGCCAGGCGAAGGCGCGATCCCTGTTTCCCAAACTGGCGTAGGTAAACGCGATCCCGGGCACGGGCACATCACCATATTTGTTCTCACGTTCCTCCACTGCCCGCATCCACTCTTCCAGAGCGAACTTCGGTCCGCCTTTTGCATCCGATCGCCGCAGCGCAGCTGCAAAATCCTGCCATCCATAGATCGCGACAGACCGCTCCCACATTTGGGCGGATTCCCGATACTTGCCCGCAATGGCGTAGTCTTTGCCCAAGGCACCAAGAGCCCAAGGATCGTTCGGCGCTTGCTCTTCCAGCGCCTGCCTCTCTTGCTCCAGCGTCTGACCAACGCGCTGCACTCCCGCCCTTGCAAGATAATCGTGCGCTGGGTTGAGGGCCTGGGCCAGCTCTAGTTCCGTGTCACTTTCCCTGTTGCGCCCAACTTGCGCCAGGTACATGGAGTAATCGTAGTGCGCATCGCCTGAATTGGGATTGAGCTGGATCGCTTTCCGGTATTCTCGCTCAGCGCCAGCCCAATCGTACTCATATTGCGCCAGCAATTGGGCTAAGGTGAGACGTGCTGCCAGATTGGATTCGTCCAATGCCAGCGCCTGAGTCAGAGCGGCTTTGGCTCTGGGCAAGTACTCAAGGTGTGAAAAACTCCTAGAGTCAACGGCACCCTCGAAGTATGCGACATAAGCCGGAATGTAGCCTGGGTCTTGCTGGATGGCGCGGTCCAGGTAAGACAGCCCTTTGCGAATCTCGTCTTGCAGTTCCTGGTTCTTGCCGTTGTAGAACTCCAGTTTGTCGGCCTGATCGAAATGGAAGCGCGCTTCCACGTATGCGTCAAGCGCCTTCGGATTTAACGGCCGGACGTTGCTCAGCCGGGTCCGCTCGGCAGGCGTAAGTTTGACCCGGATCTCATCAGCAATCTCGTTAGCCACGGCGCTCTCCAGAGCTAGGGTGTCCTTCAGGTCGCGGTCGTAACTCCTGGCCCAGAGATGCTGGTCGGCAGGCGCATAAACGAGCTGAGCGGTGACGCGTATATGATCGCCAGAACGTTGCACGGTTCCTTCGACAATGCCATCGACGTTCAATTCGCGGGCAATCTGCGGAAGGGACTCGTGCGTGTCTTTGTAACGGAGGACCGTGGTTCGGGAAACGACTTTGAGCACGCCGATTTGCGCCAGATCGGTAATCAGCGCATCGGTCATGCCATCGGAGAAGTATTCCTGATTGGGATCGTTCGACAGGTTCTGCAGGGGCAGAACGGCGATGGAGCGAATCTGGGGAACGGTCGCGGCGCGAGTGAATCGCTGCCAAAGTTTTCCGCCAGCCAAAAGGGTACCAACGACTGCGGCGGCGAGTCCGAGCACCATTCCTAGCGGAAAATTCAGGCGGCGCGCGGGTTTGGTCACTTCCGCGATTTGCGTTTGTGTGGCAGCGTATCCATTTTCCTCCACGGCAGCGATGAAACGGTATCCGCGGCGGGAGAGAGTTTCGATAAAGCGGGGGCTCTCAGCCGAATCCCCAAGGGCCTCGCGCAGCCGCTTGATGGCATTGTAGAGACCGCCTTCAAAGTCCACAAAAGTGTCAGAAGGCCAGATCCTCTGCTGCAATTCCTCGCGAGTCACAACCTTGCCGTGGCGCTCTAACAGAATCCGGAGAACCTGGAGGGGTTGCTCCTGCAGCCGTACCTTTATGCCTTGCTTGCGCAGTTCCCGGCTCTCGGGGTCCAGTTCGAAGACACCAAAGCGAATGAGTGTACGGGATGGAAGGACTTCATTCACGGGCGAGACCCCGCAAACCTCGGCTGGAAGTCTACCACGGAAAATGTAGAAGTCTCGCTAACGTATTGTTTTGCAAATGGTTACCTCGACAGAAAGATGACCGAAATAAATCAAGAGCAGAGCATTGCCTTTTCGCACGAGGGCGGGCAATAAGGGCAGAGCCAAGGCACCTCCGGCAGGTAGAAAGGCAACACTCATGAAAAGCAACTTCGCACGCGTCACTTTGGCGATCAGTATTTCGCCCTTCTTGCTTCAGGTTCTCGCCCCTGCCTCTGTTTACGGGCAGACCGTACACCCGTCTCAGTTCCAGCCAAGCGAGCGTCTTTGGAGATCGCCTTCGCAGAGCATGCCGCCTCAGCGCGCTCAGTCCCAGCGTATGCCGGTGACTGCGTCGCCGGACATCATCTGGGTCACGTGCCCGGCCGAGGCGCAGGCCCTTGGAGCGATGTGCGGGACACTTCCCGTTCCGCTCGACCGCAAGAACCCGCAAGGGGCAACGATCCAGATTTACTTCGAACTTTACCTGCACACAAATTCCGGGCCGGCGGAGAGTGCGGTTCTTTTCAATCCCGGTGGACCGGGCGAGAGCACGACGGCGAATCGAGCAAAAGCTTTGGCCTTGTTTGCGGCAAACCTCGACGTGCACGACTTTTTGTTGATTGATGACCGTGGGCGAGGATTCTCCACCGTCATTGATTGCAAGGAACTGCAGCACGGCACCGCGCCTTTCCCGAAAGCTCAAGCGGATTGTGCTGCGCAGTTGGGCGAAGCAGCCAGCCGTTACGGAACCGGAGACATCGCCATGGACACAGACGCCGTGCGCGCGGCTCTCGGTTATGACCAGGTGGACTATTGGGGAGCATCCTACGGCGGCGAAGATGTAACCGCCTATGCTACTCGGTTTGGACAGCATTTGCGGTCGATCATACTCGACGCGGGCGATGGAGCGCCCGGCCTGGCGGCGTTTTGGATCGAAGGCATCTCGGCGCACTCCACAAAACGCGAGGTAAGGCTCGACTGCCAACGCTCACCGACCTGCCAGATCGATCATCCCGATCCCGACGGCGATTTCGTCCGGCTAATTGAGAGTATCCGAAGCAACCCGATCCAAGGGTACAGCTACGATGCCAGCGGTAATAGTGTGCGCGTGAATTTGGACGAAAGCCTCCTGATGGGCGTCGCCGGGAATCCGTCGGGGAAGTTCGTAAACACCGGCGAACTTCTGGCTGCCGGGGGCGCCCTCTCCCATGGCGATCCTGCGCCTTTGCTTCGGTTGGGTGCTGAAAGCTCTCCTTTCGTCACAGATCAAGGCGATCCACACATTTATTCCGCAGGCGCTGGGTCGGCGACCGGTTGTGTGGATCCCCAGCAACCGTGGGATTGGTCGGCGCCGCTGAAGCGACGCCTCCAGCAACTCGACGCTGCCGTGGCAGATTTGTCCGACGACTACTTCGCGCCATTTTCCAAGGCGGCGGGCACCGCTTTGCCCGCCAGCGGGGAGAGGCAGTGCCTGTGGTGGCAGAAGCCCACTCCGTCCTCACCAGTTGTTCCACCCGGCGCCACGTATCCGAATGTGCCCACACTCGCCATGACTGGGGACCTGGACACGCTGGTACCCACCGAGGAAGTGCGAAAGGCAGCGGCGT
>CAYOUY010000207.1:0-1940 GCA_964407245.1 uncultured Acidobacteriaceae bacterium
CGAGGCTTCGGCCACGGGGACGATACCGGGAGCCAGAAAAGTGAGTTGCAGTACATCCCGGTCGACCAGCGGCAAGTTGTTGATGGCCCTCCGGTCAATCACCTGGCCGGTCACGGCGTCCTGGGTCTGCAACTCGACGCCCTGCGCCTGCACTTCGATGGTTTGCGAGGCCGCGCCCACCACCATGGAAAAATCCACAGTCGCATTCAGATTGACGGTGATCACGACCCCGTCTTTGCGCTGCTTCTGAAAACCCTTGGCCTCGGCCGTCACATAGTAGGTCGCGGGCGGGATGCTGCGCAGCAGATAGTGGCCGGCGTTGTCGCTGATCCCAGAAAATGCGAAGCCTTTGTCTACATCCGTGGCCACGACATGCGCGCCCGGAAGCAGCGCGCCCGAAGAATCAGTCACCGTGCCGGAGATGGAGCCGCTGTAGAGTTGAGCGTTTGCCTCAACCGCGAGACAAAAGAAGAGAAGAAGAATTGCAAGGATTCTGCTGGCAGCATTTCTATCCACGACGACCTCCTTGGGCAAGGACTCGGCCGCTGCAAGCCGCATTTGGCACCTTAAAGACTTCCTGATATTAAATCGTTTTATTACTCGTATGCCCAGCCATAGTCAAGAGGAAGTTTCGTCCGCCCAGGCCTAGCTCAAAGACAAATCCGTTCCGTAGGCCCAATCCCTCGACGTGTTCCTTTTCGAGCCTTATTCGGACTAAGAGTCAGTTGCTCAGCTCCGCGTTCTAGGAAGCTTGCGCCGTCTGTTCGCCTATTTCGGGGATTTTGAGCGTAAACCGGATGTTACGCCAGTTGGCTATCAGGCCGATCCTGTCCTAAACTGCGAGGCGTTCGCAGTCCGTGCCGAGTCGGATTGGGAGATACGCAATGAAAACCGATTCATCGGCAGCATTAGCCTTGGGCACGCGGGACCAAAACGAAACTCCGAAGCGGGAGATCGCGCTGTGGAGGATTTATCTTCTGAGGGCCGGATACCTCTTGATTGCCGTCGGCATGGGAATGCAGATGGTTCCTGCCTTCCTGCATCACAGGCCCTGGGAGCTGATGCACGGCGTGGTCAATTCCATGCTGCTCGCGCTAGTGCTGTTGGCGGTCGTAGGGCTACGCTATCCCTTAAAAATGCTGCCGCTTCTGTTCTGGGAAATAGCATGGAAGGCCACCTGGCTTCTCGCGGTCGCGCGGCCTGCCTGGCAGAACCACACCATGGACGCAGACACCTGGGACACAACTTTTGCCTGCCTGATGAGCGTAATCTTCCTGTTCGTGGTGCCGTGGGACTATTCAGCCGGGGCGAACAGCAAGATGACATAACCCTAGTCGTTGCGCGGTGCTTGCCGTAGTCGATGACAGACTCGTCGGATGAGTACAGGGAATCTGGTAGTCTTAAACCAAACAGCTGAAGTCAGGCGACTGCACGCAGAATCCCCGGACACGAGTCGAAGAGTGTAAACCGGATTTTTCAACATCCATGCTGGTTTGCCCCACCATAGCCGGGGTAGTGTTTACCAGCGTTGACTATCCGGAATGGGTTCGCAGGCTTTTACAATTCGCGGTCGAACCTTGAAGTCGGTAATCCAGCACTCTTCGAGTACGGAGCAGTAACAACCTTCGGCCTCGACTTTGAAGCGCTCGGTGTCGAGGAGATGATAAGGCTGAAGACCTGATCCTGCACCGCTTCGTCGCTCTGAAATTCCTACCGGGAGAAGTTATTCGTGATCCGCAAGCCTCGGCTCGCTTCCAGCGCGAGGCGCAGGCGGCTTCTGCACTCAACCATTCCAATATCTGCACGATCCATGAGATCGGGAGGCAGGACGGTCGACCATTCATCGTCATGGAGTATCTCGACGGGATGACGCTGAAGCAAAAGATCGGCAAGGTGTTCGAAACCCAGATATTTGTTCGCGCTAATTCTTGGAACTGAGA